>JAJFGD010000147.1 GCA_021776315.1 Hyphococcus sp. | reverse complement strand
TACAGCTGGTGATTTCAACGCTGCTGTTAGCGATGCAGATCTGATCATTCTGGCAACGCCTGTCGGCGCAATTGCAGATCTATGCGCTTTGTTAAACGTGCACGCGCCATCCGGTGCTTTTGTAATCGATGTGGGCTCGGTAAAAGGGGCTGTCGCGCACGCAGCTCAAACGTTACGAAATGATATTGCATTCGTGCCCTGTCACCCTGTTGCGGGTACGGAGCAATCGGGACCGGAAGCGGGTTTTGCAACATTGTTTCAAGACCGCTGGTGCATCATCACGCCACTGCAAAACAATAATGATGCAGCAAAGGCAGCGATCGAACGTGCCACAGATTTATGGGAAGCGGTGGGGGCCAATGTTGAGATTATGGATGCGGCCCATCACGATTTGGCCCTTGCAGTGACAAGCCATTTGCCGCACCTGATTGCATTCACTTTGGTCGGCGCAGCGGATGATATCGAATCGGTCACAGAGGCGGAAACGATTAAATATTCAGCGGGTGGTTTTCGCGATTTCACGCGCATTGCCGCTTCTGACCCGGTGATGTGGCGCGACGTGTTCATCAACAACAAGGATGCCATCCTTGAAGTGCTGGGGCGATTTTCGGAAGAGCTGGCCGTAATGCAGCGGGCGATCCGTTGGGGCGATGGTGATGCGCTCTATGATGCCTTTACCCGCGGTCGCAGCCTGCGCCGGGCGATTGTCGATGCAGGGCAAGAAACCGCTGCACCGAATTTTGGTCGAGACGATAAGGCTTAAACTTCGTCCAAGGTGACTTCGTGTCCCCACAAGGTTTCGATGTGGGTAAGCACGGCGTCTTTTGTTTTCGTGTCTAACTTTCGGCCATTGTGCGTTTCATGACGCAGATGCAAGGCGCGATCGCCCTCTAGGTCGGCAGCAACGACTTGGATGTTGGCCTCGCGCATACCGAGATCATACAGTTTTGCTAAGCGCTCGCGAACTTGTCTGAAGCCTCGATTGTCGTGAATGTCTGATATATGGACATGGGACTCTTTGGCAACATCAGCAATGGCGAACATGCGAAAATTGCGCATGACCGTTGGTGAGAGATATTGCAAAATGAAGCTCTCATCGCGGAAGTTTGCCCAGGCGTCTTTCAGAACTTCACGCCACTCATTGCGTCCGGCAATTTCTGGGAACCATTCCCGGTCTTCGTCTGTTGGATCTTCGCTGATGCGCTTGATGTCCTCCATCATGGCAAATCCAAGCGCGTAAGGATTAAATCCTGAATAGCGCTGGTCGTCGAACTCAGGTTGGAACACGACGGATGAATGGGAATGCAAGAACTCCATGATCGCGCCCTCACTAATCTGACCGCGATTGAAAAGCTCGTTCATGATGTAGTGATGCACGAATGTAGCGCAGCCCTCATTCATCACTTGGGTTTGTTTTTGCGGATAGAAATATTGTGCCACATTGCGCACAATCCTGACCAGTTCCCGCTGCCATGGGCGCAAGACCGGGCTGGCTTTCTCAATGAAATAGAGCAGGTTTTCTTCGGGCAGTTTTATATTTCGCACTTCTGCCTGACGCTCTTCCATTTCCTCTTCTTCTTCAACTTCAAGATCGGGAAGAGTACGCCAAATATCGTTGAAGGTTGTTTCGGCGTGTTTCGCGCGTGCTGCCATTTTGGCTAGACGATCCGCATCTGAAAGGCGCGGTGGTCGGTTATACCGAAAGACGCCTTGGTCCATCAAAGCATGGGCGGCATCTAGGACAGATTCGACTTCCTCCAAACCATATTGGTCTTCGCATTTCGCGATGTATTTTTTTGCGAAATCCAAATAGGGCAGAATGCCTTCTGCGTCAGTCCACTGACGGAAGAGATAATTATTCTTGAAGAAATGATTATGCCCGAAACAGGCATGGGCCATGACCAAGGCTTGCATGGTCATAGAGTTTTCTTCCATGAGATAAGCAATACATGGGTCGGCATTGATCACAATCTCATAAGCAAGGCCGGAATAACCCTTTTGATACATCATTTGGTCACGGGCGAAATGTTTGCCGAAAGACCAATGCTTATACATTAGCGGCATGCCGTGGCTTGAATAAGCATCAAGCATTTGTTCCGACGAGATGATCTCTATCTGGTTCGGATAGATATTCAGCCCCAGATCATTTAGGGCGATATCTTCGATTGCGTTGAGGGTATTGTTCAGCGTTTCGAAGTTCCAATCGGCACCGTCAAAAAGGAGGGTGGTTTCTTCTGCTGCCTGTCCCATTATGCTGCCTCCCGCTTATCTTTGGCGAATAGTTCGCGGAATACAGGGAAAATATCTTGCGGTTTCGCAATGCGTGTTTGGGCAAAATGTCCCCATGCTGGCGCAAAGGTGCGATAAGCGCGCCAGAGCTCTGCGCCACTATCAGCGTCCGAGAAAACCTCTAACTCACGCTCATCTAGGATTTCGATATAGGCGTAATATTGCGAGATCGGCATGATGTCGTCATTGAGCATTTCAACGCAACGTTGCGCGTCGCCGGACTGGGTGAACCCGTCAGAGGCTTGCGCCACATAAATATTCCATTCCCCCGCAGGGAAGCGGTCTTTTTGGACTTCCATCATTTTCTCAAGCGCCGTGGAAACGACTGTGCCGCCCGATTGGCGAGAATAGAAGAATGTTTCTTCGTCAACTTCTTCAGCATGGTGCGTGTGGCGAATAAAGACCACCTCAACTCGTTCATAGCGACGCTTCAAGAAGAGATAGAGCAACATGTAAAAACGCTTGGCGAGATCTTTTTCCCGTTCCCCCATGGAGCCGGAAACATCCATCAAGCAAAACATCACCGCCGCGGTCGTCTGCACCGGCGTTGGCTCAAAGGCATTATAGCGCACATCTAGTGGGTCAATAAACGGAGCCCATCGACGACGCGCTTCCATTTCTTCCAATTGTGCGAGGATAGATTTCTTTTCTGCGATCTCATCTTCATTGGGTTGCGAGATGCGTTCTAATTGAAACAGACGCTCTTTCAGCGCATTCATCTCTTTCGTTGACGGGCGTCGCAAGGCAAGACGTCGACCATGGGCGTTGCGCATGGTTCGAATGAGATTGAGGTTGGTGGGTGAACCGGCGCTGGTGATGCCCGCGCGCTTAAAAGCTGTAGACTTTATTTCTTTCAATGATCGTTTGACGAGATTGGGCAGTTCCAAATCTTCGAAGAAGATATCCAGAAATTCCTCCTGGGTCAGCGTGAACTGAAATTCATCTTCCCCATCGCCGCTATCACTGGCTTCTTTGCCCTTACCGCGCCCACCGCCTTTTGGTGGCTTTTTGACCTTGTCACCTTTCGCAAATTCTTTGTTGCCTGGATGCACCATTTCGCGCTCGCCAGTATTGGGATCGACTCGGAAACGGGGTTCAGCCGTCGACTTCGATGGGATCGTAATTTTTTCGCCCTTGTCGATTTCCTTTAGGGAGCGATCGCGCAAGGATTTGTTGACCGCATCTTTGATCTGCGCTTTGGCGCGCTTGAGAAAGCGCTGGCGATTGCCCAGTGACTTTCCTTTAGGATTTTTGCGTCGGTCGATGAAGTGAAAAGAGGTCATGATTGCTTTCTAAGCCAGTATGAATTCCGCTAGAGTGGCGCGCATCCTGCGCACCACTCTAGGAAGCAGGCCGATACGCGACTCACCCCGCCTTGTTGACTCGCATATACCATTCAACCAGTCGACGAACCTGACGCGGCGTATATCCACGTTCCGTCATGCGTGCGACAAAGTTGTCGTGTTTTGCTTCCGTGTCGCTGTCCTTCTTTGAATCGAAGGAAATGACCGGCAATAGATCTTCTACTTGTGAGAACATCCGCTTTTCGATGACATTGCGGAGTTTCTCATATGAGGTCCATCGTGGATTATCACCATCATTATTGGCACGTGCCCGCAGCGCAAACTTCACAACTTCATTTCGGAAGTCCTTCGGATTGGCAATGCCAGCTGGCTTTTCAATCTTGGAAAGCTCAGCATCTAGCGTTGCCCGGTCGAGCAACTGGCCCGTGTCAGGATCTTTAAAGTCCTGATCTTCAATCCAGGCATCCGCATATGAGATGTAACGGTCGAAAAGGTTCTGGCCATATTCCGAATAGCTTTCCAGATAGGCTTTTTGAATTTCTTTGCCAATAAAGTCTGCATAACGCGCTGACAATTCTGATTTGATGAAGTCGAGATATTGTTTCTCGGTATCATCCGCATATTGCTCGCGCTTAATCGAGTTTTCGAGCACATACATCAGATGGACAGGGTCAGCAGCAACCTCGTCAGTATCGAAATTGAACGTTGCTGATAGCACTTTATAGGCAAAGCGCGTGGAAATACCGTCCATGCCTTCATCCATGCCAGCGGCATCGCGATATTCCTGATGCGATTTCGCCTTTGGATCCGTGTCCTTCAGCTTGTCGCCATCATAAACACGTAGCTTAGAATAGATATTTGAGTTTTCATGTTCTCGCAGGCGCGTCAGGACAGAAAAACGTGCCAAGAGGTCAAGCGTTTCCGGTGCGCATGCGGCATCAGAAAGTTCTGAACCCGCCAGCAGTTTTTCATAGATCTGGCGTTCTTCCGTAACGCGCAATGAGTAAGGCACTTTGATCACGTTGATACGGTCAAGGAACGCTTCATTGTTTTTGTTGTGGCGGAATTGTTGCCACTCGCTCTCATTGGAGTGCGCAAGGATAATACCCTGGAACGGGATTGGTCCCAGCGCTTCCGTGCCGACATAGTTGCTTTCCTGGGTCGCGGTTAGCAATGGATGCAATACTTTGATAGGTGCCTTGAACATCTCAACAAATTCCAAAAGACCTTGGTTGGATTGGCAAAGGCCACCGGAATATGAATAGGCATCTGTGTCATCCTGACTGAAATGCTCCAGCTTTCTGATGTCGACTTTACCCACCAGTGCGGAGATGTCTTGATTGTTCTCGTCACCTGGTTCGGTTTTTGAAACGGCAATCTGGCGTAATTTCGATGGGTACATACGCACGACCTCGAACTTAGATATATCACCGCCATATTCGTCGAGACGTTTGACTGCCCAAGGAGACATCAATCCATTCAAGCGACGCTCTTCAATGTTATATTTATCGCTGAGCAGGGATTTAAGCTGAGGCGCTTGAAACAAGCCGAGCGGACTTTCGAAGACAGGTGAAATTTCATCACCGGCTTTCAAAACATAGATCGGATATGTTTCCATCAAGTCTTTTAAGCGTTCAGCAAGGGAAGACTTACCACCACCAACAGGACCGAGGAGATAAAGAATCTGGCGTTTTTCTTCCAATCCCTGACCTGCATGACGGAAGAATGACACAATCCGTTCGATCGTGTCTTCCATACCAAAAAAACCTTCAAAGGCTTTATAGCGACGGATCGTGCGGTTGAAAAAAATGCGCGACAGTCGTGGATCTTTCGACGTATCGATCATCTCCGGTTCACCGATTGCCTGAACCATCCGTTCCGCAGGCGATGCATAAAGCATCGGGTCGTCACGGGCTGCGAGCAGATAATCACGCAAGCTCATCGATTCTTGTTTGACCCGGCTATAGCTTTCCGAAAATGCGTCAAAGACATCCAATTGTTGTTCGCTCATAATCCACGCTCACTTTTTACGCTGCCAGAAGCGGTTTTAACGCCGCCGAATGAAGACAAAAAAAGCGCCGATCTTGCCGACCCAGCGCCCCTCGGTTGAATAGAGAAAACATCGCTACGCGTAGCAAATTCAGGCATTGCCGCTTTTCGCATATTGATATTTTCGGTTCTTGACTTGATGTAGGTGCATTGATCGTCAAAGCAAGGCCAGGTCTCGTCGACCCGCTTGATTGGTATATTCTTTCGCTGCACCATCTTATTGCCTGCAATGTTTTCGGACTTTTTTTGGTCCGTTGTCTCTAGTTTTTCACCCGCCAAAGCACCCAGTTACACATGCGGAAGCATGTCCGCATTTACTCGTCTCTCGCACACACATATGGCGCGCGAAAACAAGGTTAATACGAGGCCCCTAATATTTCGTTTCGTCTTTGTTGTAGATGATACAATATATCATGAATGCGGCGATCATGCGACCCAATTTACTAATCAGCCCGCGGTCAAATTTGCGTCACAATTCATTAATGTGCTGACAACTCTGTTAAATTTGCTATGCCGCGTGCGCGCAGTTTTTATTTCACAATCGTGATTGAAGTTTTCTGCTAAAGAAATTTTTTCGATGTCGTTGTGGAATCGAATCACGACTAGCGCTCAGAACAGGTGAGTGCTAAAATTTCTTCACGAACAAACAAACTTTATTGATTGAATGCTAATTTTTTGACGTGGGTGGCTGGGTTGGACTCTGTATTTGAAGCGATCGCCCGGTCTGACACTCTTGCTGCGGCTATTTTGTTGCAACCTATCTGGATACAGGCATGGATTGGCTGGTTGGTGCTGGTCAATTTCTTTGGCGGGCTTATTTTTTTACGGTCCCGTGTCGAAGCAAAATGGGTGTTGGTCGCCTTCTTGGCAGCGGCTTTTATGATGGAAGTCATGTACCATCAATATGGCTTTCAGCGCATACTCGGGCTTCCCCACGTTATTTTCTGGACCCCGCTCGTCATCTATCTTTGGCAACGGCAAGCCGTGTGGGATCGCCCAGGCTTTTCGTCAAAATGGTTGGCTATTGTCTTTGTGACGAATGTTACCTCTTTGATCATCGACTATATCGATGTGGCACGATATCTCAGCGGTGAACGGCAATGGCCGTAATTTAAAACCTTTTTCGATTGGCGACTATTATGACGTTGTTCCCCAGTATGCCTGAAAACCCACATCTTGCCGATGTTTACAAAGCCTTCCCCGAATGTGTGAAGCCATTACTTGCATATCACGATGCATTGTTGCGCGGGGAAAGCCCGCTTACCGTTGCGGAGCGGGAATTGATCGCGGCATTTGTGTCGGGCCTCAATGCGTGCAGTTTTTGTTTCGGAGCGCACAAAATTTATGCGCGCGCTTTTGGGGTCGACGACACCGTGATCGATGCATTAGTCGCAAATGTGGATGATGCACCTGTCGATGAAAAACTGAAACCTATGTTAAAGTATGTGGCGAAGCTAAAAAACCTGCCGCCAATGTTGTCCGCTGCTGATGCAACCGCTGTGTATGATGCTGGTTGGTCTGAACGCGCATTGTTTGATGCGATACAAGTGGCGGCGCTTTTCAATTATATGAACAGAATTATTGAAGGTACGGGTGTGACCTTTGACTATGCAAATAACCCGTTGAGTGATGAAGAGTTTGAAGCGCGTAAAACACGGCGCTATTCGGATTTTGGAAAGATGATAGGGATTGAGTGAGGCGGCAGTCCAATGGCATCGAGGTTATTGCCGGATCGCGTACAAAACTATTTCAAACGTTTCACGGTGTCTACAAAGCCAATTGCTTTCTTGCCAGTATCGGGATCCACCTCACCATTGCGAATATCCCAGACATATTCGTCAACGCCGTTATAATGAATTGTTGCATTATTGCTCGACACAATACCTTCGGCAGTCCAGAAGTGGTTTTGCAATTCTAGGGTATGTCCGTCGTTAGACGGTGTAATGATGTAAAGATTCTGTCGGGGATAGCTGCTGGTGAGACCAACCATTTCATAACGCTCATCCATCCTATTGTAACCCAAGATGAAATAGTAGGATCGCTCATTGCCTGAGTTCGAGACGCCTTTAGACTCACAACGAATATACTGATCATCTAAGACCTTTACGCAAATTCTCGTGCCTCGTTCCCAATATTGGCCATTAACTTGGGCGTCTTCGAATGTCCAATTTCCCAATAGCCAACTCATTTTATCCATTGGGTTGGTTTTTTCTTCGTCTGCTGCGAATGCATTGACCCCTAGCGAAAAGAACAGCGACAAACAGAATACTAAAAAGCCAGGTCCGAAAAATTTTTGGCGCATATGTTTAATTCCTATGCAAAGCATATAATTTTGGTACCCGCGGCTGATACCATAGATCTGTGTTTTCGCGACTACGCTAGGATAGGAGAATTGATCAACCAAGAACGGTTTATCGTGCAAGGCGCTCGTTTCATCGTGCGTGTTGATTTTTAAGTCTGCGGTTTTTGCGCATTCACTTTTTCAATGTCGCCGCCTGCCCAGGCCATCACTTTTGGGTCCATTACTTTGAACCACAAAGGAGGAATGGCGGCGAGCGCTAAACAGCCCGGATACCCTGAGGGTAATGTCGGTACGTCGTCAAAGTCTCTCAATGCCTGGTAAGGGCGCATCGGGTTTGCGTGATGGTCTGAGTGGCGCTGCAAATGGAGTGACAGTAGATTCGAAACTCTGTGATTAGAATTCCATGAGTGCCGCGGCTGACATTTCTCATAGCGACCGTTTGGTCCTTTTTGCCTAAGCAGACCATAATGTTCGATGTAATTCACTTGCGTAAGGCCGTACCAGGAAAAGAAGTGGTGTGCCAAAATAAAGGGTAAAACGATCCACCCTAACCAAGCAACGAGTGATAACGCTATGATCGCGGTGGTAAAATAAACTTGCAATATTTCATTTTTCCAATGTACCACTGGCAAATTCTTACTGCGTAGACGTTTTGTTTCTTGCTCCCAACCACCGAAAAATGCACCGGGTAATTCTCTTAAAGCAAACGCATAGACCGACTCACCCATGCGCGATGATGCACAATCTTCAGGCGTCGCCACGCGAACATGGTGCCCGCGATTATGCTCAACCATGAAATGACCATAGCCAGAAAGGGAGATCGCAAGTTTTGCAAAGAACCGATTTCGTTTGTCCGTCTTGTGGCCTAGCTCGTGCGCGACATTAATCAGGCTGCCATTAATCGATCCAACACCAACCGCTAAGAGCGCAACGGCCCAAAACGGTATTGTTTGTGTGCCGACGACCCAGACCGTTGCGAGGAATAAAGCAAAATGAGCGGGGATCATGAGATAAGCGATCTTCTCATAAAATTTATCTTTGCTCATAGCCGGAACAACATCTTCCGGAGGATTACTGGTATCGCCGCCGACAATGGCATCCAAACCGGGCACGAGAAAAAAGAAATAGAGAAAGGGAAGGGCCAAATAAAATGGGCTTCCACCGCTCCCGAAATAGAGACCAAAAGCCGTAAGCGGAATGATCGGTAATGCGAGACTGCCGAGCCACAGCCACCTTTTGGTGTCTACATACCGAACTTGTGCGCCGGCGTCATTTGTTACCACGAATTCCATCTCTGTCTCCTCCGTCAGGCAAATATATAACAACCAATGTTGTCATTGTCAACATCGGTTGTTATAGTTGTTTTTATTAAGAAAAAGTCGAATCGAGATCGGGCTATTCATGTCAAGTTATCATCACGGGAATTTGCGCGCGGCGCTGTTGGATCAGGCGATTACGGTCATTGGCAACAATGGCGTTGAGAGTCTGTCCCTTAGAAAGGTGGCAAAAGACCTCGGCGTTTCCCACGCCGCCCCAACGCGCCACTTTAAAAGCAAGGCCGACCTTTTGACGGCGATTGTGAAGGATGCCTATCTCGAATTAACCGAAACCATTTTAGTCGATGCGGAAAATGCAATGTCAGATGATTCCATTGTGCGTCTTAACCTCATGGCACGCAGCACTATCCGTTGGGCCCTGAACAACCGCGCGAAATTTACGGTTATGACAAATCCTGACGTCAGCCGGTTTGCCGACGATGAATTAAAGGCAGCACTGGGTGCATTTTCTCAAACCGTTGCGGAGGCGATTGAAAAAGCAACCCAGCAAGGGTTTAGAAAGACCGTCTCGGTGCCAACATTGCTGCTCTATTCAGTTGGTGCCGCGCTTGGTGCCGCTACAATTTTAACCGATGAATTTATGCAATCTGTGTTGGGAACTCCAAACAATGATCAAATTATTGCAGAGATCGCCAATCAGATTATACCGTTGAACTAACGTGCCAATCCCTCATCAATCAAATCAGCCATGGCATTCGCTCCAAAGATTTTCGTAAAGGCCCCCATGCGGGGACCTTCAGATTGGCCGAAAACGACTTCGTAGAGGCCGGTAAACCAGCTGCGAATATTTTCATAGTCTTGCGCTTTGCCAGCATCAAAAACGGCAGTTTGATAGTCATTTTCTGCCTGGTCGTCGCCAAGCTCGCGAAAGCGCGCACGCAACATTTCTAATGCAGCGCGTTCTTGATCCGTCGGTGCCCGGTATTTTTTGTTTGGCTTGATAAAGTCATCGAAATAACGCCCGGCGAAACTGATCATCGCGTCTGTTGCAGCAATCTCAGCGTCGCTTGCATCGGGTCGATATTTGCGAATAAAGCCGCGTAAGACTTCTGCATCCGCTGAGCCTGAGGCGCTCACGAGATTGAGAATAATTGCAAAGCTTACTGGCGGCAGGTCTGCGGGCGGTTTGCCCTCATGTACGTGCCAAACAGGATTATCGAGGGCTTTGGCCCCTTCTTGGTCACGATATTTTTCAACAAAAGTCCAATATTCATCGACGGTCTTTGGAATGATATCAAAATAGAGCTTCTTGGCTTTTTTGGGCGACTGAAATCCGTAAAGCGAAAGGCTTTCTGATGAGGCATAGGTCAACCATTCATCGATAGAGATGCCGTTGCCTTTTGACTTCGATATTTTTTTGCCATGCTCATCGAGAAAGAGTTGATAGTTGAAGCCCTCCGGTGGCTCTCCCCCAAGGGCGCGCACAATTCGTGACGATAGTTTTGTCGACTCGGTTAGGTCTTCACCCGCCATTTCATAGTCAACGCCAAGGGCAAACCAACGCCCGGCCCAATCCGCTTTCCATTGCAGCTTTACCGCGCCGCCAGTGATTGACGTTTTTATTTTCTCGCCATCTTCATCTTCAAAAACGACAGTGCCGGCTTTGGCGTCACGCTCTAGCATTGGTACATAGAGAACGCGTCCTGTCGTTGGTGAGATGGGTAGAAACGGCGAATAGGTTTGCTGTCGTTCCTCGCCCATGGTCGGCAAGATGATATTCATCACATCATCATACTTCTCCAGCATGCGCATCAACATGGCATCAAACGTACCCGCTTCATATTGCTCGGTTGAGGACATGAAATCATAGTCGAACCCAAATTGATCGAGAAAAGCCCGTAAGCGCGCATTGTTGTGATCAGCGAAGCTTGGATATTCGTCGCTAAAGGGGTCCGGTACTTTTGTCAGAGGCATTTGGAGATATTGTTCCATCATGCCTTTATTCGGGACATTGTCAGGGACTTTGCGAAGCCCATCCATATCGTCGGAAAATGAGATCAGTTTGGTCTCCTGCCCCGTCAACAATTCAAAGGCGCGGCGCACCATGGTCGTGCGCGCGACCTCCTGAAAGGTGCCGATATGGGGAAGGCCAGACGGGCCATAACCAGTTTCGAAAATGACCGGACCGCTCTTTTTGACCCGCTCCATCCGTTTGACCAGACGCTTGGCTTCCTGAAATGGCCAGGACTTTGCCTGATCAGCATCTTCAGCGGTGAAATTCTTGATTTGGACGGCAGTCATATTTCTATTTCCGGCTATATGTGAAGGCGGAGGTTTACGGCTTCCACGGCCATCTGGTCAATCAGGGTTATTGGTTTCGTGATCGTCAATTTCGGTTGCCGCCGCCTTCACGGAAGGCTAGCTTGCCCCCAACTTTGATAAGGAGAACAAAAACCTCATGGCTAAAGGCATTGAAAATCTCACGCCACAGGAAGCCGTTATATACCTCATGGTAATGACGTCAGCCTCTGATGGTCGCATTGAGGATGCGGAATTGCGCACAATTGGCCGCGTGGTTCGGTCTTTTCCGTTGTTCTCGGAAAGCGACGAAAATGGATTAGTGGGAACGTCTGAAAATTGCGGGCGATTAATGTCTTCCGAGGGTGGTTTGCACAAGGTGCTCGAAGCGGCAGCAGCAGCATTGCCGAAACATTTGGTTGAGACGGCCTATGCAGCGGTGGTCGATGTCGTGACGGCTGATGAAAATCTAGACATGACGGAGATCCGCGTATTGGAGTTGATTCGCAATGCACTCAACATCCCTGATGACGGTGCCCAAGCGATCGAACATGCGGCCCGGGCCCGGCACATGACTGTGGATGCGGTGAATTGATTACCATCCAATTGTGACGTCATCACGCATCAAAGTAATTCAGGGAAGCCTTATCGATCAAGACGTCGACGCGATCGTCAATGCCGCCCACAGATCGCTCCTTGGCGGTGGCGGCGTTGATGGGGGGGTCCAGCAGGCGGCTGGCCCGGATCTGCTCGAAGAGTGCAAATCCCTTGGTGGTTGTGAGACTGGGGATGCGAAAATCACGGCCGGTTGGGACCTTCGCGCACGCCATATTGTTCATACTGTGGGGCCAGTGTGGCGGGGTGGCGAATCTGGTGAAGCTGACCTTCTCGCAAAATGTTATTCGAAGAGTCTGAGTTTAGCGGTTGAGGCAAAGGTTCGCACAATTGCCTTTCCAGCAATTTCCGCCGGGGCCTATGGTTATCCAATCCATAAAGCCGCAACGGTCGCGTTAAGCGCCGTCAGTGATTTTCTAAAAGCCGACGATTATATTGAGCAATGCTTATTTTGCATGGTCAGCGAAAACTCATTCACTGCTTTTTCATGTGCACTGAATGATTTGCCTTAACCCAACATAATCCAACAAATACCGGCGACAATAAACGCAACCATAATGTTGAGCACGATGCCTTCGCGTGCCATCTGCGCGATGGAAACGCGACCAGTACCATAGACGATGGCGTTGGGTGCCGTTGCAACCGGCAGCATGAATGCACAGGACGCAGAGATCACTGCGGGGATCATTAAGAGCTCAGGCCTGATCCCTGTCCCAGCAGCGACTGCTGCCAATAACGGCATCAACAAATTGGCGGTTGCGGTATTCGATGTCATCTCTGTTAAGAAAGTCACGGAAAGGCATAGGCCCAGCATCATGTATAAGACGGGCATGTTGGCCAATTGACTAAGATTGTCACCGATCAAAACATCAAGTCCACTTGCCCGGAAGGCACTGGCGATACAGATGCCGCCTGCAAACAAAAGTAACATTCCCCACGGAATATTCCCTGCAGATTTCCAATCTAAAAGCGCACCGCCTTTGCCGTCAGGAACTAGGAACATCAAGACGACCGCAAAAACCGCCACCGTTGAATCACCAGCCAAGGGCATATTGAGAAGGCCCGACCAGCCACCAAAGGGCTCTGCGCGGGTTACCCATAAAAATATAGCCAGAGCAAAGACCATCATGGTGCGCCGTTCATCGATTCGCCATGGTCCCGGGTCTTTGAGGTCCGGTGCAGAGACCCCACCAAGTGATCGCGTCAGCCACAACCACATAAACGGAATCGCAATCGCGACGATTGGAACGCCCACCACCATCCATCGGGCAAAAGAATATTCCTGGCCCGTCGCTTGCTGATATGCATCGGCAAAAATCAGATTCGGCGGTGTACCGATCAATGTTGCGGTGCCACCGAGTGATGCTGAAAATGCGATACCAAGCAATAAGGGAACCCCAAGCTTGGGGTTTTCGGTTCGCGCCAATATCGCCAAGGCCATGGTCGCGAGCATGATCGTTGTTGCTGTGTTCGAAATCCACATGGAAAGCAGCGCTGCGGCCAACATGAAACCAAGTACAAGTCGCCGACCGGAAGCGCCAACAAGCTTGATCATATAAAGCGCCAAGCGTTCATGTGCGCCCGATTTTTCAAGCGCCTTCGACAGCATCAATGACGCCATCAAAAGGACAATGACATAGCTACCCAATGCGGCTGCGGCTTGGCGTTGGTCGAGTACACCTGCGAGCGGGAATAGAGCAAAGGGTACCAGTGACGTTGCTGGAATGGGGAGTGCCTCTGTGACCCACCAACTCGCCGTCAATACAGTGATGGCGATCGTCCAAACAATTTTTTCGGGTAGGCCAAAAGAGAGAGCAGCGAATCCGCTGCCAACTGAAAGAACGAGGCCCAAAAGGATGCGTATTGGTTTCATGAGGGGTATCTGGAAGGAATCGGCGACAAATGTCCAGTTAGTCACCAAATTGAAGGGCAATGCGCTCGATGAATAAAAAGAAAAACCAGTGCCTCGTCGCACAGTCATATAGACCGTGAACCGTTAAAGGGCTAAGCCCTCGGCCATGAGTATGGACCAGTCAAAACCAGAATTTGTGTACCGGCTTGCCACAGGTGCTGAATGGGCCGAGGCGAAAGAGACCGGGCGTGTACCCTTGCGTAGTATCGATGAAAAAGATGGCTATGTTCATTTGTCGACGCGTGATCAGTTGCTTGATACGGCTCGATTGCACTTCGCTGGTGAAAATGATCTTTTGGCGTTGGAAATTCCCCTGCACCCAATTGAGAACCATGTGAAGTTTGAATTGGCGCCAAAGCGTGGCGAAAAGTTTCCGCATCTTTTTTCTTCATTAGACGTGTCATGGGTGAAGCAAGCGCTTTCCTTAGTTTCTGCCAATGACGGTTTTGTTATAGGGGACCCCTTGTGAGGCCACCAATTTTTGTTGCTGATATTGGCGCGAAGGTACTGACGGCACTCGATCCGGAAGCTGCTCATAAGGCGACCGTGCGCATGCTAAAGTTGGGATTGGGGCCGCGCGTCAATACGCGCGACACGCGATTATCTGTAAATGTGGCGGGATTGAACTTTCCAAACCCAATTGGATTGGCCGCCGGTTTTGATAAAAATGCGGAAGCGCCAAATGCGGTGTTGGATCTTGGTTTCGGATTTGTTGAAGTGGGTGCGGTAACGCCACGTCCGCAACCCGGCAATCCAAAGCCGCGTGTTTTTCGATTGCGCGACGATGCGGCGGTGATCAATCGTTATGGCTTCAACAATGATGGTTTGGAAGCAATAGCTGATCGGCTAAAACTGCGTGACAAGAGGGGCATCATAGGCGCAAATCTTGGTGCCAATAAAGATGCCGATGACCGAACGGATGACTATGTTCAAGGCATCAAAGCGCTAAATGGGTTGGTTAATTTTTATACGGTCAATATTTCTTCGCCAAACACACCTGGATTGCGGGCACTCCAAGGAAAAGAAGCGCTCAGTGATTTGATGAAGCGCGTTCTTGCGGAACGAAATCAGTCAGCGCCGGGAGTGCCGGTTTTTCTGAAAATTGCGCCCGACCTGACCGATGAAGATAAAGCCGACATCGTCGACATTGCGCGGTCGATGTCACTTGACGGATTGATCATTTCCAACACGACGATTGAACGAGCAGCAACACTGCGAAGCCAGCAGGCAGATGAAAAGGGTGGTCTTTCAGGCAAGCCGCTATTTGCTGCATCGACGAGATTGTTGCGGGAATTTTATGGGGAACTGAAAGATGATATTCCCTTGATTGGTGTTGGCGGTGTTTCGTCAGCACGCGACGCTTATGAGAAAATATTGAGTGGCGCTTCACTTGTCCAACTTTACACCGCACTTGTCTATGAAGGTCCTGGCCTACCGTCACGTATCTTGAAAGAATTACCGGCATTCCTCGACGCAGATGGTTTTGCGACAATTGCGGGTGCCATTGGAGCAGGGCACAAATAGAAAAGCGATTGGTATAGCAATTGTGCATTACGCCCCCCATTCACAAACGGTTCAGCATATTTTCAGAACAATCTAGCTAAAAGTTTCCATTGTTGCTTGCGCGAATGTGCAGATAATTATCTTCTTCTCATCAGCAAAATTGCCGAGTGTTCAGCTATTGTAGACGGCTGACGCAACATTGGATCGACCCAAAAGGGGAGAGTAGCATGTTCAGAAGTATTTTATTCGCTTTGGTATTGATTTGGCCGTCATTTGGGTGGGCGGAAACGATCTATCCCGGCTATGAATGGCGGCTAGTAGATGAGGGTATATATCTGCACACCCAAGAAGACCCTTTTGCTGGTCCCGTTGATGGCAATAGCATTGTCATTGTCAATGAAGACGATGTCTTTGTCATTGATACCCACATAAACCCAGCCGTGGCCCGTGCGGTCGTTTCGAAAATTAAGTCGATTACAGACAATCCGGTTTCTTATATCGTCAATACTCATTGGCATGATGACCACATCAATGGAAATGCTACTTTTCAAAATGCGTTTCCGAATGCCGAGATTATTGCACACCCATATTCCGCCGAAAAACTAAAGGACGAATGGCGAAATCTCGAAGAAAGCCGCATGGTGGCTTATGAATCACTGACGGTCGAACGTATTTTGGAAGTCGCTGAAGCTGCGGAAGCTGATGACCCTATGCGCGCAATGAACTTGCGTCTTTATGCAGGTTATGTGGGTGCGTTGAAGCCAGAGCTTCCAACTCTCGAATATGTTTACCCGACAAAATTTGTTTCAGACCAGTTAGTATTCGAACGGGGCGACCGAAAAATCGAGGTCCATTGGGTCGGCAAAGGAAATACCGAAGGTGACCTGATCGTTTTCTTGCCTAATGAAGAATTAGTCATCACCGGTGATATGTTGGTCGCGCCCATCCCTTATGCGTTTGATTCACCGATGCAAGAATGGCCGACAACACTTGCCCAATTGAAAAAGCTTGGCGCTGAAACAATAATTCCAGGCCATGGGAAACCGCAAAAGAATATGCAATATCTCGATCAGGTAATTGATCTAATCAACGCGTTGCTGAGCCAAGTTGACCAGGCTGCAAAAAATGGCGTTGCCTATGAAAACTTGGCGGATGCCGTTGACCTAAACGATCATAGAAAACTGTTTACCAGTGGCGATGCCGATGCAGAATTTGCGTGGAAAAACTATTTCTTCGATCCAGGTCTGAACAGCGCTTGGGTTTCTTTGGGGTATACGCCATCAGTCAAGGAATGAAGAATGTGGAATTTGGCGTTACTGTTCGGAAAAGCTCGCTTTGATGCGCGGTAAATAAATGACTAGGGTTACCGCGCGGAGTATGAAATAGAGCGAAAAGGCAGCCCAAAGCCCATGATTGCCAAACCGTTCTAGCATCAGGGCAGATGCCGGTAAAAAGACTATTGTCGACATGATCATGGAGTCACGCATCTCCACTGCACGGGTGGCACCAACAAAAATCCCATCCAATTGAAAGCCGATGACAACAATCATCGGACTAATGATCACCCACGGCATAAATTGTTTAGAAGCTTCACGGATAGGACCTTCGGGCGTCAGCAATGCGATCAGCCAATCGCCTGCTGCCCAATATAATGCGGAAAAGAAAACAGCTGCGATCATCGCTAAGATAAAAGTGCTTCGTATGGCTGATTGATAGCGAATAATGCCGTGCTGGCGATCACGCATACCAAGGGCGCGGCCCACAAGGGTTTCTGCGGCGATGGCCGTACCGTCTAAAGCCAACCCTGTAAACAAAAACAATTGCAGCAAGGTTTGGTTGGCGGCGAGCGTGACGTCGCCAAAAGCACCGCTTCGTTGGACGAACCATGAAAAACAAAAAGCCAATAAGACTGTGCGAATGAATATATCGCGATTAACGGAAATCGTGCGCCGTAAGCGGTCTGGAGCCCAGAATTCATGACTGCGCCAATGGTTTTTGATCCCGCCATGTTGTTGCAACACAAGAAAAACAAATAATAGGCACGCGAAAAATCCGGCAACCTCAGCGATAAGTGTTCCGGCGGCGACGCCACTTGCCCCCATGCCGAGTCCGACCACAAACCAATAGTCGAGAATAATATTCAGCCCCGTGATGATAAGGCTCACGATCATCAGGTAATCGGTGCGCCCGCGCGCGGTCAACCACCCAAAGGCCGCATATGAAGCCAATACAAAAGGTGCTCCCCAGATACGAATAGCGAAATATTCTTGTCCAGCGCGCATGGTCTCATCGCTCGCCTCAGACCCTATCGCGAGAAGCTGAAATGAAAGGTTGCCCATCGGTACCTGTAACAGGACCAAAGCGAGGCCAATTGCACCACCAATGACGCCGCCACGAACCAAGGCAGCGCGTGCTTCGGTTTCGTCGTCACCACCAGCGGCCTGTGCAGTAAGGCCGGCAACGCTCATGCGTAAAAAGCCAAAACTCCAATAGGCGAGAGAAAAAATAACGGCGCCAAGGCCGACCGCGGCGATATCAAGGGGGCGAGCGGACTGGGCCAGGGCCCAAACATCAATCGCCCCCAATAACGGTGTAACCGACGCCGCTACGGAAGCGGGCCACGCCAAACGGATGATTTCCCGAAATGTCACATCCTGAAAGGAATTGTCTTGGGTGGTCATCGCTGCTCCTCTTAGCCGTAAGCGGATAGCGATCTATGGCAATCCTGTCGACTACCTTGCCACAGCAAGGCGAATGTGACGACAATGCCCTATGAGTGATGATTGGAAAAAATGGCAGACGCCCGATGGCGGCACAGGCAATGAATTTGATAGTGCCGAGATTGGGGCGCTGGCCCATCTATATCGGGGCGAAGTCTACCGATCGACGATCTGGCGCACGCGCCTCGATAATACTACAAATTGGTCTGTGGTGACGCTTGGGTTGGCTTTGTCAGTTACCTATGCCTCTCCCTCTGCATCGCCCTTACCATTATTGTTGGTAGGAATTTTGATTTGCATGTTCCTGATTTTGGAATCGCGGCGCTATCGCTTCTTTAATGTCTGGCGCGCCCGTTGTCGGTGGATCGAAACAAATTTCTATGCGCCAATGTTATTTCGGTCATCCCGTCCAAAACCGGGCGAGTGGCAAGACGTGTTGGCGAATGATTATTTGTTGCCGCAATATCATATTGGTTTTTGGCGCTCCATGGGTCGGAGACTGCGTCGCAACTATATGTGGATTTTTGGATTCCAGGCCGTTGCCTATTATGGAAAAATAATTATCCATCCGGTGCCAGTGGCAAGCATGGAAGATTTTTTTGCACGTATGGCCGTGGGGCCATTTTCAGGCATTCTCATTTTTAGCATTGGTATTGTTTTCCACCTTTCGTGGATATCTCTGGCGATCTGGACGAATATTCTCGATAAACGCAAACATGGCCAGACTGCTGGTGTTGGCGGCATGGGCTAAGCTATCCGGATACGTTCCGTTTGTTTTCATTCCCGCATTGGCCAGAGCATTTCGACCATAGAAATTTTCACTTATTGCCATAACGGTGCGGCCCGGTTAGCAAGCATCTGACAAAAAAGGCCTGGAAGATGCCCCAAGAAACGACTTTGAAGATCTATGACAGTATGGCGCGCGAGAAGCGCGACTTCGAACCTGCCGACCCAAAACGGGTGACGCTCTATGTGTGCGGTCCGACGGTCTATAGCTATGCGCATATTGGCAATGCTCGATCTGCTGTGGCGTTTGATCTCCTCTTTCGAGTTTTGCGTGCACATTTTGGCGAAGAGCATGTAATCTATGCCCGCAATATCACGGACATTGAAGATAAGATCATCAAGGCATCCCAAGAGACCGGTTTGCCGATCAGTGACATTACCAGCAAGTTTACGAAAATTTATCGTGACGATATGGGTGGGTTGGGTGTTCTGGCACCAACGATAGAACCGGAGGCCACACAACATATTGCACCAATGATCGCAATGATCGAATCGCTGATGACAAAAGGTGCAGCCTATGAGGGTGATGGGCACGTTTTATTCAATGTCGACAGTTACTCAGAATACGGAAATCTTTCTGGTGTTGATCGTGACGAGATGATTGCTGGTGCGCGTGTCGAAGTGGCACCATATAAAAAGAACGCCGCCGACTTCGTTTTATGGAAGCCATCCAAGGGTGATGAACCTGGTTGGGATAGCCCGTGGGGACGTGGCCGCCCTGGTTGGCACCTTGAGTGTTCTGTGATGATCGAGGCCCAGCTCGGCAGGACGATTGACATTCATGGCGGCGGGCAGGATTTGCGTTTCCCGCATCATGAAAACGAAATTGCGAAAACAGCATGTACTCATGATGGTGCACCATTGGCGCGCTATTGGGTTCATAATGGTTTTCTTCGGATGGGCGCTGACAAAATGTCGAAATCGATCGGCAACGTTGTTCTTGCTCACGACCTGTTAAAAGAATGGCCAGGTGAAGTGATCCGTTGGGCATTGCTTTCTGCACATTACCGCCAACCATTGGAATGGACAGAAAGCTTGTTGGTTCAATCGAAAAAGCAGCTCGACCGTTTTTATCGTTTGTTGGAGGAAATTCCTTTCTCTGATGATACTGGTGACGTGCCGCACAGTATCTTTATGGCGCTAAGCGATGATTTGAACACGCCAGAAGCCTTTGCGGGGTTGCATGAATTGCGCGACATGGCAAACCAAATGGATGGTGATGCGCGCGCGACCGCTTTGACCCGTTTACGAAATGCGGGACGATTGATGGGCTTTTTCAATCATGACCCAGCGAATTGGTTCAAGGGCGATGCAGGAGACGGCCCGTCAGATGCAGAGATTGATGCTCTTTTGATCGAGCGCGCCGATGCTCGCAAAGCGAAAGATTTTGCGAAGTCGGATCAAATTCGTGATGACCTTGCGGTAAATGGTGTGATCATCGAAGATGGGCCCGATGGGGCCACTTGGCGTCGGGGTTGAAGCCCAAATGCGCCTAATCGAAGTAGAATTTCCAGAAAGCTACTGCGAACGTATCAAGAAATATGCAGAGCTTTCTGAGGCTTTGCACTGGCGTATGAGTGATGTCGATGGCGACGGGCGGTGTGTTTTGCGCGCCGTTTTCGAAAGCGGTGCGACGCAAGAGCTTATGGATGCATTGCAAAGTCTGTTTGAAGATGAAAAAAATTGGCGCATCATTGTCCTTCCTGTTGAAGCGATGGCACCCAAACCGGAAGGCAAACAACCCGAGAAAGAAAAGCGAAAGAAAACGGCTGCCTCTCGCGAGGAAATTTATCAGGACACGGCAGCTGGCGCAGCGCTGACAAATGATTTCCTAATTTTCACGGCCCTATCAACAATTGTCGCTGCTATCGGTTTGTCTGCCAATAATGTGGCGGTGGTAATTGGTGCGATGGTTATTGCGCCGCTTTTGGGGCCAGTGGTGGCATTTGCTTTTGCGGCGGCCATTGGTGATTTGGCACTATTGCTCCGTTCATCACGCACTGCCCTGGCTGGTTTGGCTTTGGGCGCAATCATATCAGTTTTTATCGGTGCCGTATTTCCGGTTGATTTCTCCAGTGGAGAATTGACGACGCGCACCGCGCTTGGTCTTGATTCAATGGCTTTGGCCCTGGCATCGGGCGGTGCGGCAGCGTTGTCGATTGCCATCGGACTGCCGACGGCATTGGTGGGCGTTATGGTTGCAGTGGCGCTACTACCACCCTCAGCAGCGGCAGGGATGTACCTTGGAGCGGGAGACTTTGAAAATGCGATACGCGCCGCATTATTGCTGACGGTCAATGTTGTTTGTGTGAACTTGGCGGCACTTTTGGTGTTTTCTTACAAAGGTATTCGACCGCGTACATGGATCGAACAAATCTCTGCATCAAAAGCCACCCGCGTGAATATCGGCGTTCTCGTATTTTTGTTGACCCTCTTGGCCGCGGCAATTTTGATCCTCCGTTGACGATTCCTGCATAGTCCGGGCTCCCCCTTTTGTGATTTCGCGGGTATGAGTGACCCCTTTAAAATGCATTCTGCCTTCCTAAATATCATGACACTCATCCAAAAATTTTCCGTGAAAACACGCGGTATTTTAAACGTCCGGCTACACGAATTGGCGGGCGCGCTTTAGTAAGGAGGCGTTATGATTACGATCCGCAAAGGCATCGATCGCGGCCATGCCAATCATGGTTGGTTGGATGCGCGTCATACATTTTCATTCGGAGGCTACCATCACCCTGACTATATGGGGTTCGGGCCGCTACGTGTCATGAATGAGGATTATATCAATCCGGGTGCTGGCTTTCCGCCTCATCCACATCAGGATATGGAAATTATAACCTATGTTCTCGACGGTGCGTTGACGCATAAGGATTCAACCGGTGGCGGCGGCGTCATTACGCCCGGCATGGTTCAATATATGTGTGCGGGTCGTGGCGTCACTCATAGTGAGTTTAATGCGTCCGATGAATACCCGTTGCATCTCTATCAGATTTGGTTGTTGCCGAATGTCAAAGGCGCACAGCCGCGATATGAAGAACGCAAAATCGGTGATGTGCGCGGGGATGGCTTGGCACTATTGGCGAGTGGTGATGGTCGGCATGGTTCGATACAGATAAATCAAGATGCAGACCTATACGCATCACTCCTAAAGGTTGGCGACACGCGTCATCACGATTTTGCCAGCGGGCGATCTGGTTGGTTGCAAGTGGCCAAAGGCGGCATCGAGCTTCCTGAAGGATCAGTCATGCAAGCGGGTGATGGTGCGAAAATAGAAGATCACGATACGCTTTCCTTTAAAGCGCTCGCAGACAGTGAGATTTTACTGTTTGATTTGGCCTAGGAAAATCGCCACAAAAGAGAAGATGATTAGCGATCTATATACAGGTGGTATTTTAGATGCGGCGGCGGCGATTCCTGCCGCGGCGCGCCTCGAAAACCCGCAAGCCACGGCGAAAAAAATTAGCCGTGTCTGCGGGTCTGAGGTTGAAGTTGACTTGTCCTTGGCGGACGGGGTGGTTTCAGCGTTCGGGATGTCCGCCCGCGCATGCGCTTTGGGGCAGGCCTCAGCTTCTATCGTAGCGCGAAATATTTTTGGCGCATCGCCGCAGGAGTTGTATGTACTGCGCGATCAAATGCGTGCGATGTTGAAAGAGGCGGGGTCACCCCCGTCGGGCGACCGTTGGAAAGACCTCAGTTTGTTGGCATCTATTCGCGATTACCCGCAGCGTCATGCATCGACATTGCTTATATTTGAAGCCGTTTGTGCATGTTTAGATCAGCTAGGCGAGGCTTATAAACCCTAGTGCCTGCTTAACTGATTGTAAGCAGTCAAGTCTTGCAAAAAGTCTTTTGATTGCTACACAATAACAACGAATACGGCTCTAGGGGGTTCCTGACGAGTTGGTTCCCAGCGCCCGCGTGCTGTCTCCCCAAAAAATAGCGCGCGGGTGCTGATTTTCTCGCAGGTGAACAATACCTCGAAATTTAACCGCCAACCTTTCTAAGCTGCAGCTTCCTGTGATTGGGTCGCATTCATCGTGGTGGCCGCTTCTTCCTTAAGCCAAGCTGAGAAGAGCTTTACGGCCGGCGACGAAGATTTCGATGGTGGATGCACAATAAAATAGCCAAAATTCGTAGGCGTCGTCATGTCGAACGGAATGACGAGGCGAGCAGCTTCTAGGTCTGCCAAAGCGAGTGCTGATTTCGCAAGGGCGACACCTTTTCCTGCAACCGCCGCCTCAATCACCAAGCTCGATTGATTAAATTTGAGGCCACGTTCCCCTGCGCGATGACAGATTCCGGCGGCCTTCAGCCACATCGGCCAAGTCGGGCAACTTTCATCCTTATCCGGACTGATATCATGAAGGAGTGTGTGATGCGTTAGATCTTCCGGTGACTTTAACGGGTGGTCACTGGTCAGCAGATTAGGGCTACAGACGGGCACAATTGTCTCTGCCATCAAATGTTCTGCAACAAGGCCGGGATAAGCCCCTTGGCCATAACGGATGGCCATATCAACATCATCGACAGCGAAATCGACTACATCCATATCAGCGGAAACCCAGACATCGATCTCAGGGTGTGCTTCTTGAAACCGATCTAAGCGAGGCACCAGCCATTTTGAGGCGAGGGATGGGGCAACGGAGACCGTGAGACGGCCCGTGTCTGACTTTGCCGATAAGATTTTTCCCGCCTCCGCAAGCTTGTCAAAGCCCTCGCGCAAAATTGGCAGGCTGGCTTGCGCTTCGTCCGTTAGCAAAAGTGACCTTTTTTGCCGACGAAAGACGGGGGTTTGCAGAAAATCCTCGAGTGCTTTGATTTGCTGACTGACGGCACCGGGTGTGACGTTCAACTCGTCCGCTGCTTTAGTAAAACTCAAATGCCGGGCTGCGGCCTCAAAGACGCGAAGCCCATTCAATGGTGGAATTTGTTTCATTTTTGTCTCTCTACCCAAATCAACGCGCGCACATTCCATTAGCTGATCTAATTTATCAAGGATTTAGAAGGTGCTCACGGAAATGTGAAGATGGTGTAGTTTATCTATTTTTTCTAAACAAGGGCCAGTGAACGCTTTGCCATTAGAAAATCTTCAAAAGACCCAAAAAATAATGGTTTGCAGCATTTTTGGGCAAGCCCTATTTGTAGCTTCGTCGGCAAAACCGTGTGTTTAGCTACGTCAGTTGATAGAAAAACTAACATGAAACGATTTCCAGCCTTTATAGATTTGCAGGACCGGTGGGTAGTTATTCTCGGCGGCGGCGAGGCGGCGCTGAAAAAAGCACAGTTGGCGATTAGCGCCGGCGCCCGCGTCCGAGTTGTTTGGTCAGTGCTATCCGATGCACTGCAGGCCGAACTGTCAGCAACGGCTGAGTTGATTCATCGCTCGCCAAGGGAATCAGATTTTGATGGCGCAATTCTCGTCTTCATCGCTGTTTGTGAAACGGAAATGCCGGGGCAATGGGCGCAGATTGCCCGTCAAAAAGGCATTTTGGTCAATGTTGTTGACCAGCCCGCGCTATGTGACTTCACCACGCCGTCGATAATTGAGCGCGGTCGATTGACGATCGCCATTTCTACAGATGGTGCTGGCCCCGCTTATGGGCGGGCGTTGCGTGCAAAAATAGAATCCATGTTGCCGAGCCATATAGGTGCCTTGTTAGATTTCGCCGGGCGCTATCGTGATGCTGTAAAAAACAAAATCGCCCCTCAAAACCGTCGTGAATTTTGGGAATCGTTTTTCGATGGACCGATCGCTGCACAGGTTTTGGCAGGTGACCCAAAAGGTGCCCATGAAGCGATGTTGGCGCTCGTCAATAGCGATACGAAGTTTGCTGACCGCGGCGTTGTGCACATTGTGGGCGCAGGTCCCGGTGACCCGGAATTGCTGACGCTAAAAGCGTTTCGTCTTATTCAATCTGCGGATGTCATTTTGTATGACCGATTGGTCAGCGACGAGGTGCTCGCACTCGCGCGCCGGGATGCTGAGCGTCTTTATGTGGGTAAGGCCAAATCTGACCATGCCGTGCCGCAAGATGAAATCGAGGCAAAAATGATTGCCTTTGGACGCGCAGGTAAGATTGTCGTCCGGCTTAAAGGGGGCGATCCCTTTATTTTTGGTCGTGGCGGTGAAGAATTGGAAACAGTGCGTGCGGCTGGATTGCCCGTCTATGTGACGCCTGGGATAACCGCTGCCACTGGTTGTGCTGCGGCCGCGGGATTGCCGCTCACCCATCGTGATTGGGCGCATGCGGTGACTTTTGTTACCGGTCATGCAAAAGGCGAAAATGAGCTCGATGTGGATTGGGCAGCGCTTGCAGCACTAAAAAATACGCTCGTTGTTTATATGGGTGTTGGCAAAGCGGAATTTATCGCCCGTCGCCTGATATCAAATGGGCGCGCTGCATCGACGCCTGTCGCCGTCATCGAAAATGGCACGCGCGAAACCGAAATTATTGTCAAAGGGGCCCTTGAAGCGCTGCCAGACTTAATCAAAGCGGGCGGCGTGACTGGGCCAGCGCTGTTGGTCATTGGCGAAGTGGCGGCGCTCGCAAATGGCGAAAACCTTCTAACAACAGTCAATCAAGAAAGGCGTGTTGCATGAAAGTGATAACTGGAAATCGACTGTCGGATGGTGCGGTTGTGTATTTGTCCGGCAATGATCAGTGGGCAACGCGTCTTACTGATGCGGCCTTCTTTGACAAGGCTGACGCAAATAGTGTGTTGGGCGCAGTTCAAATCCGCGAGGCGGAAATCGCGGAGGCCTATCTCATCGAGGTTGGCGATGGCGGAGTGCTAGCAGGACGCGAAGCGTTGCGTGAAACCATTCGCAAAACTGGCCCCACCGTGCGTAGCGACCTTGGGCGCAAGCAGGAATTTAAACAATGAGCAAATTAAAACTCTTTGGCGACCCGATCAGCGGCAATTGCTTAAAAGCGAAATGGACGGCGGAGTATTTGCGTGCCGACATTGAATGGATTCCACTAGATATCCTCAATGGTGATACGCGCCGCGACGATTTCTTGGCCGTTAACCCGTTCGGGCAAATTCCGGCAGCTGTTTTACCTGACGGGCGGGTCATTACCCAATCAAACGCCATCATGACATATCTGGCCGAGAATTTTGGTGGCAGTTTGTTACCACAAGATCCATATGAGCGGGCGCAAGTTTTTCAGTGGTTGTTCTGGGAGCAAAATTCCCACGAACCCTATATTGCTGGGCGCCGGTTTCGAAAAGCCTACAAAAAACTCGCCGATGAAGAAATCGATAGCGAATGGCTGCCAAGAGGCTATGCAGCGCTTGCGTTGATGGAGCGCACATTATTGGACAATGACTTTCTCGTCGGCATCACATTGACGCTCGCGGACATTGCGGTGGTTGCTTATACTCGGGTTGCCCATGAAGGCGGATTTGATTTGTCCGATTATCCCGGTGTGCGCCGTTGGATTACGCGCGTTGAACGACAACTCGATATCAAGCCAGTTGGGAACGCATAATGTACCGATATGATGAGTTTGATGCGACGCTCGTAAAGGAGCGAGTCGACCAATTTCGTAACCAAGTTGAGCGACGCCTTTCGGGTGCGTTGACAGAGGAGCAGTTTAAGCCGCTACGGCTTATGAATGGGCTCTATTTACAGCTGCACGCTTATATGCTGCGCGTGGCCATTCCTTATGGATCGTTGTCATCAAAGCAAATGCGCAAATTGGCCCATATCGCGCGCAATTATGACAAAGGCTATGGTCATTTTACGACGCGTCAGAATTTGCAATTCAATTGGCCGGCACTTGTAGATGTTCCAGACATTCTTGATGAACTCGCAGAGGTTGAGATGCATGCGATACAAACCTCGGGCAATTGCATTCGCAATGTGACATCTGACCAATATGGGGGTGCAGCGGCTGATGAAGTTGCTGACCCGCGCCCTTATGGAGAGATGATCCGCCAATGGTCGACGTTTCATCCGGAATTTTCATTCCTGCCACGGAAATTTAAAATCGCGATCACGGCATCTGACAATGATCGCGCGGCAGTTCGCGTGCATGATATTGGGCTACGTTTGCATAAAAACGATGTAGGCAAAGTCGGGTTTGAGGTCATTGTCGGTGGCGGTCTCGGTCGCACGCCATATGTCGGGCACACCATTCGTTCGTTTCTACCAGAGGAGAATTTACTCTCTTATTTGGAGGCGGTGTTGCGCGTCTATAATTTGTCCGGTCGTCGCGACAACAAATATAAAGCGCGAATTAAGATCTTGCTCAATGCGGAAGGGCCGGAAGAATTCGCACGCCTGGTTGAGGCGGAGTGGGCGCAGATCAAAGACAACGGGATTGATCTTCTTCGAGCGGAAATTTCACGAATTCAAAACTATTTTGCGCCGCCGCCATTTGAAAAGTTGGCGGTTGAAAGTGTGGAAATGAACGAACAACGTGCGGTCGACGGTGATTTTGATCGTTGGCTACGCGTAAATACCGTCGCTCACAAGATTTCTGGATATGCTATCGTCAATGTTTCTCTTAAGGCAATCGGTGGAATTCCGGGTGATATTACAGACGCACAAATGGAGGCTGTGGCCGACATTGCGGAGCGATATTCGCATGACGAAATTCGTGCAACGCATGAACAAAATCTCGTTCTGCCTCATGTAAAAAAAGGCGACCTCTATATCGTTTACAAGCGGCTTAAGGCGGCATGTCTCGACACAGCCAATATCGGGTTGGTTAGCGATATCATTGCATGTCCTGGTTTGGATTACTGCGCGCTTGCGAATACCCGTTCTATTCCGATTGCTCAGCGCATATCCGAACGTTTCGCAAATCTGGGTTTGCAAGAAGAGCTTGGCGAATTGAAGATCAAAATCTCTGGGTGCATCAATGCCTGCGGGCATCATCATGTAGGTCATATCGGAATTCTTGGCGTCGATAAAAAGGGCGAGGAATTTTACCAGGTTACCCTTGGTGGTTCGGGTGGTGCGGACGCATCTATTGGTGAAATTGCCGGGCGTGGATTGTCGTCAAACGAAGTTGTCGATGCTGTTGAAAAACTGGTTGCTTTCTATCGTCACGCGAAAATCCCAAACGAGCGATTTCTAGATACCTACCGGCGCATTGGTGCCGAACCATTTAAGGAGGCGCTTTATGCCGCTGCTTAAACTCAATGATGATCGATTATTGCCGGCATTTGACGAACCTTTGCAAGAGGTGTCGTTAGATGACTGGCGCGCGAACCCGCAAGCGCATGCTAGTGCGACCGCATTGGTTGTTTCTAACGATGCGTCGCTCGATGATATCGAAAAAGATATTGATGGTTTTGCTTCTATTATTCTGAATTTCCCTTCGTTTACAGATGGTAGAGCCTATAGTCAGGCGCGATTGTTGCGCGAGCGAATTGGATACACAGGCGAGATCCGGGCTCGAGGCGATGTTTTGACTGACCAGATTTTTTTCATGTCCCGTTGCGGAATCGATGCGTTTGAAATGGATGATATATTGGTGATGCAAGATGCATTGCGTGTTTTTTCATTCGCCTATCAAGTAGCAGCAGACGCGGTTGATCCGGTCTGGCAAAGACGCGGCCAATGTGCGGCCGCGGCCTAGCGGGGCTGTCGAACGTTAGTTTGGTTTACCTATCATGACTGTCCAATTTTCATCGGCAACACCTGCCCCTGTCGAGGGTAGAGCGAGCTTGCTTGATATGCGTGCACGGAGTTTGGCGATGCGCTTTCGCTCGGCAAGCGCGAGCGTACTATTGGAGCATGCGATCAAAGTTGAATTTAGCGGTCGAATTGCCTTGGTATCTTCGTTTGGATCTGAGTCAGCCACATTATTGCATTTGGTTTCGGAAATTGATCCTGCAATTCCCGTCATTTTTCTGGACACCCAAAAACATTTTGCACAGACATTAAGTTATCGAGCCAAGTTAGTCACAAAACTCGGTCTGACAAATGTGATCAATGTTCTGCCAGAAGGTGATGCTGTTTCGGCACGTGATGGCGATGGAAATTTATGGAAGACCGACCCTGATGGATGTTGCACCTTGCGCAAGGTCGAACCGCTTACTGAAGTGCTGTCAGAATTTGATGCTTGGATTACTGGTCGCAAACAGTTTCATGGGGGTGGACGAATGCACTTGCCAGCATTTGAGGCAACGCAAACACACATCAAAGTAAACCCACTCATTCGTTGGTCTAAGGACGCTGTGACAAACTACGTTGAAAACCATGAATTGCCCCCGCACCCGTTGGTGACGCAAGGGTATCCATCGATTGGTTGTTGGCCATGCACCCATCCTGTTGCTGATGATAGTGATGTGCGTGCCGGGCGTTGGCGCGGTGCGGCAAAAACAGAGTGCGGCATTCACGATATTAAAGAGTAAGCTGTGCGTCAGCGCATTGTCGTTTGTGGTTTAACTAATGTCTGTGAAGCGAATAATTACTCCACGACAAAGGGTTCTAAGTGAACGGGAATTATGACTTGTGATTCCGGCGATAATGTTTTCACCGTGTCTACAAAAGGGTGGAGCTTTGAAGTCACGTTTGCTTCTTGGGAAAAGCTATAGGGGTGACTGAAGCTATCCCAATGAGTTGGAATAATTGTAGCGGGCCTGCCTGTCACTTCGACAAGGCGCCGATCATACTCATAAAGTCCCATTCTTGAGCCATTGATACCCGCGAGTAAGATGTCCGGATTGAGACCTTGCAATTCGCGCTCGACAAAATTCATTGATCCCATAGTGAGAACATCGTGATTTACAAATCTAGCCAAAAACATTAGCGACCCGCCCTCAATAAACTGATTGATGCGCAAAGGTGCCTTCAGTTTTGTGTCTCGGTTGTATCGCCTGGAATCGATATAGTGCTTTTCATTCAGTGCTGAGTGAATAGATGGCACGACCCGAACGGAGAAATTCTCAAACTGATAATCTTCACCACCCCCGACCGCATATAATTGCTCATCGGGAATGCCATATGCGCGCAATATTGCCATTGTGGTTTCTGTACCAATGACTTTTGCGCCGGTCTTCATGGCGATGTAGGGAACATCCCCCAAATGATCAAAATGGGAATGGTGCACCAAGATAAAATCGGCTCTTGAAATCGTTTTATCGATCAATGCTTCATCTGAAATCGCTCTATCATCGCGCTTGAAAGCACGGCGCTCATCATCTGGGTGTCCGCGATCTGTATATTTCAGTCGTGAAATATAAGGGTCAATCAGTACAACAATATTTCCATCTGAAATTTCCCATCCCGCAGCACCGAGATATTTAAATTGCAGACCGTCGGTCTGCGATGATGAAGCTTGCGCATTAAACTGCGTTGAGATGCATAGAGGAAGAATGATTGCGACAAGAAGATTTTGAATTGAGCGTGCGTTGCGCATTGTTTTTTCCTTAGTCCCGTACTTCCACGATCATTTCAATTTCGACAGCTTGGCCTCTCGGAAGCGACGCCATACCGACAGCCGCGCGTGCATGTCGTCCACGCTCTCCGAAGACGTCAACAATTAAGTCAGAAAAACCATTAATGACTGCCGGTTGGTCCACGAATTCAGGATCGGAATTGACCATGCCCAATACTTTGACCACGCGCGTTACACGATCCAAGTCACCAAGCATATCTTTTAAGACCGCGAGTTGATTGATCGCTGTTAGTCTTGCGCCTTCATATCCTTCTTCGATACTGACATCGGCACCAAGTTTTCCAGTAATTTCAGTGCCGTCCGCGCGCTTTGGCCCTTTGCCTGCTAGGAATATCAAATTCCCGGTGCGCACCCCATTGACGTAATTTGCAACAGGAGTGGGTGGTACTGGCAATGTGATATTGAGCGCTTCCAGCCGTGCCTCGGGGTCATATGGTTCAGCTTGTGTATTGGCTTCGTCAGCATATGCAGCATGCTGAATGTTTAAGGAAAGAAGAGCAACTGCAATACTGAATCCGACTCGTTTTCTCATAAACATAATCATTGACCTCTATTTTGTTTCGCTGACGTGTTTTTAACTTAATCCAGTGTTTTTAGAAATGCCGCAATTGCATTCCATGCTGCGGGTTCTGTCATCATTGGTGCGTGACCAACTCGTGGAACCTCAGTAAATTGAAATGCCGGGTGCGCTTTGCGCATTTTATCGATGATCGGCGGTGTCAAAAGATCACTCAGCATGCCGCGTATGACGAGCGTTGGTGTGTCAACCAGGCTTTTAAACGCTGGCCATAAATCAGGTGCTGGACCGAGTTCCATAAGGGCGCGGGCAATATTGGGATCATAATCTAGTACCCATTGGCCGTCAGGCATTTGACGAAAAGTCCGTTCCGCAAATAACCGCCAATCGGCTTCGCTAGCGTCAGGAAAGGCGACGGCGTTGATCTCCTTGATGCGCGTGATTGCCGCTTCAAGATCCGCGACCGGTTCTCCCGCCACCCCAACATAGCCAGCGATACGCATGATGCCTTCAGGGGCTAACTCTGGCCCGACATCGTTGAGGATCGCCGCTTTTACCCGTTCTGGCTGCGTAGCATTCAGCAACATTGTCACAATGCCCCCAAGCGAGGTGCCGACAAAAATGGCTTGTGGCGCGTGGATAGCATCGAGTAGCGCTATGACATCGTCGCAATACGTTTCCGGGTGATAATTCAGATAGTCGCGATCGCGATCCGAAGCGCCCCGACCACGGAAGCTAATAGTCACCACGTCATGCCCAAGTTTCGCCAGTTTGGGGGCGAGATCCGAAAAATCTTGTGCATTGCGTGTCAGGCCGTGAAGGCAGATTACCGGCGTGCGAACACCACCGTGATAATGGCGACCCCGCATGGTAATCGTTGAGGAGACTGCTACTTCCAAGTCTTTGTAGGTCATTTTGCCGCCTTTTCTGACAGCATGTTTCGCTGACATTTCTGCTAGGATCAAATTCTCGGCGCAGCTATTTGGTGTGCCGCTATTAAGTCAATAATTACAGACAGATAAAAGGCATCAATCGTGTCCAAATCCTTGAATGAACTCACCGATGATGCGCGCGCGCTGAAAACAGAAGGTCGCCATGTGGAGGCACTTGAGGTGCTCGGCTCCATGGTTGAAAGCGCCCCGGACAATGTGGCGGTTCTGCACAATTATGCCGCTGTCCTCGGGGAGGCGGGACGAAATCGCGAAGCTGTAGAGGTGATGCGTAAGGCCTTTTCAAAGGGTCTAAACGCACCGGAAAGTTGGTTGGTATTCGGTCGGGTTTTGTCGGGAAATCGCGATTTTGACGAGGCTGAGTCCACATTTCGGCATCTCGTGCAGATGAATCCAGTCAACCCTGACGCCCATTTGGAACTAGCGCAGCTGATCTGGATGAAAACTGGTGACCGGGATCAGGCGCTGGCGTTGTTGAACGAGACTTTATTGGCCAATCCGACGAGTGGGCCACTTCATCTCGCACGTGCACAAATTTATGGGCAGACAGGCGACCATGATACAGAATATGCTGTCCTTAAAGAGGCCGCGCGCCTTTCGGGCGGTGACCCCTTGTTGGAATTGGCAGCTTGCAATTCGGCGCTTGCGGTGAAGCGCTATGACGAAGCCCTGGAATTTGGCGAACGGGCCGCTGGAAAAGCACCAAATAACGACAGCGTTGTCGCTGGCTTTTGCCAAGCGTTATTGGCGAATGGGGACCCTCGCGGCGCGGCACAAGTCGCGCAAACACTGCTAAACCGGACGCCTTTGAACCAGCTTTTCATCGCCCTGCATGCGACCGCGCTCCGGCTCCTTGGTGATGAGCGATACCACGTGCTCTACGATTACGACGCATTTGTATTTACCTCACCGCTAGATGCACCAAAGGGATGGAACAGTGCAGAGGCCTATCTTGATGATTTAATTGAAGGATTGGACGCCGCCCATCAATTCAAGACCCACCCTTTTCATCAGTCTGTGCGCCATGGCAGCCAAATTTCGTCGATCAATGGCTCAGACCATCCGGCGCTTCGGGCATTTCGTGAGGCATGTTCTGGGCCGGTCCAGCGCTATGTGGACCGCTTAGAAGCGGGCGTTGACCCGCTCCGATCCCGCAATATTGGCGGTTTTCGCATGTTCAGCACTTTCTCTGTCAGCCTGAAGCCAAGCGGGTTTCACGTTAATCACGTGCATCCGCAAGGGTGGCTTTCTTCGGCATGTCACCTGCGTTTGGCTGAGGACGATCCAGGGCATGATAAGGCTGGCTGGCTAAAATTTGGCGAGCCTGGCGTTGCGACGTCGCCTGAGCTTCCGCCCGAAAAATACGTCAAACCGGAGCCTGGGGTGATGGCGATATTCCCTTCATACATGTGGCACGGTACGGAACGCTTCGATTCGGGCAATGCCCGGTTAACCGTAGCTTCAGATATTGTCCCCGCAGCCCCCCCAACCTAGCGGGTGTACTGGCTATATTAACAATTCATTAGGTATATTTGTTGTGATATTGCCACACTCTTTGTGAGAGTCCCCGTGGGCCTCACTTGCATGTTGACCTGATTGACCTCTCGAACATAGCTTGGCGATTAGCCGTCGGTCTGCCAACCGGCGACATCGTGCCCTTTGGATAACGGGGGGGGCGAACTACGGTTTACGGTTTTGTCTGTCGGGTCAGGCCGTGAAATGTTTAACTCGGAGGGATACAATAATGAAAAACTCACGTCTCGTAGGGCGATTTTTACGCTCAACGATGCTTACGGGTGTTGCTGCAGCAATGGCTGCACCGGCATTCGCACAAGGTGATGATACAATCATCGTCACCGGTTCACGTTTGAACCAAGCCAATCTCAATTCCGCCAGCCCGGTTTTCCAGGTTGACGCGTCTGAGGTTGATACACGCGGCGCGACTCGCGTCGAAGACCTGTTGAACATTCTGCCACAGGCATTTGCTGGTCAAACCAGTGATGTTGCCAACGGTGCATCAGGTACATCAACACTGAACCTGCGTGGCCTCGGCTCACTGCGGACTTTGGTACTCATCGACGGTAAGCGTTTGCCATATGGTGGTCCACGGATCTCCTCAGCAAACCTCGATCTCATCCCAGCTCAGCTGGTTGAGCGCGTTGATATCGTGACTGGTGGTGCTTCTGCTGTTTACGGTTCTGACGCTCTTGCGGGTGTTGCGAACTTCATCATGCGCCGTGACTTTGAAGGCATCGAATTTGATGGCCAGGTAGGCTTCTACCAGGACGGCAATGGCGATGAATTCCACGAAGCAGTACTTGCTGCAAACGGTATTGCTGCTCCAGGTGGTGGTCTTGACGGCCGTGACGTTCTTGCGTCAATCACATTCGGTGCAAACACTGCCGATGGTCGTGGTAACGTGACAGCGTTCTTCAGCTACCAAGATCAGAACGAAATCCGTCAGGATGCACGTGACTACTCAACTTGTGCCCACACAGGTGCTGGTCCTGGACCAACAACTATTGGCGGCATTGGCTGTGTTGGTTCATCAACATTCCGTCGTTTCTTCACACCTGGCTTTACACCACAAACTATGGTGGCTGGCGTAGGTACTGAGGGCGATGCACTTCCTGCTGGTGCGGTCGTCAATGGTCCGTCTGATGGTGGTGACCTGTTCTTGAACGAAGACGGTGGTTTCGTACCATTCACGGGTGCTGGCAGCCAAACGTTTAACTTTGCGCCGGATAACTTCATCCAGCGTCCAATTGAGCGTTTCAACTTCGCTGCATTCGCACGCTATGAACTGACAGATAATATCGAAGCCTATATGGACTTCGGTTACACAACAAACCGTACGGATGCACAGATCGCATTCTCTGGTTCGTTCTTCCGTCCGTTCTCAGTGAACTGTGCCAACCCATTCCTGGATGGCATTTTGACAACTGGTCAAACACTTGCTGATTCATTGGGTTGTAACACACCAGCTCAAACACCAGTTCTGAGTGCTATGGACGTGGATATGAACGGCATGTTGGACGATCAAGTGTTGTTCGACGATGATGGCGATCCTTTAACAGCTCCAGTGCCTGTATTCACTGAAGGTGCAACGCCAACAAGCGTTCCGCTAACCTTTGGTTACCGTAACGTGACTGGTGATCCACGGAACACATTCAACGACTTTGCGACATTCCGCATTGTTGGTGGTTTCCGCGGCACAATCGGTGACAACTGGAACTGGGATGCATTTGGTCAGTTCTCACGAACAACCAATGTCAGTATTTCATCTGGTGACTTGAACTTCGCAAACTTACAAGATGCCTTGAACGTTGTTGACAACGGTTCTGGTCCAGTTTGTGCGTCTGGAAATGCTAATTGTATTCCGTTCAACGTATTCCAGCGTGGAGCCGATGGCTCTAGCCTGGTATCATTATCGGCTGCTCAATCTGCTCAAGGTGCTGGTTTCCGTAACGGTAACACGGAGCAGAAAATCATCGGTGCTACGATCGCTGGCGATCTTGGCGAGTATGGTTTCCAGTTCCCATGGGCTGAGAACTCAATTCAGTTGTTGGTCGGTGCCGAATGGCGTGAAGATCAGCTGGTTTCACAGCCAGATGACGTTTCTCAAATTCCTGGTGGCCGCGGCTTCACCGGTGTTGGTGGTGGTACACTACCAGTAGCGGGTGAGGTTTCTCTTTGGGAACTCTTCATGGAAACTCAAATTCCACTCATCGAAGGCAAAACCTTCTTTGAAGAATTTGGCATCAACGGTGCGTATCGTTACTCAAACTATGAGACAGACGGTAACGGTGTTCAAAACTCATTTGACACACATACGTTCTCTGCTGGTATCTCATGGGTTCCTGTTGACGATGTTCGTCTTCGTGGTCAGTTCCAGCGTGCGGTGCGTGCACCAAACGTGATCGAGCTGTTTACAGGTCAGAACACAGGTCTGTTCAACGCATCTGCAACTAATGGGATCTTCGATCCATGTGCGACTGCAACGCCAAACGCAACGGCTGCACAGTGTGCATTCACCGGTGTATCAGGTGCTCAGTTCGGGTCTATTCCTGATAACCCAGCTGGTCAGCTCAATGCGGTTACAGGTGGTAACCCACTTCTGAACCCAGAAAAGTCTGATACATATACGTTTGGTATCGTTTATACGCCATCGTGGTTGCCAGGCTTCAACTTTGCGGCTGACTATTTCGACATCACAATTAATGATGCGATTGCGACAGTTCCACCGCAAACAGCGTTGAACCAGTGTATTGCGTCGGGTGATCCTGCGTTCTGTGGATTAATCACACGCGATGGCTTCGGGTCGTTGTTCTTGAGCAACTTCCTGCCAAGCGGCGCTTTGGCGGGTGTGTTTGGTACAAACACCAACATCTCAAACCTCGCAACACGCGGTTTGGATATCTCAGCCGGCTACGGTCTTGACCTAGCTGACATGGGTCTTGGCAACATGGGTTCATTGAACCTTGGCTACGTGTCGACAACATTGTTTGAGTTGTCGTCTATTCCTGTACCGGGCGTTACTACAACGACCGAGTGTAAGGGATTGTATCGTGGTTCATGTGGTGGACCGAACCCAACATATCGTCACCGTCTCCTAACAACATGGCAGTCACCATGGAATATCGATGTTACGGCGACATGGCGTTATTATGGTGAAGTCACATTGGATACTGGCCAGTCTACTGGTGGTGTATTCACGCCAACAGGCAACGTTGCTGATGATACGCTGGATGCAGCGAATTATCTTGACCTTGCTGCTCAGTGGTACGTTCGTGAGAATGTAACTCTGCGTGCTGGTGTTCAGAACGTCTTCGGACGGGATCCTGAATTCACAACAGCTGCTGGTACTGCACCGGGTAATGGTGACACATTCCCAGGTACTTATGACCCAGCTGGTCGCTACATCTTCTTCGGTGTGAATATCTCGATGTAAGATTTGGCGATTACCAGTCGGTAATCAAAAAATGGAAGCGCCGCAGGCATTGCCTGCGGCGCTTTTTTGTTGTGCTGGGTTGAGAAAAAGGGGCATTGTCATCTACAGTGCTGGCTAAATAACGGAGTATGTGTCGCCATGAGACCTTATTTGTCGAGTTTTCTGATTGCCCTCGGGCTTGGTTTAACCCTGCCAAACGCAGGTAATGCCCAAGATCTGACGTCCAGTCTAATGGGATGCCGGGATATTAATGACGATTCCGATCGACTGGCATGCTTCGACAATTTGGTTGGTGCCATGGGCACGCAAGCAGTCGCCCAAGCGCCCGCATCCGCGCAAGCCCCGGTAGAGCCGGCTGCACCGGTGGTTGTTTTAACCGCTGAGGAACGCTTTGGAGTCGATGATTTACGCAAGAGCGACGAGGTAAAGAAGCGCGAAAAGAAAACGCAATTACAGTCGCTGTCCGATTCTGTCGTCGATATTGCCCGTAATGGCCGTGGCAAATATGTGGTTATTTTAGAAAATGGTCAGATTTGGCGCCAGCTAAATGCGGATAGTGGCCGATTACGGATCCCAAAATCAGGCGCAGAAGGGATGACGGTTGAGATCAAACGTCGAAGTCTCGGCGCGCATTCACTTTACCTTGCCGGCGAAAACCGCGGCATTAAAGTCGAACGCATTAAATAATAAGCGACAACGGCGTTATGCAAAGACGCCGTAGTCTTCGATGGCTTCAAATACAGTGGAGATGAACCATCGTTCGTCTTCACTGAGTTCGGGTCGCCAAATATCAAAGAGTAAGATCACGCGCTCCGAAGCGCCGGCATTGCGCGCTTCATGCTCAATTGAATCGTCAAATATGAGCATCTCACCCATTTTCCAAGACCGGTCTTGATTTCCCACGCGGATCGAACAACCAGCGGGAACGATGAGCGGCAGGTGGCAAATGAGACGCGTATTCATCAAGCCGGTATGCGGCGGGATATGGGCCCCAGCTTTCAATCTCGAAAATAGTGCAATCGGTGATTTGCCGCGCACTTCTGGACGAGGAACAGCGGCGAGGGCGTTCATAGTGGCCGGGCAGCGCTGCGCATTGTCTGTAATGGCGCGTCCATCTTTCATGAGGTGAAAAGCGCCCCAATCAGCGTTTCCCATCAGCGAATTATCCCGGAGATGCGGTGTCCCGGTTGAGGCGGCTGGTACGTAAGGCTCGAAGCCGTCTTGACTTGCAAGCACTGCTTCTAATTCTCCTCGAATTGTATCGGTTTGTGCAATCAGGTCCTTCGTCCAAGAAAAATCTTTATGATTATAAAATTGAATCTGCGGTAACTCAGGAAAGTAAAACTTCTCTGGTTGCTGATAAAATATTTGCTTGCGACCAAACAAAACGTCCAAAGTTTGTTCGCCCCGAGCGCGACCGGTGCCATCAAAAATGCCAAGATCACGAACCTTTGACCGTAAGAATTCTTCATATTGAACGGCTGCATTGGCGCATTCCTTTTTCGCGCGTTCAATTTCCCCTGCGAGATGTCCGGGGTTTTGCGTAGCCGCTGCTTGCACCGCTGCAAGATAGAATGACGTCGCTTTGCGCGGATCGCCGGTCGCTTTCAACGCGTCGGCCTTCAAAATCATCGCTTCTATGTTGGCAGGGTTGCTGCTCAAAAGCTTTTCGGCGGCTTGGAGGCAAAGATCCGGTTTTCCTGCGGCTCTCGCAGCATAGGCGAGGCCTCGTAAACTGTTGGGGCGGTTGTCGCCACTAGCAACGGCTTGCGCCAGGATATCAAAAGCTTCCAGCGTTTTACCTTGCTGCAATGCACTCAAGCCTTCTTCGGCCGGTCTCGTCGGTTTAGTCATGGTCGTGATGTTTCTTTTTTGAAATTAGATAGTGCAGGCCGCATTAAGGTTTAAAGGGGTGTTTTCGGATTGTCACGATAGTGTGGGCTCATTGAAACTGGCAGCAATATAATCGGCAATCTTATAAATTGACCGAATGAAATATCTGGCAAACGGAATTTATCGTCGCGAAAGCGGAATTGGAGGTCATGTTGCTACAGCTACTAAAACTGCTTCTTGGTCTATGAAAACCCTTGGAATGCCTCGCCCTTTGCCGACTTTAAGAAAACTTAAAGGAGAGATTAATGGGAAATTTGATCCACATTGGTGTGTAGTCCCAAAGACATGGCGGTCAATTGAAGCTGAATTTTGAGCAATTGGTCAGTATTGAACACGCTTTTCAGTAGGCATTTTTGTACTATTCTTTGCCAAAGATAAGAGCCTCATTCGCATTTGATTTGCCCCAAAACTCTGAAAAATGCGCCTCTTTAGGTTGTGCAAAAACGGTCTCAACGGCGTTTAAAAAGAGCGGCAATTGATGCAAATATTCCGATTATGCTGAAATAAACTGCCCTAATTACAACAGATTAGAGCTAAAATGCGCGATCAAATAGCCGTGTTTTGCCATATTTGGTACTGTACAAACCTAAAATTGCGGCTTACTCTGCGTCATTGATTTTACTGTGCATTGGAGGGAATAGCGCAATGGGCTTTCAACTTATCAAAATAGCAGCGGCGACCTCGCTGTTCATGCTCGGTGCTTGCACCACAATGACAACGGAAACGGTGTCGAATAAAGAGGTCGATGCAAACGCAAATACTGAAATGGGTTACGATGTTGCCGAGGGTGACGGAGTTGTTGCGAATGCGCAAAAGAGCAACTCAAAAATGGATGATGATAATATCGTCTGTAAGCGTACTCAAATCACCGGCTCGAAATTTCAAAAGAAAGTCTGCATGACTTGGGGCGAATGGAAAGATCGCCAAGAGGCAAGTAAAGAATTTATGATGAACCACAACAAGCGCATTACTCAGCAAGGCAACCCACAGGGCGGTTGATCTCGCTGTTTCGATTTATGCTAAATGAAAACGCCGTCGCGAAATTCGCGGCGGCGTTTTTTTCTGCCTACTGACGGATGGTGGTCAAGTATCTAAAAATCGATGAAGCAACGAAGTTACGCCAATTTTGAAAAGCAATAGTCAGCGAAAATCTAAAGCGTACCAATAACGGCCGCTGCTGCATTTACAACTGCTGCAATGCGTAGGGCGGTTTGAACCTGGTCAGTTGTTAGGCCTGCTTTGCGTACAACTTTTTCATGAGAATCCATGCACATACCGCAGCCATTAATTGCGGAGACGGCAAGCGACCAAAGTTCGAAGTCGGCTTTATCAACACCTGGATTGCCAATTACATTCATCCGCAATTTTGCGGGAAGCGTTTCATAGTCACTTCCGCTCAGTAAATGAGTTGCACGGTAATAAACATTGTTCATTGCCATAATCGCTGCAGCCGACTTCGCTGCGGTTTGTGCCTCGTCCGTCAGTTTATCGGTAACTTCATTAGCAACTGCTGCAATTACATCGTTTTGACCAGTTGCTAAGGCTGATGCGTAAAAAGTTCCCCATTTCTGTTGATCTGAAAGGGACGGCTCGCTTGCGAGGGTGCCAAGATTGAGGCGAATATCTTTCGCATAGTCTGGGATTTTTTCTCTCAATGCATTGATGCTCATGGTTTTCTCCAAATGCTGGGCATGGGGTCACAATACGGTGAGGGGGACCGCATCGCGACTGGTTCGAACTTTGATTTAGGTTGTTGGGGCGAACGGCGACATAGCACCGTTCGCAATGGTCTAGTCAGCAGTTAAAGCGTATCACCGCCAACAGCGCGGTTGCATGGGCATAACTCATCAGTTTGCAAAGCATCAAGAATACGGAGTGTTTCTTGTGGGTTGCGACCAACATTCAGGCCATTAACACTGACGTGCTGAATAACATTGTGAGGATCGATGACGAATGTGGCTCGAAGAGCGACACCTTCTGGTGCTCTGATTCCTAGGCCATCAATGAGAGAGCCGGTGGTGTCCGCAAATGCCCAAGCAGGATGCCGGTCAAGATCAGGATGATCCCGTCGCCAAGCAAGTTTGCAGAATTCATTATCTGAGCTGCCACCCAAAACAATGGCATCACGGTCGGCAAACTCGGATGCTAGTCGACCGAATTCCGCAATCTCCGTAGGGCAAACAAACGTAAAGTCTTTCGGATAGAAATAAATGATTTTCCATTTTCCTGAAAAACTATCTTGCGTGATATCTTCAAACGCAGATTCGCCATTTTCTTCATGGGCGTTAAATTTTGGCTTTACGCCAACCACGGAAAAGTCAGGGATTTTGTCGCCGACACCTAACATGCGTGTCTCCTTTTTTTGCATCAGTGAATACTTGGTTCGTACCCAAATTGGGCATTACGACGCCTAAATAAACAACTTGGCGAATTAAGCAAATAGATTATATTGCGGAGTGCAATCGAAAATATCGATCCCAGTTGGAGACGCAATGACACCCCTCCCGACCCTTAGGCAATTGCAGTTTTTTATGGCGCTTATCCGCCGCGAATCCTTTTCAAAGGCCGCTGATGACTGCTTGGTTTCGCAATCCACATTATCGTCTGCGATCAAGGAGATGGAGGGATTACTGGGTGCTCAGCTCGTGGACCGGTCCACCCGTTCATTCGCGCTCACCCCAGCTGGGGAGTTGGTGGCGGCGCGCGCTGGCGCCATTTTAGCGTCGACGGAAGATCTTTCACGAGCAGTGACCGATCGCAAACCGCTCGAGGGAGAGTTTTTTCTCGGCGTTATTCCGACGATTGCGCCATTTATTCTGCCGCAAGTAACCAGCAGATTGCGAGAAGCGTTCCCGAATCTGAGGCTATATTTGCGAGAGGACCTAACGGCCGCGCTGGCCGAGCGCTTGGCGGCCGGTTTGATCGACGGGGCATTATTGGCATTTCCATATGATTTGCCCGGCGTTGAAGTCGAGGAGGTCGGTAGCGACCCATTTTGGTTTGTTTGTGACAATGCTCACCCTTTAGCTAAAAAAACTAAAGTCACGACCGATGATCTAAAAACCACTGAGATTTTGTTGCTTGAAGATGGTCATTGCTTGCGTGAACACGCTGTCGGTGCGTGTGATCTTTCAGATCGCGCAAACCCGGCGACGTTTGGAGGAACAAGTCTTTTCACTCTCGCTCAAATGGCAAAATCTGGATTGGGCGTGACATTGCTGCCGGAAATGGCTGTGCGTGGCGGTCTCGCGCAGAACGCCGGTCTCGTTGCAATTCCTTTTGCGAAACCGGTACCAAGTCGAAAAATCGGCATTGCATGGCGCAAAGGCTCTGGCCGCCGTGATGAGGCGCTCGCCATCGCTGCTGAGATCGAAAACGTTTTACAGGCGGGCGGATAAAGAATCAGGTTTGTTTGATCTCAGCAATTTTTCCGTTGTCTGAAAGCATCACGGCAATTGGCCGTGTGGATTGAAATTGTGACAGGACAATCATCACGGTTACTGTAATTGGTACACTGAGCAACAATCCAGCAAAGCCCCAAATTGATCCCCAAACCCCAAGTGAAAATAATATAATAAGAGGGCTTAAATTGAGCGAGCGCCCGACAATACGTGGTTCTATGCCATTACTCATGATTTGCTCGAAACCAATAAGCGAAACCAGAGTGATTATAGCCATTTTTATTCCGCCGCCGTCGGGTTGAACCAATGCCAATAGAACAGGTAAAGTAATCGCCGAAGCCGCACCGAAAATGGGGATGTAGTTTAGGACGAAGATCAACAGGGCCCAAAAACCCGCAAATTGAATTCCAATGAGACTCATTATGGCATAACTGACCGTAGCAGTTACAAGATTGCTGACGGTTTTGACGGTGATATATTGGCGCACCATGACACCAATATCTGATATGGTTTCGTGAATGGCTCTTCGTTCACCCTCGCTTGCACCGAGAAAGTTGATCTTTCGAAAAAAACGACCACGCTCAATCAACATAAAAATAAGATAAAGAAAAACAGTGATAAACGTCATGAAATTTGATGTTAAGGCGCGCAGGCTCCCTGCAGCCTGGGACAAGAGTGGTCGAATGACGTCTAGTGCTGCTTGTTGGAGTTGATCAACGCTGCCAATAAATTCTTGGGGTAGGAAATCGAGAGTTCGGACGAATGCGATGCCTTCGCTGATCAACGACCGTAGCCGTGTTTCATAAGAGGGCCAGGTTTCAAGCAAGGTCTCGACATTAGATTTAATAATTTCAACGAACAACATAATGCCAAAGCCTATAAGCATAAATGCGAAAATGTAGCTGAGCCAATTTGGCAGGTATTTTCCAATCATCGGCGCTTTCCGAATGTTTTCCTTCAACGTGAAAATCAGAAAACACAAAAAACCCGCCACCACGAGAGGGATCAAAACGCCCCGGCCGATATAGGCAATGAAGCCAATGAGAACGGCAATAGCTAAGCCATAAAAGGTTTTAGACATACCGGTTTGCGGCGTTGATTCTGGCATGTTCTTCTCCGATCTCACCCAATTTCCTGCTAGACCTGTTTGCCTAATCCCGCCAGCGCTTTTCATCAGATGGCAGGAGGAGTACCAATATCTAATGATCTGCCGAGAAATTTCATGGCGCAGCCCCTATGCTGCTTTCGCCCCATTCGTGGGTATGCCTCATGCACATATGCTACATGGTGGGGACCTTTCGATGGTCAGCCAATGGTCGGTCATTGCTGCATTCCCAAAAGACGTTTTGGAACTTAAAAACGATGACGTCGAAAGCTGGTTGAATAAAGTTCAATCGGTATTAAATGCGCGGGCCCTTTCTGATCAGGAGGACGATGGTCTTTCGCCTTTTCAGTCAGGTCTAGTCGGTTTTATTGGATATGAATCATTAGGTTCGTTGGAGCCTTCGCTCGAGCTACCCAAGTCCCCCTATGTGTTCCCGAATGCGATTTTTGGTGTTTATGACGCCCTTGTTGTTTTCTCCCGTCACCATCACAAGGCTTGGATTGTTGGTCGTTGCGAAACTGCATGTACCCAATTGGAAAATAATCTGGGTGATGATGAGCTTGTTCCGACGGTGCAACCAAAATTCTCAAAGATAGCGTCCAATTTTTCGCGCTTGGAATATATTCACCAGATTGAACAAACAATTGAAAAGATTCGCGCCGGCGACCTTTACCAGGCGAATATCGCACAAAAATTAAATGCCATTTCTGATGCAGAGTTTTCGGGTTTTGATTTGTTTCGACATGTTGGTGCCCAGAGTGATGCATCTTTTGGGGCGTTTTTGCAGTATGAACACGGCACGATTCTCTCAAATTCGCCGGAGCGCCTTTTCAAGACCTTCAAAAATGATGTTGGGGAACGGTGCATCCAGGTCGAACCGATCAAAGGTACCCGCCCCAGGGCCGACGATGTTGAGCATGACATTCAACTGGCACAATCTCTAAAAGATGATGCAAAAGAACGTGCCGAAAATATTATGATTGCCGATCTAATGCGCAATGACCTGTCGAAAATCTGCGACGATAGTTCGATAAATGAAGATGCAATTTGCGAGCTAATGACGTTGACGCGGGTGCATCATTTGGTTTCGCGAATTAGTGGCCTATTGCGTGATGAAGTGACAATGGTCGACATACTCAGAGCCCTTTTCCCCAGCGGCTCGATTACGGGTGCCCCAAAGATGGAAGCAATGCAGGTCATCGCGGAAACCGAAAAGACAGGCCGTGGACCCTATTGTGGTGCAATTGGATATATGGACGATCGCGGCGGAACGGATTTTTCAGTATCAATTCGAACAATGATGATTGAAGATAATCGTTGCCGCCTTAGCATTCCCGTCGGAGGCGGAATAACGATACGCTCGATGCCTGAAGATGAATATGAAGAGACATTGGTGAAAGCAAGAAGCGCGACGAGCGGCATAATCAACGCAGAGACCAAAATATCATGATACTGATCATCGATAATTTTGATTCATTCGTGCACAATTTGGCCAGGTATGTTCGTTTGCGGGGCATGGAGACAACAATCATCCGCAATAATGGTGCAAGCGTCACCGATTGCTTCGCCCTAAAACCAAAGGGTATTATTATTTCACCGGGTCCAAAACGGCCCGCAAATGCTGGCGTCAGTCTTTCGCTCATTGCCGCTATGTCACCAAAATTGCCGTTTTTAGGGGTGTGCCTTGGACATCAATGTTTGGTTGAGGCTTGTGGCGGCCAAACAGTAAGGGCAGATTTTCCGTTGCATGGTGAAGCGAGCTTAATTCGACATGACGGGCGTGGAATATTTAGAGGAATATCATCGCCAACCCCGGCGGGGCGATACCATTCACTAATTTCGACGCTACCCAAGGATGGACCGCTCGTGGCAAGTGCTTGGAGTGAGGAAGGGGAAGTGATGGCGGTCGCGCACCGTGAAAATCCCTGGTTCGGAGTGCAGTTCCACCCTGAATCCTTACTTACATCAAAGGGTTCAGCGATGATCGGAAACTTCATATCTTATTGCGATGAACGGAACTGAGTCTATGTATTGGGTGAATGGCGAGTACCAAAAGACGGCCCAAGTCGTCGACATTGCTGATCGGGGATTTTTGTTGGGTGACGGTGTTTTTGAAACAATCCTAATACGCAACGGGGTTGGTGCTTTCTTAGGGCAGCATTTGGCGCGACTACATCATAGCCTTGAAGTGTTAGAAATTTCAGTGCCGAATTTTCCGGATCTGGAGCCCATAATCGCCCACTTGGCAACTGAATGCGTGATTGAAGGCGATGGTGTTGCAAGAGTCACAATCTCACGTGGGGCGTCTGGACGAGGCTTGGCTTTCGCGCCGATCCAAAAATCGTCGCCGACCATGTTGGTCACAGTACAGTCGGGAGTGAAGCGATCAGCCGTGCCAATTTCAGTGATGGTTAGTTCCTTTTGTCGTCCGGAAAAAAGTATCTCAGCTCGCCATAAAACGCTCAACTATCTTGATAATATTCTAGCACGCAATGAAGCGATGTCGAATGGGGTGGACGAGGCCATTATGTTGAATGGACATGGCCGTTTGGCGTGCGCTAGCGTGGCTAATATTTTCGTAATCGATCAGGAAGGAAAATTATCAACACCGCCAATAGCGGAAGGTGCATTGCCGGGTATCGTGCGCAAGAAAATATTAGAAGCAGGAGAGCAAATTGACGTGGCTGTTCGTGAGGCACCGCTTGAAACCAATATTTTGGAACGGAATTTTATTTTTTTGACCAACAGTCTTATCGGCGTGCGTCAAGCCCAAGTGACCGGCGAGGGCGTCTCGCCAGTTGTGCCCAAAGCCATTGAAACTTTTCAGCGTTTGCAATCATGGTATGAAAACTGCGTGAGTGAAGATATTTCCAGGAAGGCCAGAATTTCGTGAAATCATTTTCCATTACCCGTGACCAGATTACCCGTATCATCGGGGCGGCATCAGCAGATGAATTGTCACGTCAGTTTAATCGGCATGTGGACTTTGTGACCATCGCAGGTTGGACGTCATCAACGAAGCTCCAAGTCGGCGGTATTGAAATGAGCGAAGCGGAATTAAGTGCTTGTGCTCGACGTATGTCTGCTTTGTTTGGATTTGATGACGAATACCTTCTAGGCCATCCATCGGAAACGATTGCTGATTGGGCCGCTGCACTTGAAGTTGGCACGAGGGGCAGTCTCAAAAATTTCTCGTTTAAGGGGGCCACGCGTAGCAATGATAATATGCAGTGTTCACATGCGGCAGATGCTATCTATCAGGATGCTGCAGCAGCCGCCAATCTATTCTATGGACGGCGCCGACTTTTGACCTTTGTTGCGCCACATAGCCTTCTGGGCTTTGTGCTATCTGTCCTAACGCCCAATTTGCAGCAGATTGAAACAATTGACGCGCGCGGCATGTCGCCAGAAATGTTGTCGAGTACATTGAAGTTTGGCGACGTTATGATCGCGACGCCGACATTATGGCGATATATGATGCGGGAAAATTTAGAAGCACCTGATAACACTATGGCAGTCTCGTTTGGCGAGCCGATGCCGTATGAGTTGAGCGTCGAGATGCGTAAAGCTGGTTTTGGCGTGATGCGTGAGCTCTACGGATCGACGGAATCGGGCCTAATGGGTTGGCGGGACGCGACGACAGAACCATTCGTGCTTTTTGATCACTGGCAACGAGATGAGGAAGAGTTATTTCGCAAGACGCCAGCTGGAACTGATCATCAAGTTCAGGCAATGGATATTCTTGATTGGGTTAGCGAACGAGCATTTCGACTTGGCGGACGTCGCGATGGCGCAGTGCAAATTGGTGCCGTCAATGTTTTCCCAGACCAAGTAGCGCGTGCCTTGCGTGAACATGAAAGCATAAAAGACTGTCGCGTTTTAGCTGATCGACGAGGAGATGGCGTGAATCGGCTGATCGCACACATAATCTTAGAAAATCACTTCAAACCGAATGATCGAACTGCGCGTGAGATTGATGCTTGGTGTCGCATGAAGCTACGTCAACAGGAAAGACCGCGCATTTATAACTTTGAAAAGCCCCTGATTGGCTAGGTAAATTAGCCGATCATTCAGGTCGATTGTTTGCGGCTTGTGTTGCCTGTTGAAACTTGTTGTTTACTTGTGCGGTAACGCCAGAAAAGACAGTAGGGTCATCGCCTACAGTAATCGTTGCTTCGCAACTGTCTGTGCAGTTATAAGTCGTACGTGAAATCCCACGATTAAATGTCAACATATTCCCGCTTGTGGAACGAACCCTGATAAGTAGATTGTCGAGCGTTTCCCCATTTTCATCGAAAATGTAGATATTCGTGAGGCCAGGTGCTTTGCCGAACAGCAAAATATTCTCATCATCTTGAACTGTAACATCGGCAATTGCCGGATTGCCAATGACAATCTTCTCCGCTGGCTTTTCAAGCTTTAGCGGACGAACTTGATCCATCGTCAACCAAATTTGGTCTGCCTGAGCATTGCTGATGAGTGCTATCGAAACTGCAAGAGCTGAAATTACGGCGCGCATTGATATGACCTCTTAAGCGATAATGCCAAATCCTATGCCGGATGAGTCAATGATCAATTAACATGCGCGAATAGATTGCGATCTTCTGGCGATATTTAAAGTTCAAAGTTTACTGAGCCTTAAACCAAAATTGATAGGGCATATGTGTCTGTGGAGAAGTATATGTCAGCACTACCCGTGTCTTCAATGGATCAAGAACTCGACTTTGCTGATGCTCTTGCGTCGTTTTCTATATTCAAAGATTTGCCAGAAGCTGTGACAGCAGCAATCAAAAAAAATGCACACCATCGATATTATGACCCTGGTCACACTGTATTTACAAACGGGCAATTCGACGCTAGCGAATTTTTTGTAATATTGTCTGGAAAATTCCGCCTTTCTCTCGTCGAGCCCATAAGCGGTGCGGTCATGATCGAGGAATTCGCTGAGGGTTCGATTTTTGGCCTTGAGCTATCGGTCAGTGACGAAGAGTATGACTTCTGTGAGCATCTTTCCGCTACTGCAGAAGGGAAACTTGAAGTTCTCGCAATTGATTCTGCAATGTTTAAGAAGCTGGCGTCTAATCGACCGTCGCTGATGCGAAACATTGCAACATACATTGCAGCCGAACTTTCCTCGGTCCGATTTGACCCAGCCCGGTCGGAAGCGGCGCCTCATCAACGGGTTTACGCTGCCCTACTAGATTTTGTTGAACGAGATGCGGCATCTGGGCAATGGCGCATTCAACAAATGCCAAAACATCGGCAACTTGCCGACAAAGCAAACGTTGAAGAGGTTGTAACCGCTGATGCGGTCGCAAATCTGATTCAAGAAGGTATTGCACAGCGCGAATATCCAGGAATGATCATAAATGATATGAGCCGCCTAAATGAGCTCGCTAGTTGAGTTAATTGCGATTAACCATAAGAAACGTACACAGAATAATTACACAGAATTTATTCTTTGTTTACGTATATTAGGCACTATTAGGAGGCCTAAAAGGAAAACCTCTTTAGGTGTGCAAGTAAAGAGTAAGCAGGAGTCGACAAATGAAAGCTCTTATTAATAAGTTTAAAGCTGACGAAGATGGTGCAACGGCTATTGAATACGGCCTCATTGCAGCATTGATTGCCGTTGCGATTATCGCGGCTGTTAAATCACTCGGTTCTACGTTGAATACAACGTTCTCCGAGGTTGATTCAGGTCTAACTGGCTAATTCTGCCATTGATCTTTTGGCCGTATGGCCGAGTATCTATCAAAAGGGAGGCTTATTAGCCTCCCTTTTTCTTTTTTATCTAACTGATCATTAATAGCCGTCTGCATAGGATCATTCTGGTATTTTGATGGAGTGCGCCTAAATGGTTCCCTTTTTACTGCTTTCGATCTTTCCTGCGGCACTCCTTGTTGCGGCGGCTAATGATCTTTACGAATTCAAAATACCCAATTGGATATCCATCCTATTGATCGTTGCTTACCCGGCGGCAGGACTCGTTCTGGGTGCATCACCGCAAGTGATGATTGAAGGGATCTTGATCGGTGGCGGGGCGCTAGCGATTGGATTTGGACTTTATGCAGGTCGGGTCTTGGGCGGTGGTGATGCAAAGTTAATTGCCGCTTCTGCGCCATGGTTGGGGGCCGGCGCGCTCGGCCCATTCATTTTAAATACGGCAATTGCCGGTCTTGGTCTCGCTATTGTGATGATCATGTTTCGTAAGATGCCGATTTTGCCAATCTATGCCCATGCGCCGTGGCTCATGGAGTTACATGAACGAAGGAATGACCTTCCCTATGGAGTCGCAATCGCCAGCGGTGGTCTGCTTAGTTTTTCGCAAACGCCATTCTTTCAATTGGCCTTTGGCGGTTAACAAGATCGGTTAACTTAGTTTTGAGGAGTTTCTTCGATACTGTTTTAGATTGACGCAAGTCGCGGACGGTATCGCAAACCAAGGTGTGTAAAGATGAACGTAAGACTTTTAGCTGGCCTAGGAATTGCGCTACTTGCTGGAGCGGGTGCATTCTTTTTGATGATGACTATGACTCCCGAAGAATCACCAGTCAGAATCGTTGAGCCTGCCCGGGAGGAAACTGTTCGGGTCCTTATTTCAACTCGAGATATCGGTCGGGGCGAACGTCTGCTGCTGGAAGATACACAGTGGGTTGCGTGGCCAAAGAATGCTGTGCAACCAACATTCATTACAGATCAAATGCCCGAAAGACGCGAGGGTTTAACTGGTGCTGTTGCGCGCTCTCTAATTGTGACAGGCGAACCTGTTGTCGATGCAAAAGTCGTTGTGGCAGGGAATTCTGGATTGATGGCAGCAATTCTGGCACCAGGGATGCGTGCTGTCACCATGCGCGTTTCGCCAGAAACAGCATCGGGCGGATTCATTTTGCCTGGAGATCGCGTTGATATTTTTCATACGTCGCAAGGCAGTCACCGTACTCGAGTTTTGTATGACGAGGTGCGTGTTCTCGCCGTCGACACTATATATTCCGAGAATACTGAGATCCCTCACATTGCGGGAACAAACGTGACTTTAGAAATGACTCCCGATGACGCAAGTACGTTCGTCTCAGCGAAATCCAGCGGTTCAATGAGCCTTGTGCTCCGAAGTATATTTACTCCGGAAGGTGATCTGACCGCCTCTAAGCGGCGTTCTACGGACGTCGATGTAATCCGGTATGGCCGCTCATAACTATGAATAATCAGGTGTTGCAAATGATTCCCTTAGTGAACGACAGCAAGAAAATTTTTCGCGTCGCGTTTCATGCGGCCTTAGCCGTTGTTACGGTTTTAGCTGCGGTGGTAACGCCGGCTATGGCACAACGCGGTACTCAGACCGTGCGAATTGATACTGGTGGCAATAGCGAAGTTTCCAAAAGCATTGTTTTACCCTTGGATAAAGCAGCGATTGTCGAATTACCTTATGCGGCTGCAGATGTATTGGTGTCACAACCAACCGTCGTTGATGCAGTCGTTCGTTCCTCTCGTCGGGTCTATCTGCTGGGGCTCAGCGTTGGTCAGACCAATGCATTTTTCTTTGATGGTCAAGGGCGGCAGATTTTGAACCTTGAAATTCGAGTAGAACGGGACATGGATTCATTGGCAGCATTTATGCGCCGTGTCATGCCTGACAGTCGAATTGAAATTGATGCCGTAAACGACAATGTCGTACTGCGCGGCACAGTGCAGACGCCAGCGGAAGCAGCGAATGCAAGTTCGCTGGCCGGCCGTTTTATCGGGGACCCAGCAAGCGTCGTCAATTTATTGAAGGTTCGCGATCCACAGCAAGTCATGTTGAAAGTCCGCATTGTTG
>JAJFGD010000146.1 GCA_021776315.1 Hyphococcus sp. | reverse complement strand
TTTCGAAAAGGTCCGCCGCGACTCCGCCAACATGTCGTTCAGCTATATCGATTTAACCAAGCCGGAAAATTTGGAAGCGGCGATCACGCCGGAAACAAAAATGGTGTGGATCGAAACCCCCACAAACCCCTTGCTAAAGATTGTCGACATCGAGGCCGTTGCTAAAATCGCGCACAAGCATGGATTGCTTGTGGGTGTCGATAATACTTTCGCCTCCCCCTATTGCCAACGCCCACTGGACTTCGGTGCTGACATCGTCATGCACTCCGCCACGAAATATCTCGGCGGTCACTCTGATGTGATTGGCGGCATTCTCGTCGTCAATGACAAAGACCTGGGCGAGCGTTTGGCGTTTTTGCAAAATTCAATTGGCGGGATTCAAGCGCCGTTTGATTCCTTCCTAGCACTGCGCGGTTTGAAGACATTGGCGTTGCGTCTAGAACGCGCGTCACAAAACGCGATGACATTGGCTCAGTGGTTCGATTCGCACCCGGCGATTGATCGGGTGATTTATCCCGGCCTTGAAAGCCACCCCGGTCACGCCATTGCCAAACGTCAAATGGATGCTTTCGGCGGCATGGTCACGATCTTCTTGAAAGGCGGCCTTGATGCGGCGCGCACCATGTTGGAACGGGTTGAGCTCTTCACCCTGGCCGAAAGTCTCGGCGGTGTTGAAAGCTTGATCGAACATCCTGGTATCATGACCCACGCCTCTATCCCACCAGAGCGCCGTGCGGCGCTTGGTGTCGATGACGCGTTGGTACGCATCTCCGTTGGCGTGGAAAGCATTGATGATTTGCGTCGCGATCTCGAACACGCGCTCGCGGGTCTTTAAAAAAGACGCCAGCTTTATTTTTTCGGCGCTGGCTTGATCAAGGTCAGCGCCACACCGGTCAATATGATCACTGATGCAAATGCCAACCGCATGGTCAGCGGCTCAGCCAATAGCGCCGCACCGCCAAGCGCGGTGACCGGTGGTACGAGTAATTGGGAAACGCCGGCGCTGATCCGACTAAGCGCAGGCAACACCGCATACCAAATCGCATAACCCATTGCCGACGTCACAACACCTGAAGCAATCGCCAACCAGACCGCCTGTGTGGAGATGTGAAAATCACCGAATGTGAACGCGAATAGAATGGCCAAAGGTGTTGCACCAATAAAATTGCGCGCCGTGCGCCCTAACGGGTCGCCAGCGCCACGGCCGAGCAACGTATAAATACCCCAACCGATACCTGCACCCGCCATTAGTAAGACGGGGATTGGCGATGCTCCATGGCTCCGATTACCGACGAGCAGCACCAATCCGCCAAAAGCGATGATCATCCCCGCAATCTCGAACACGTTCGGGCGGTCGCCGCGCAATATGCCAGCCGCCAACACCGTCATCTGCACGAGGCCAAATAACAACAGCGCACCGGTTGCCGCATCTAGATCATTATAGGCTAAGGAAAAACCGGCCATATAAACGAAGAGGGCGATGATACCACCAAGGTCTGATTGCCCTGGACGGAATGTTTGCCCCCGCCATAAGGCGAACAAACACAACGCCACCGCACCAGAGCCCAAACGGATCGCAGCAAAGGCGGTCGCGTCTAGATCACCGCTAGACAATCCCGCACGGGTCAACAAAGAATTCCCAGCGAAAGCCATAATCGCCAGTGTGACCAGCAAAATAATGCGCAGCGGGTTCGCACCAATCGCGGATTTCATGCTCATAAAGGTCGCTTTCATCCAATGATTTGCGCCGCAAATGCCCCAAATACCCTAAAAAATAAGATGTGACATGTGCCGAACCATTGCTAGTGTCACATATTCGAACCCGACCATGGCCGTATCGGCCATAAATCAAGGAAATACGCCCATGGCCGATGCCGACCAAGCCGCTAGCTTTGCCGACCAGATCGACAATGCCCTGACCCCGGTGAGCGATTTCGTTTCCTCGATCATCTTTTACTCGGTCAATTTCTTTGGGGTGTCATTACCCCTCGTCGTGGTTTGGTTGATTGCGGCAGCGGTCATTTTGACCTTCTCCCTCGGTTTCATCAATTTGCGCGGCTTTCGCCATGGCTGGCATCTTGTTTTAAACCCGCGCGAACATTTGGATGCGGCCGGTGAGATTTCCCATTTCCAAGCGCTGTCCGCGGCGCTTTCGGGTACAGTCGGTTTAGGCAACATCGCCTCTGTCCCCATTGCGATTGTCTTGGGTGGACCCGGTGCAATTTTCTGGATGATCCTGGCTGGCTTTTTCGGCATGAGCGCAAAGTTCGCTGAATGCGCCCTGGCGGTAAAATATCGCAAAGTCCTACCCGATGGTCGCACGCTCGGCGGGCCGATGTTCTATATTGAGGAAGTCTTCTCGCGCATGGGGTTAAAGACACTCGGCAAAGCAGCCGCTGTATTTTTTGCCATCATGGCCATGGGCGCATCGGTCAGTATCTTCCAGGTCAATCAAGCACACGCGCAATTTGCGAATGTCACCGGGATTTCCGCGCCCATCATCTTTGGCGTCATCATGGCATTGGGTGTGGCTTATATTATTCTCGGTGGTATCAAGCGCATTGGCGGATCGGCGCGTATTATCGTGCCAGTCATGGGATTACTCTATGTTGGGTCGGCGCTGATCATCCTGGCGATGAATATTCCAGCGATCCCAGGCGCGATTACCACAATTTTCGAAAGCGCTTTCGGCCTAGATGCGGCAGGTGGCGGGCTTGTTGGCGCGCTCATCAATGGTATGCGCCGCGCCACTTATTCAAGTGAGGCTGGTGTCGGGTCAGCTGCGATTGCGCACTCGGCGGTGAAGACTAATGAGCCATTGACCGAAGGCTATGTGGCATTGCTTGAGCCGTTCATTGATACGGTTGTGGTTTGTACTATTACCGGCCTCGTAGTGATCGTGACGGGGGTTTATCAACCCTATCTGTTCAATCCTGATGTTGTCGGCATTGAAATCACGTCGTTGGCCTTTGGCAGCGCGTTTAGTTGGTTCCCCGTCATCTTGATGGTTGCCTCCATGATGTTCGCCTTTTCAACGCTGGTCAGTTGGGCGTTTTACGGCAGTCAGGCGGCAGCCTATTTGTTCGGGCCGAGCAAGCGCACGGATGTGATTTTCAAGCTGACTTTGTGCTTTTTCTTGTCGACCGGTGCGGCTGTTTCATTGTCGGCAATCGTCAACTTCATCGACTCAATGTTGTTTGCCATGGCGATCCCCAATATCTTGGCGCTCTATCTGTTGCTGCCGGAATTGAAACGCGACGTGAAAGCCTATGAGGCGAAACACAGTCTTTGATTTCGGTTGGATCCCAGATCAAGTCCGGGATGACGCAGTTTATAAGTTGGCATTTTTACCGCGTCCTTGCGGGCATGACCCGCAATCCAGTATTCCGGCACCCGTGAGTTAGACTTTTGAATCCCGGATTAAGTCCAGGATGGCACTATAAAAAGTAACACCCGCTCATTCCGGCGCAGGCCGAAATCTATTTGTTTCTATACTGGGTGAGCGGACTAATAAGCACATTCAAATATTACCCGCGCGGATGGGCTTTATCATAAACGCGCAACAGCCCATCTGCATCGATCTTGGTATAGCGCTGCGTCGCGGCCAGGGATGAATGCCCAAGCAATTCTTGAATAGACCGAAGGTCGCCCCCAGCCGATAGAAGTTCCGTCGCAAATGCATGGCGCAATGCATGGGGCGTTGCACTGTCGGGCAACCCTAGCTGCACGCGCAGTGCCGCCATGGTGCGTTGGGCCATCCGTGGCGACAGCGCCTTACCCCGTTTTGAAAAAAACAATGGATCGTCTGCGTCCGTGCCAAAGGGGCAAATTTTGAGATACGCATCCACGGCTTCGCGGGCGACATCGATCACCGGGACGAGTCGCGTCTTGGCCCCTTTACCCTTGATGCGCAAACTTTCGTCAAAGGGGGCATCGCTGCGCCTTAATGAAAGCGCTTCTGCAATCCGCAGACCCGCCCCATAGAGCAATGTGAAAAGCGCAACATCGCGTGCTTGTTCCCATCGAACAGTTTGTGTTGATGATTTATGGGTCGCCGCCGCTGCAAGAAGGTCTTGGGCATCACGTTTTGGGATTGGCCTCGGCAATCGTTCCTTTGCCTTTGGACCACGCATGATCTCGATTGCATCATTTTCAACGCCTGCGCGCTTGCGCAAGAAATGATAGAATGTCTTCAGGGCTGAAAGCTCAAGTTTAATCGATGGTGGTTTCAGACCTTCATTGCGACGGGATGCGAGGAATGCCCGAAAGTCTTTCGTCTCGAGCAGACCCAACGTTTTCAATGTCGGTGTCGTGCCATGGTAACCAGATAAGAACTCGTCGAACCGCTCAAGAGTCGCTAGGTAGTTTCGCGATGTATAGATGCTGGCACGCTTTTCCGATTTCAGATGACGCGCAAATAGGTCCCGCCAATCCGTTAAAGACGTATCATCAGAAATGTTCAGTGTTGCCGCCATTCCCTTAGAGACGCCGCCGAAGGTTAACAAAACCTTTACTGAGGCCTCATTGCGCAGCCACAGCAGCCAATTCTGCCCGCAAAAGGTCAATGCCGAGGCCAGTTTCTGACGATGTGGACCGGATTACGGGATGCGCGGCTGGGCGGCGCATGATGGCTTTTGCGGTTTTGTCTTCAAGGATCGCGAGTGCCGTCGGTTTAATCTTATCCACTTTGGTCAAGACGATCTGGTAAGCCACCGCCGCCTCATCAAGCAGGTCCATCACATCAATGTCGCTAGATTTAAGACCGTGGCGCGAATCGACCAGTACGCATACGCGCCGCAAGACCGATCGCCCTTGCAAAAATAACCGGGTCAGTTGGGTCCACGCTTCAACTTCTTTGCGCGAGACGCGAGCGTAACCATAGCCCGGCAAATCAACCAGGCGCAGCGTATTGTCCAAATCAAAATAGTTGATCTCGCGGGTGCGCCCCGGCGTGTTCGATGCCCGTGCCAATCCCTTTTGATTGGTCAGTGCGTTCAAGAGAGATGACTTGCCAACATTCGATCGTCCGGCAAAGGCAAATTCCGGCACGCCTTCATCTGGCAGGCCGTCAAGTTTAACCACCCCAAGCATAAAAACGGTCTCGCGGGCAAAAAGCCGTCGACCATTTTCAAGCGCTTCGGGCGAAAACTCTTCTTCTCGATCAGCCACGTTACTCGCCAGGTGCTGGCGTCTTTTTCTTCATGAATGGCAAGCGCTCACCCCAGTCGACGTCAACACCATTCTTTTTCATGATGAACCATTGCTGGAAGATCGACAGCGCCGTGTTCCAGAACCAATAGAGCACGAGGCCGGCCGCAAATGGCGCGAAGATAAAGACAAAGACGAAAGGCAGCATGGCAAATATTTGCCCCTGCACCGGGTCTGTTGGTGGCGGATTTAGTTTCGTTTGAAACCACATCGCGATACCCATCAACAATGGCAGAACACCAATTCCCAAAAACGCACCGATCACCGGTAGCGCCGTTGGGTCATAGGGCAACAAACCAAACAGATTGAAGATTGTTGTTGGGTCTTGTGCCGACAGATCTTGAATATAAAGGAAAGGCTGGTGACGCAGCTCAATCGTCACAAACAACGTTTTATACAGCGCATAAAAGATCGGCATTTGTAACAAGATGGGCAAACAACCCGCGAGCGGATTCAACTTCTCTTTTTTATAGAGTCCCATCATTTCTTGTTGCAGCTTTTGCTTGTCATCCGGATATCGCTCTTGAAGCTTTTTGATTTCTGGCTGCAACTTTTTCATCTTCGACATCGACTCATACCCTTTATTCGCTAAGGGAAAGAGAAACGCTTTGATGACGAGCGTCAGGATCAAAATCGCGATGCCGAAATTACCAATCAGATCGCCAAAGAAATTGAGCGTGTAGAAAATTGGCCGGGTCAGGAAGAATAAATTCCCCCAATCCACGGCTTTATCAAAATCATAAACGCCAAGCCCACCATCTTCGGGTTTCGCCTCATAGGACATCAAGACATCAACGTCCTTTGCGCCACCAAAGACATGGGAGGTAAGGCTCATTGTTTCGCCAGCAGGCAACGTTCTGGTCGGCAACGCATAGCTTGCGCGGAAAATCGGTGCGGCTTCTGTCCCCACATTCGCGAGTGACGCCGTCATCTCTTCGCTTTGCGGCGGCACCGCAGCAGCCAACCAGTTTTTATTGGTGATACCAACCCAACCGCCTTCGCCGGATGCATCAACGTTTTTATTCTTGTTCTTTTTCAACTTGTTGTATTTGCGTTCATACAATCGATCACCGATGACGCCGACTGGTCCTTCATGCAAAATCATGAAATTTTTCAGATCATCAGGAATACCGCGCTGAACAACCAACGCATAAGGCGTTATCGCTTCCGCTTCGTTACCTTGATTGCGCACTGTTTGTTCAATCTCAAACATATAACGATCATCAACGGAAATCGTCTTTTCAAACACCAAGTCACCCTGACGACGCGTTAGCGTGACCGGCGTTGATGGGGTTAGCTGTGCATTTGCCGGCGCTGTCCAAAGTGCGTTTTCACCAACGTCTCCATCGGCGACCCACCCATTTTGCGCATAATGACCATGTTCGGTTTCCCGTGGGCTGAGCAACCGAATGGTAGGACTGGTTGGATCAAGTTCTTCACGATACTGCGTGAGCTTTAGATCATCGATGCGACCGCCTTCGAGGTTGATTGATCCCTCAAGGCTTGGGGTTCGGATCGCGATACGACCTGGCGATTGTGCGATCGCTTGATCGACTGTGATCGTTTCTTCTTCTGCCTCCATGCCGCTCAAGCCAGCGATCTCACGATCTTGCTCGGTTATTTGGGCTTCGGCGGCAGCCTCGCGCGCCTCGCGCAATTGCTCACGCTGCGGGCCAGCGACCATGAGGTCCCAACCAAGGAGAACGGCGAGAGAAAGGACGATCGCGAGCAGAAAATTTCGATCCATGAAACGGTCTCAATATATTAAAGAGCGGCCAGCGCCGCACAAACTAGAGCTTATTTAGGGTTGCGACGCAGGCTTAAAAGAGCACGCTTCATATCGTCAAGCAGAATGGCAAAATTTCGGCTCTCTGCCGCCCTCCGCGCGATTAGCACATAGTCGCAGCCAGGGGCAGCATATTGTGGGAAAACCTCGCTTGCCGCCGCACGAAGGCGCCGACGCATTCGGTTTCTGATCACCGCACCACCCATTTTTTTTGTGACGGTAAAGCCAACCCGAGCCGTTTCGCCATTTTCAGGGTTTTGTCGAGCGACCATCAAAAAAGACGCACTATTGGCCCGCCTGGCATCCCGCAAGGCTAGGAAATCCCGTCGTTTTTTGATTACAGACACGGACACAGGCTCAAGGTTTGCGCGATCACCAGCATCCTTAGACACCGAATTGTGGCCGTCTACGCTGATAGCTTAGCACGGCCCTTAGCACGGCGAGAGGCCAAAATTTTGCGGCCAGCTTTTGTCGCTTTGCGCGCACGAAAACCGTGGCGGCGCTTTCGTTTCAGCCGGCTCGGTTGATATGTCCGTTTCATTGTCTCAAATCCTCAAGAAATGGAGTTTCGTTACACACGCCAGGCCTTGGATAAAACCAAAGCAGCAGAGCGAAAGCGGGGGAATAAACGCCTAGGGAGGTGGCGTCAACTAGATTGCGCCGGAAATAGGCGGATTTTCGGAAAACTTCGAAAAACGGGTCAATTCGCCCCCAATTTGCCGCGGTCATGCCCAGCTTGATCCGGTCTTATGGCACCCTTTTCGCCAATAATCACTTAGAATTTATGAGCCACGCTGACAGATACGCCGTAAACAGCCTATGAGTGAGATAAATTTAGAACGGATTCGCTATGACCCCACCTGTGTCTTCAGAAACGCCCAAAAGCCTATGGAAACGGGTCGCCCCTGTTGTCGTGGTGATTGCGGGTCTTGCCGCCTTCTTTCTTCTGGGCCTCGACAAGTATTTCTCGTTGGACGCCTTGCGTGACAATCGGGAGGCGTTGCGAAGCTGGGTTGAGGCCTCCCCGATGCTGGCTCTTGCCATCTTCACATTGGCGTATGCGAGTGCCGTCGCCATTTCTTTTCCAGGGGCCTCGGTCTTAACCGTTTTTGGTGGGTTCTTGTTCGGCCTATGGCCGGGCGTACCGGCCATCGTGATCGCGGCAACCCTTGGCGGTACAGTGATTTTTCTCGCCTCTAAAACAGCGCTCAGCGGCATGTTGGGCAAACGTGTTGGTAGCTTTACGGAAAAAATGGAGAAGGGTTTCCGCGAACATGAGCTCAACTACATGCTCCTATTACGATTGGTACCAGTCTTCCCATTTTGGGCGGTGAATATTGGCGCAGGCGTAGTGGGCGTCAGCTTGCGTACTTTTGTTATTGGCACGCTTCTCGGCATCATCCCAGGATCCTTCGTTTATGCGAGCATTGGTAATGCTGCAGACGCCGCTTTTGACGCCGGGGAAGACATCACGCTCACAGGTATTTTGTTTCAGCCAGAAACATTACTGCCGATTGTCGGCCTCGCCGTATTGTCTCTCATCCCCATCTTATTGAAGCGGTTCAACAAGAATGCGTCACAACTGGATGATCCAAAGTCATGACAAAAACGATTGATGCAGACATTTGCATTATTGGCGCAGGTTCCGGCGGCCTTTCTGTAGCAGCCGGCGCAGCGCAGCTTGGACGCAATGTTGTCTTGATTGAAAAAGGCGAGATGGGCGGCGATTGTTTAAACACCGGTTGCGTGCCGTCAAAAGCATTGCTGGCCGCAGCCGCCCGCGCGCAATCTTTTAGAACCAGCGAAAAATTTGGCATCGCAACCACAGAACCCAATGTGGATTTTGCCGCGGTGATGGATCATGTCCATGGGGTGATCAACGCCATTGCCCCGGTCGACAGCCAAGAACGTTTTGAAGGGTTTGGCGTAACGGTCATACGTGAACACGCCGCTTTTACCGGGCCACGACAAGTCAAAGCTGGCGCAACTACTGTCAATGCAAAACATTTTGTCATTGCGACGGGGTCGACACCTTTCGTCCCGCCGATAAGCGGCCTTTCACAAGGCCCGTATTTTACCAATGAAACACTATTTGATAACCGGGCACGCCCAGATCATCTCATCGTCATTGGTGGCGGGCCCATAGGCGTGGAACTGGCTCAAGCGCACCGGCGCCTTGGAAGCCAAGTGTCGATTATTGAAGGTCAAGCGATCCTCAATAAGGATGACCCGGAACTCGTTGCAATCATCCGTGACCAACTCATCGATGAAGGCATCAAGATCTATGAAGGAGCGATGGTCGATGCGGTCATTCATCGTGCTGATGGCGTAAGTGTTGCTGTCGATGGAAAAACCATTTCTGGTTCACATTTGCTTGTGGCCGTCGGACGCAAACCAACCGTCGATGGCATGAACCTGGAAGCGGCCAATGTAGAATTTTCACCGCGCGGCATTAGCGTCGATAAGAGGCTGCGCACGAGTAACAAACGCATCTATGCGATTGGCGATGTCATCGGTGGTCGCCAGTTCACCCATGTCGCGGGCTATCATGCATCCGTCATCGTTCGAAACATGTTGTTTAAACTGCCCGCAACCAATAATGACGATCAAGCACCGTGGGTCACCTATTGCGATCCGGAACTCGCACATGTTGGCTTAACCGAGGAAGACGCCCACAAAGCCAACAAAGGGGCAAAAATTTCGCGCTGGTCATTTGATGAGAATGATCGCGCCCAGGCCGAACGTAACACAAATGGCCTAGTGAAAGTGATCACGGATAAGGGCGGGAATATTCTCGGCGCTTCAATCGTCGGGCCTGGTGCAGGCGATTTAATTCAATCCTGGGCTTTCGCCATATCAAACAAACAAAAGATCAAAGCATTTACAAACTACATTGCGCCTTACCCAACCCGAGGCGAAGCATCGAAACGCGCGGCCGGGGCTTTTTATACACCGACACTTTTTTCCAACAAAACCAGAAGGCTCATCTCGCTCCTTTCCATCTTTGATTGATCACCCCTTATGGTTCCAAAGCTCACCAGCGGAAATTATTCTCTGTCAACAAAACTTTTTTTGTTGGCCGCGGCGTTTATTTTGGTGGCGGAAATTGTGGTCTTGGTACCATCGGTCTCTAGGGAACGAAATGATTTACTGCATGCTCGTGTCGAGGCAGCCTATCTTGTTTCACTAGCGCTTGAGGGACCTAGCGGCGTGATGTTAGACGAATATGTTGTGCGTCAGCTATTCTCGACCGCCAACATCCTTGGCGTAACGGTCAATCGGGCGGACATCCGAACACTGATCTTGACGCCGGAAATCGATCCGCATGGTCCGCCCTATATGCACCTTGTGGATTTGCGCAACCAAAATGCGACCGAACAGATTTTGGATTCTTGGGCGACTGTCTTCTCAAACGGCAATGATTTAATCCAAGTCACCGGTACGCCGCGCAACGCTGCCAACAATGAAGTCGATATTATCGTTTCTCAAAGTGCATTGCGCGCAGACCTTTTATTTTATGCACGAAAAGTACTGTGGCTATCCTTGTTAATTTCCAGCCTGACGGCATTGCTATTATTTTGGGCTCTGAATGAGATCATTGTGCGCCCCGTAGAGCGCCTTACAAAAAGCATGGCCGACTTTGAGATTGACCCAAACCAAAAATCCCACATTCATGTTCCAAGCGACCGTAATGACGAAATCGGTACTGCTGAGCGCAACCTCACCGCGATGCAAACGAAACTATATGATTTATTAAACGAACATCGACGGCTCGCGGCACTTGGTGCCGGTATTTCGAAAATCAGTCATGATTTGCGCAACATATTAGCCTCCGCGCAACTAATGTCAGACCGCCTAATAAAAAGTGATGACCCAAGCGTTCGAAAATTAAGCCCGCGACTGATATTGGCCCTTGATCGCGCCATCGCCTTAAGCCGCAACACCCTAACCTTTGGCCGTATGGAAGAAAGGGTCTTAAATAAAGCGAAAGTCAATTTGCACGATCTCATTAAAGAGGTCTTTGACGATTCAGCCGCGATGGGCATTGAAATGCACAACAATATCGACGCTGATCTTTCGATTTCAGCAGACCGCACGCATCTTTATCGCAGCCTTTTCAATCTGGTTCACAATTCAGTTGAAGCCATCATGCCGGACGGGCCGACATCCTGTTCCTCTGACAAAACCATCGGTTCAATCACAGCAAGCGCTGAAAAATCTGACAATATATTGCGCATTCAACTCGCCGATACCGGACCCGGCATTCCGGAATATGCCAGTGCAGAATTATTCGAGCCGTTCAAAGGATCAAAAAAGCCCGGCGGTTCCGGTCTAGGCGTCGCTATCTCAGCAGAAATCATCCGCGCTCACGGCGGCAATTTATCCTTGAAAGAAAACAGTGGTGACGGGGCGCTATTCGAAATCACCCTGCCTTTGCGCGCATCAGATTAATGAACTGCGACGCCCGAGCCCGGACGGCGCGGATCAGCGGCTCCGAAAGCCACACCCACTTCAATCATGATTGAATTGGCGCTGCCCATAACACGTTGAG
>JAJFGD010000145.1 GCA_021776315.1 Hyphococcus sp. | reverse complement strand
TCCACCGCGCAAATCATCGTCACCACTATTGCCACGCAGATAGTCGCGCCCTTTGTCACCATAGACTGTGTCATCACCATTGCCGCCACGCAGGTCATCATTTTCAGTCCCGCCGCGAATGGAGTCGTCATCATTATTGCCATAGATAAGATCAATGCCCGCGCCACCAAATAGTGTGTCGTTACCACTTAGGCCAGCGATTGTGTCCCGTCCCGCTGCACCACTTACCCAATTGTCAGCAGTATTGCCCAAAAGTTTGTCGTCACCTAAACCAGACTGAAGCTCTTCGATCACAGTATCAGGAGCGATGAATACTGTATTTTGGTTTGTTCCCAACACAGTGTTCGGCGCACTATAGTAATTGATTGTCGTTCCTATGTTTTGCCAAGTTCCCGGGTTCAATTTGAAATTTACGTCAGCACTGCCTGTTAAGGTGATTTTATCCCGACCACCTGCATCCCAAATTGTTCTGAAGTGACGTTCGTTCATGTTAAAAACAAAACTATCATCACCGCCCGTAGTTATAGTGTCTAATCCATATGCTCCTTGGATTGCTTGAATATCCATCCACATTAATGTTTGCGGCAACATATCGAACGTGATCGCCGTAGGGAAAATGCCTGAACCCGCTCGGCTCATAATGGTGTATTCTATACCTAAAAATTCTGGATCGACACCACTTGCAAGGTCTGAGAAGTCTGGATGGTTAAGACCGAAAGCATGACCAAACTCATGCATTGTTCTATTTAAAATCCAATTGTCGAGTGTCTGCCCTACAGCTCCAAAGTTCTGCACAATCGCAACATTCTCTGCTGCCTTTGTGAGGTTAATCCACGTCTCACCAGCCATTGTCCAACCTGGTGCTCCAGCCCAGCCAGTGACAAGTGCGCCGGATGCACTGCCCAGAACATATTCAGTCGTACCAATTCGCAATGTGCCAGCTTCGTCGCCAGTATCTGGAACCTCTACAAAATCAATATTTGAGAACGACTCTATATAATCAATCATTCCCTCCCAGGCCTCAAGAACACCGCCAGTAGGCGGTGCAAAACCGTTTGCCCATGAAGAATTGACGACATTGTGTTCGCTTGCAGAAAACCCAGGATTGGCCCCCGGAACACTATAAGTAAGCGTTGTTGTCCCATCGTTGTTGCGATCAGTATAAATAATGTCGTCGTTTTCATCAAAGTTTTGAAGGAAGAACGTGTCGATTTCGACGTTGCCCGTTGCAACAAACTTCTCGGTTTCTCGTACAGAGTGCACACCGCGATCTTTTGCTGATACCGTTACACTATAGTCACCGGTTGCCTCGCTAGCACCCGCGCCTACACGCAGATAATAGTTGCCTGTGACTGTTGGCGTAAATGTAATCTGCTTTGCATCAACATCTGATCCCGTAATAAACGCACCAAATGCATCTGCGGTTTCATACAGACTCGGATCTATTGCAGTATTCGTGTCGTCAACAAAATTGACAATTCTCGTTTCGGCGAGCTCCCCGAAAAATCCAATATCGTTTCCGTAAAGCGTGATATCCACCGCAACGCCAGCTTCCAAAGACAAAGCGATGGTGTCGACGTCGTTCAGAAAACTAATGTGACCGTCTTGTGTTTCCCCGAGGCTAATCGCATTGCTCGGAATGAGTGCATTTGTAAAATCATCCGCAGGTTGGTTGAACTCATTGACTTCAAGCGTATACCAACCCGAATTGTTCGGAGAACCAACAACAATATAAAAAGTATCAGATACTGTCGGTGTGAAAAGTAAAACAGACGCAAGACCCGAGCCGCTATCATCATCTTGCAAACCAAAACCACCACCAGCAACCAGAATGTTGTTTATATAAGGGTCTTGAAGCGACAAAAGCGACGGACCGATAACAGATTCGTCCGCTGGATCCAAAGTTATGCGATAAGTTTGGCCGCCAATAAGATCAATCCCAATGGCATCCAAATCAGCGGGGCTAAATGTATTTTCGGTAAAAGCCTCACCAAGTCCTATCCGAACAGTCGATGTTTGATTTCCCGGAATTGCTACAGTCGTCAACATAAATTACATCCCATTTACAGTTCAGCAGATTCATATCCGCATAAGTTTTATCGCCAACCTTTAATCGGTTGGGCGTTGTTATTCGAACCTCAATTTTTGTATGAATCGCGCTGAGGACACTGATTGCCCACGGCAAATTGAGTTCTGCCATTCGCTTCGTTTGATTGTGTCACACATCCATACCGCATTTTCGGGCCGACCCCACCACCATGCGGAACGGCGTATCCATATTCGCAAAATCAGCTCATTACGCCGGCCCGATCGGCGGAAAAGTGCTAACCCACGGAAATTTTTGTGAAATTCCCGTACAAAAAAGATATAGGTGTCCGGCAAAATTGATTTAACATCACTTTAAGAAAACCTTAATTTTTGATTCCTGAGTAATTTTCCGCCACAAGGAACAGGTAGAAACACTGTGAGTATCTAAATGGTGAAAATTGGGGAGTGGGAATTTGAAGCCAATGCCAACGAGCTGAAAAAAGACGAGCTCCTGATTAAACTCGAGCCTCAATGTGCACTCGTGCTTCATTACCTTTGCAACCATGCCGGGAAAGTCGTCAGCCGCGACGAACTGCTTGATGCTGTTTGGGGGCGGGAAGCGGTTTCTGTTCAGTCTGTGCCAGTTGTAATTAGCAAGCTAAGGACGCTTTTGGGGGACGAAAAAAGGCAGCCAAAGTATATAGAGACGGTTTCGAAACGGGGCTATCGACTCATTGCCGACATTACGGAACCGGAAACAGCCAATGTCACCGATAGTACCCAAACGGTGCAATCAACATATTTGAAACCTATCGGCCTATTTGTATCGTTAGTACTCGTCGCTTGCCTCGGTGCTTTCCTGGCCATGAAGACCGGAAAAACTGCACCAGCAATCGATGCACCTGTTTTGTATGTCGCCGACGTTGCGAACCTGACAAATGATAATAGCTTTAATATTACGGCAGCTGGTGCTAGCGAGATTTTGACGACGGAACTGGCACATGCAAGTGGACTGACAATTGCGCGGCTTCGTCGAAACCCAATAAACAATCAATGGATAAATCCCGAAATTGGCGATTTTGAAAATTCACCGATTCCACTATTAACGGCGTCTTTGGTTGAATCTGAAAATGAAAAAAAAATCGTCATGCAACTTGTTGATGGCGAAGAGCGGCAGGTCGTTTGGACACATAGTTTTACTCTCAACAACAATGCTTTCGCCGCCAACCAACGACAAGCAACAACCCAACTATTTGAGTTTTTGGAGGTGCCAACATTCGAATACGAGGTCTCCCCTTATGCTGGATTGGACGGTGTTGAGGAACTCTATTGGAGAGCAAATTTTTTCTGGGGGTTACGTGGTCGAGAAAACAACATCCAAGCGGCTCGCCTGGCGCAACAAGCATTAGAAATTGACCCGAATTATGTTCCGGCTCATGCGCTGATTGCTCAAATCTACGCAAAATATTCCGGCGAATATTTGGATATTTCTCCGCTAGATACAAAAGCATTAGCCAAAAAGCATTTCGATTTTGCCGTTTCAACAGCACCATTAAATCCAGCAACATTAACAGCACAGACAAGAATGTTGATGATTTTTGATCGGCGTCCGGATTTGGCGTTAGAGGCGGCGGACAAAGCGATTGCCATGGGTCTGAACAATGGAATGATCCATACCCAGCGCGCCGCCTCTCTTTACCTTCTTGGGAAAATAGATGACGCAATCACATCGATTGATAAAGCCATGGCAGTTGAATTCGGTTCTCCTTATGTGAAAGTTCAGTACATTTTTGCGAACTATCTCGGCGGCAGATATGAGAAAGTCATCGACGTTGCTGAACAAATGAATCCTGAATATTATGATGACTTTCGAGCGCAAGTTGCCGCCAGCTATTATGAAATAGGGCAACATGAAAAAGCGATAAAAGAATGGTTGGCTGCCGTAAACTCCGCAGGCGTCCAAGTTTCTACGGAGGCTGAGACTGAGATTTTAGCTCTTGTATCCGCTGGGGATATTTCTACATCATACCAAATGCTTAGTCAGTATGTGAATGCCGCAGCCGATCCAGACGACATTCAAATACAGCAGCTTCAGCTGTTTTGGTCGTTTTATCATGGGGACGAAGGATTACCATTGGAATTGTTGAAGACCATTCCAGTTAGTCGACATGCCCGGTTCTGGCTTTGGTTACATCGTTGGCCGCTCTTTGATCGATACAAAACCGACCCCGAATTCCAGGAGTATCTGAATGATATTGGTGTTGCGGCAGCGTCGGTCTGCGTTCACACCGTTTGTGCGGCTAGCTAACAACCGAGAAGCTCTATTCTTTTGACTAAACGGACGTCACGTGAACGTCAGACCACTACCCAAAGATAAAATCATCTTGATGTAGGCTCGCCACTGAAACCCCTGAAAGCGTGATGGTGTCACCGCCGCCAAAGTCGATCACGGTGTTTCCACTGCCATCATCACTGGCAGCCGCCAAGACTTCTGCAAATGTATCAAAAGCCGCACCGAAACCCGACAAGGCAATCACATCTTCTGTCGCTGCACCAGCAACGAAACCGATTATTTGATCCTCATCATCACCAAGAGCGAAGTTAAACTGATCATCCCCGGAGTTGCCGCGCAAAGTGTCATTGCCGCCATCACCCGCTATCGAGTCATCATCATTGCCACCACGAATGTCGTCATCGCCTTCGCCGCCACTCAATTCGTCATCGCCTTGATTGCCAAAAAGCGTGTCATCACCATCACCACCGAAAAGCGTGTCAGTATCTTCTTGGCCACCCAATAGATCTTTGCCAGTCCCGCCGGACAAAAGGTCATTACCGAGGCGACCATTTAAGATATCGAAACCACTGGCACCACGAAGTTGGTCATTATCGAGACCGCCATCTAATGTATCACCGCCCGCCCCTCCGCGCAGATCATCATTACCGCTATTACCACGCAGATAGTCGCGCCCTTTGTCACCATAAAGGACGTCGTGACCACCGCTACCGCGCAGGTCATCATTTTCGGTCCCACCACGGATGAAATCATCATACTGACCGCCAATCAGGAGGTCTTTACCGGCACCACCATCAATGAAATCATGCCCGGCATCTTGCAATGAAGTACCAGGACCATCACCATAGATAGTGTCATCACCGTCGCCGCCATAAAGGTAATCTGCGGCACCCAACCCTTTTATCAGGTCATCGCCGGCACCGCCGAGAATTAGATTGACCGTGTCCGCAATCGTCTTGCCGTTGGCCACACCAGACTCTGCAAAGCTTCCAGCATCGATCTGCTCACTAACACCAAGCGTATCGGCCTGAACATAATCTATCGAAGGTGCGCTCGTGGCCCCCAAGGGCTGGAGTACGAAATAATCGAGAAGTTCTTGAAGTTCCGGCGCGATCGCCGTTTCAAAGTTATCAATACCGTCTCTATCTTCAATTCGCGTAAGAATGCGCCGTCCAAGTCGGTCATAGCCATTGAAGAGCGTATCGAGTGCAGCAGCATATTCGTCAATATTCGCAGCAGGGTTATTTTCTGCAGAATGAGAGACCAGCCCGATCAGATCTGCTTCCTCTGCGCGTCGGCTTTGCAAACCGTTGTGACTAGTATGATTATGGTTGTATCGAATTTCGTACCAAAGCTGCGCACGATCGTCTGTCAGAATGGCATTTTGCACTCCTGGTCCAATCAACACTGGTGCGTTGTAGTATACTGATAACAACGCAGCTCGTTCTGTTGAATATGCTGGAGCCCCCTCTTCAGCCAACCGGTAATCTAGCCCATCTTCATAGCCAAAACTGCCACTCGGGCCTTCGATGTGCACAAGATTGAGATCACCCTTTATCAACACGTCCAACATGCGAGAAGCTTGGGCGTCGTTCAAAGATAAACTTTGAATGGCAGCACGTTGAGAGACTGACCCAAACGCACCCGGTGAACCATTTAGTCCCACTTCGGCCATGTTTATAATATCTGACCTAGACAGGGTAGTATATTGCCCGTTTACATTTACAGAAGCACCGGTCTTCCAATCTATTATGAGGTCCAATCCATCGTTTTGCTGCGCCGTCATTGACCCGTTGTAAGC
>JAJFGD010000144.1 GCA_021776315.1 Hyphococcus sp. | reverse complement strand
TGGCCTGGCGATCACACCTGATGGCGGATTTATTTACCTGACCAATCGAGCGTCGAATAACGTCTCGGTCATCGACACGTCGACAAATACCCATGTGGCCACTATTTCGACCACCGCACCTGCGGGAATTACGATGGCACCGGACGGATCAAAAGCTTACGTGACAAATTTCACACAAGACACAGTGTCGATCATTGATACGGCGACAAACACCGTGACTGCGACCTTTGCAGTAGGAGATGCCCCTTATAGCGTCGCCCTACCCGGTTCCATTGTGAATGACATCATCGCTTTAGGCGATAGTTTTTTGCGAAATGGTGCAAAGGATCGCAATGAGGGTGCCAACCCAATGTTACGTGTTCGTAGTAGCGGAAAAAATCGTTCGCTTCTTAAATTTGATGAACAATCAATCGGCAACTTTGGTACGGTAACAAAAGCCACCTTGAGATTAACAATCCGCGATATCGGCAACAATTGGGGAAATGGCCGGACCGTAGACGCACACGCGTTACTGGTTGATTTCGCAGAGGGCAACGGAAAGTCTGCTGGTGTTCCAAATTCTGAGTCCACACGTGGAACTGATGAGGGAACAACATGGAAATGTGCTGTGGACACAGATATTTCCAACCAACAAACTAACTGTAATCCGGTCTGGTTAGGCGGTGATTTTGTCCCGGCAACTGCACCCGGACAGATACACACAAGCGGTCAATCTGGCGCAGTGGAATGGGATGTGACAGCCGATGTTTGGAATGGTTACAACGCATGGTTAATTAAAAAAACTGAAGAAGGTCAAAACGGCATCGTTGAATATTATTCAAGGGAAGGTGCTGATACAGCAGGAGATCAAAGCCTTGCGCCAACACTCATTCTTGAGTGACAAGATCAAGCGCTTCGATTGATGAAATCAGCGATTTTTTCTTACCTCTATCCCAGGTCGGTGATTTGCAGAGTTCACGCCGCAGTTTTTGTGACTGTCTAATCAGGGCTGGTACAACGCTTTGCGTTTCTCTGTTTTGTATGGCCGTTTTTCGCCAAAAGGCGACGTTCATAGTTTGGGTATAAAGGGCCAGAATGGTGCAAAACAGGGCATAGCAAGCGCGGCAATTATCGGCGCATAGCATTCGTTGCTGCAGAGAGCACGAGCTATCAAACGCGGAATGACTTTTTTGAGTGCCCGAGTCACATTAGGAGGGACAACTTCAGCTCGCATTAGCGACGCCAGCCGTTCTTAGGTACGCGATTGACTGGTCAATCCAATGATCGAGTGTCTCATCGCGATCGAGCGAAAGCGGAAATTCACCGTAATCCTGTAAATAAAGGATCAAAGCGAGCGTACTAAAAATCTGGAATGTATGTTGCCTGACGTTTTTATCGATACGGCGTTTTCCGAGTTGGTGTCTCGTCCACTCGACGAAAACATCCCACGCGTCTGCCTGGTTGAATTGGCGTATCCTAGCCTGAATACCGGGGAGGTTTCTCCCGTCGCGACGAAGGATCAAGCGGAGTTCACGGTGCCGCGCAGCGTGAGCGACAATGAGGTGCGTCATCGCGGTGAGTTCTGTCGAAGCAGAGCTCTGTGGAATATTTTTTAAATCGCTTAGTTCGGCAAGAATTTCTTCTGCATAAGTGTCTATGGCATCAAACAGGATTTCTTCCTTGTTTTTGAAATGTCGATAAAATCCACCCGCACGCGGCGCAAGTCCGACCGCCTTTTCAATTTCACCGATCGAGGTGCCGCGATATCCTTTCGTCGCCATTAGACGCAGCGCAGCTTGTGCAATCTCAGCACGAGTGGTTTTCATAGTGCGCCTACTTCCAGTCAACGATAACATACAACTTATGGGCACACTTTAGAGCGTTCGATTGGTGCCGCAATCGCATAATCAGTGCAGTTCGTCGAATTATGTCCGATAACGGTTGATTACTTTTTGTATTGGCATTAGAAAGCCCAAAGAGAGGTTGTTAAAGATGCTCAAGGTTTTGAAATATATTGCGATTTTCATTGTTTTTCTGGTGGTTGTCGGGCTTGGATACCAGCAGCTTTCGGTCGCCGTGGATCGAGGCCGTTATCCGCCGCCGGGGGAATTGGTGGATATCGGCGGGCGCGACCTTCATCTATATTGTCTGGGCGAAGCAACGGAAAAACCTACCGTCATTCTCGAAGGTGGCTTCACGTTTATTTCCACGGGGTGGGAGCGCGTGATGAAGCCGATCGCGGCGCAGACGCGAGTCTGTGCTTATGATCGAGCGGGCTATGGCTGGAGCGATGAGACAAGCGAGCCTCGTTATGGCCTCGATTACGTCGAAGATCTCAGAAAACTCCGCAAAGCAGTAGGAATGAACGAGCCGGTGATCATCGTTGGGCACTCGCTTGGAGGAATGCTCGGGAGAATCTACTATCATCACTACCCAGAGGAACTGGCGGGGCTTGTGATGATTGAGCCAGGAACGCCAGAAATCATTTTACAGGAATTTGAAGAGGAAGATGGCGAGCCTCTTGAACGGCGAACCGGCAGGCAGCCCTGCAGGGTTAAGTGCCCACTTACAACAACAGTCGCCGCACTGGGCGTAATGCGGCTCGTCATCAACAATGTTTCGGAGTTGGACGACCCCCTTTTGCCGCACAAGGCGGCTGCCGAATACAAAGCGCGCATGGCTCTCTCGCCCAATATTCGTACGATGGTCCGTCTTGGACGTTACGTTGGAACAATCTTTTACGAAACCGGCGACAATCGAGACCTGGGTGACTTGCCCGTGATGGCGATTTACGGCACCGGTGCCGGCAGTCTTTTAGGAGATTCTGAAACTGAGGAAGACCGTCTTCTTGACCTTGAAAAGCAAATAGTCGGATGGAAAAAGACGACCGCTCTATCCTCGCACGATTATGGTGTCGTGGAGATCGAAGCGGCTAATCATCTTGCGATTGTAACGTATGAGGATTCGGCTCGAAAAGTCGCAGAACAAGTGCTTATTTTCATGAATAGGCTAGACGCTGAATGATGTTTCCTCACCAGATGTCTCTGTAGTCCTTTTTAAAGCAATCTCATATTTGTCCCCGACGCGATCATTAGACTGTTCGCCACTGGTAGCGCAGGCCGTAATTACGAGTAGAGTCAGGAAGCCTAACTTTTTGAACATTTATAATCCCCCGCGATTTGCCTATTCAATTCATATAGGAATACCTTGGAGATATCGAATGTCCGTTTTGGGCCAAAAGCAGACATTCGTGTTCGCAAATGCGGAATTTCACGGTGAGCGACCGTTATTGGCCCTTAAGCGCCATTCGTAGCTGAATTAGTCTGGCTTGGATTGGCCCAGTTTTCTGGGGGCAGCACAGGTTTTTTGAGCACACGTCACAAATGAATTAGATTGAGAAAAATGCAGGGGCGGTTTAATTATTCGTCACGTACTAAACGAGGGGGATCCAATATAATGTTAAAGATTATAATCACTACAATAACATGCATTGCATTGTTTAGCACAGGCGCGGTCGCTCAGTTTTCATGTCCCAGCGCTGAAGAACTCAAGTCCTGGGTCGATGCGGATATGGAAGATTTTGCGGAGATGTCCCAGAGCGAAACGGATAGAGTAATGGGATGGTTTCTAGATTCACATCTCCATGAAGAAAGATGGACCTACAATTTTCGGTTTTCATGGGCGTTTGCGATTCTGAGTGATGAAAGTGTGCTTTTATATTGTGGTTATAACACTTACGACAAAAGTTATGCGGATAATATCGATCAATTCAAAGGGGGAAAGGATGCGATGCTGATTGACAATGGTCTTACTCTGGATGGAGTAACCTCGGCGCTTATCCGTTCGAAATTAACGCGTCATGAATATTACAAATTATGGAACAGCGAAGATGGTGTCGAAATGTACGAGTGCAAATCGCCCAATCATTCGACATATGAGTGTATCGTTGAGGGAATCACATACTAGTAAAGTTGACGCACGGGGCTTTGTTTAACTCCAAACCGATGCGCAGGTTATTGCTACAGTCTCTGGACACGTCCGACCCTAGAATTTCGAGGATGTCCTACCTGACAGTTGATATGTTTCGAATTAATAGTACGACTGTCCACTTCTGGCCCAAAGTGGACGTTCACGATTTCGATTTCTGATCACAATGTCTAGCCGGGAAACGTCGTCAAGATTGCATCAGCAACCTAAACTTTTCGGTTGGAAAATCATGCTCTATCCATCGTTTCTTGTATTCATCAACACCCGCATCGTCATAAATGCAGCGGAGAACTTCAGAAACCTGCTGGACAAAATTTTCTGTTGTACTGGTGCCGGTCAGAACGATTTCATAATCCATCTCGAGACAGTCTCCCCAACTTTCCCAAACTTGACAAATGTCCCATCAGGCATTGAAACTCCGCCTTACAGACCAAGGCGTTCTCCGCTTGTTAGCCTGTAAACGCCTATTGTATCGAGCGCTGTCAACAGTACCATTTTTTGTTCCAGTCTATGAATGGCTTCGATTGATTGTATCTCAACTTAGGGAGAAAGGTTTATGGAAAAACCTAATAAATCCATTCTAGTTGCCGTCGACTTTTCAGATGATTCCCAAACAGCATTAAAATGGTCGATAGATTATGCCGATAGGACGGACACGACGTTGACGATCGTTCACGTCGTGCATGACCCGGCCGGCGCACCGGGTTATTACCGGCGTGATAAAGAAGATTTGTTGCTACCACTGGAGGAGGTCGCGAAGGACCGGTTTGATGAATTCCTAACCGGTGTTACACAACAACACCCTAAGAGCGATGCGTTAGAAAACGCTTCATTGGTTCTCGTTCGTGGCCTACCTTCAAATCGCATATTGTCGGTTGCTGAAGAAAGCGGCGCGAATCATATTGTAGTTGGCTGCCAAGGACGGACAGGACTACCACACCTTATTTTGGGGTCAGTCGCGCATCGTGTCGTTCAACTGTCACCAGTACCGGTCACCGTCGTTAAGTCGAAAAAAGATGAGTCAAAATAGAAAGAGTCCCAGACGTGAGGAAAACTTGGTGTTCAGGGTTTCTGAGCGACGTCACTGAAAAATTTCGTGGGCGTTATATTTTTACTTTTATAGTAGCTGTGCTCAGTCTGTATCTGATGCCATCATTGGCGTATGCCGCCGATAGTGAAGCTGCAAGCATCGATTGGCTTGAGATGGGCCTTCAGCTATTTGGCGGATTGGCGCTTTTCCTTTTTGGTATAGATCAAATGTCAGGCGCTCTAAAGCGCGTTGCCGGCGACCGTATGAAGTCGATATTAGCTCGATTAACCAACAATCGGGTCATGGGCATGGCGACAGGCGCGTTTGTAACGGCGATTATCCAATCGTCTTCTGTCACAACAGTCATTCTGGTTGGATTTGTTACCAGTGGGTTGATGTCGCTTTCGCAAGCGGTCGGCGTGATTCTGGGTGCCAATATCGGTACGACCATTACTGCACAGATCGTCGCCTTTAAAGTCACAAAATACGCGCTGGTATTGGTTAGCGCCGGATTCTTGACGCAGTTTGTCGCCAAACAAGACAAGATCAAACAATATGGCATGCTTGTCATGGGGCTCGGACTAATTTTTTACGGCATGAGCATCATGAGTGCCGGTATGAAACCGTTGCGGTCCTATGAGCCCTTTATCGATCTTATGGGCAGCGTTGCCAATCCTGTATTCGGCATTGCCGTTGCTGCTCTGTTCACAGGTCTGGTGCAATCTTCTTCGGCAACACTCGGTGTGATTATAGCACTGGCGTTGCAAGGGTTGATTACCCTTGAAGCGGGCATCGCTATGGCACTGGGATCGAATATCGGTACCTGTATTACTGCTAGTCTGGCCGCAATTGGCAAATCACGTGAGGCAATCCGCGTCGCAGTCGCTCATGTTGCTTTTAATGTCATTGGTGTCCTGATCATCGTCTGGTTTATCGGTCCGTTCGCCGAATTGATCCGCACGATTTCACCCGTGGATGGAGAATTATCAGGCCAGGCAAGGCTGGCGGCGGAAACACCTCGTCAAATTGCCAATGCCCACACACTTTTCAATATCGCAGTGGCACTCCTGTTTATGCCATTTTTGACACCTTTTGCACGAATGTGCGAACGCCTAGTTCGTGACAAGCCGCTTGATACAGAAGCGCCCCTAGTTCCGAAATATCTCGACGACACACTATTATCGACACCATCTTTTGCACTTGATCGAGCGCGTTATGAAATAGCACATATGGGAGAAGGTGTTCAGAAGATGCTGGTTGCGATTATGCCGTCAGCATTGACGGGAAGCTCGGAAGAACTTGAAAAAATCGCGGATATGGATTCGACAATTGACACTCAATACAGCCATATCATCGATTATTTGGGTAAAATCAGTACCCAGAAGCTCACCGCGGAGAATACGAAAACGCTGATGGGACTTTTTGAGCTCGTTCAGCAACTAGAGGAGATTGGCGATATTATCGAAACACGCATGGTCAATGTTGGATTGAAGCGTATTACTCAAGATTTAGTGGTAAGCGCGGATACAGTTTCGAAGATAGAATCATTCCATCATCAAATCGTGTCAGCGCTTGAATTCAGCAATTTGGCGATCCGGAACCTAGATCCGGTCGCCGCAAAAAAAGTTAGATCCATGAAACCTGGCGTTGCGCAACTGATGGAAGAAGCCGCCAAACACCAAGTGGGACGCCTTGTCGTGGATGCGCCAAACCGCTTGGCAACCTACGCGTTGGAGATTGAAATTCTGGATCACCTTCAAGAAATTTTCCGGCGTTCTCGGCGAATTTCCAAAATTGCACTGGCGTCCGAATAATTTGCCGGCACCTAATTAAAAAAAATCTCGCCGTGATACAATGCCGATCAAGATACCGTCTTCGACGACAGGAAGGTGCTTAAAATCGCCTCGGACCATTAGGTCTAATGCATCCGCCGGTGATGTTGAGGTCGTTATCGTCACAGGCGAAGGGGTCATGACCTCCTCGAGCTGCCGCTTTTCAGATTTACTTGTTACTGCTAATAACCTGTTTGCATCAGTTTCTGTAAAAACGCCTAAAAGCATAGTGTCGTCTGTAACGAGGATGCAGCGGATTGTACGTTCCCGCATTAGCGAAACAGCCTCAGCAACTGTGGCACTGCTAGGTAGGGTCGTTAGGTTCTGGGCACTGATGATTTCTTTGATTGATGTTACAGCCATGACAACACCCCAAAATTTTCGTTGATATTACGACCTATTGACATCAGCGTCCACTGATCAGATTTCGCCACAAAAGGACATATTGGCAGCTTTTGGCGAAAAACGGGCATTCGCCTTGGCAGACGCGAAATCCTAGGATGATTTACAGTTGCTGGCCCAAAGCAGACAATAAACCTTCTGCCACCAACGAATAGAATTCTGTCCGCCATCGGCGTAGTTTCATCATCGTCATTCGCAGCGGAAGCTCGTTCAATTAGGGGCGCGAAAAAACAAAAGGAACTTAAATGACGGACTTTGAGCTTGTTTATCTATTGACAGAGGCAGTCATGAATACGGTGAATATTTTTATGCACCTTTTCGCGATCGTCTCCGCCTTCCTTTTGGCCGTGTATTTTTTAGCGGATCGCCTAACCAAGGCAATGGCGAGCGTGCTTAACGCAATTTTTGTCGTTACTTATTTGATACTGGGCTCAACGACGTACCCCACGCTTTTACATATCGGAAGCCTCACGGATCAAATTCGCAATCGCACGATTGCCGGAGCGGCGCTTGAGTGGAACGTCGTCAATATTCTTCCAGCGTGGGCTGAAGATATCGGGGTCAGCTTGTTTCCAATCTTGCTCATCGTTGTGTTAGTTGCTGCCCAGTATTTCTTCCACCAGACTCGCAAAATAAATAAGCCAGAGAAACCGTAAACGCTATGTTGTGTGTGTCGTTACGAACCCATGCGTTAGGAAATTGTGCGTGACCGCCTTTGGCCCTATTTTACCTGTGGGGCCATCTACCCTGTAAGACAGTTATTGGCTCTATAAAAGCCGTTCAAACATGCTTATGCTGATGAAAATCATAATATTGGGGGATGCTCGTGCTTCTTCGTCGCATCACAGAACATATCAAAGCCCAGAACTGGTTTGCAGTTGGCATTGATTTCATCATCGTTGTCGTCGGTGTGTTTATCGGTATCCAGGTTTCGAACTGGAATGCTGCGAATGCGCAACAACGTGTTTTGGATTCGCGGCTTACATCATTGCAACGCGACATGCACGATAACCTTGCTGGGCTGGATGTCTATTTGCAGAGCACAATAGAAGGTGCGGAGGCTGCGAAGCAATTACGAGAATTTTTGAAGGGCGAGTCTCCTGGCGACCATGCGGTCGAGATTGACAAAACAATGGTCCAATCAATGGCGTTACCGACTTTGTCTTTGCGGATGAGCGCAATGGAGGATTTAATTGCATCAGATGAGTTTTTGCTGATCGCCAATACGACCATCCGTAAAGAAATAGCGGACTGGACTGATGATTTGTCGGATCTGAATAGAATCCAAAACGACGTCCTTGAGATACGCAATAGCTGGTTGCATTCATATTTTGTGGAAAACCATTCATTTGCATCGGCCGCGGTGCATTACAGGTCGTTCACCGAATTTTTGGAACCGTCCAAATTCGCCAATGAACCGATCGCCCTGGCGGAAGATCAGACCTTTGACAATTTGCTTTCCATCATTCTTCTTCTTCGCGGAAATATGTTCGAGAGTACGCAAGAATTGACGCAATCGACGCGAGAATTGCTCGACGCCTTGGAGGCCCGCTAATGCTCCTTCGTCGCATCACCGAACACGTCAACGCCCAGAACTGGACTGCCGTGGGGCTCGTTTTTGTCATTGTTGTTGTCGGTGTCTTCATCGGTATTCAGGTCGCGAACTGGAATGATACGCGTGCTGACCATGCGCTTGAACAAGAATATATTCAGCGCCTTTACGCCGATATGAATGGTAGCCTCGAAGACTATAAGGACAACGACAACTGGGATCAAAGGCGGATTGAAACACAGACCATCATCTTGAAATCGCTCAGCCAAGGAACGCTGGCGCAGGAAGACCGCAATGATTTTGCCGAAGGGCTGACTTTCCTCGGCCGACACAACCCGATCAGGCGGCGATGGGGCACGGTTGAGGAACTGCAATCCAAGGGCAATATAGCAATTTTGCGAGACGTAGGGTTAAGAACAAAGATTGCCGCCATAGATGCGGATTACGACCGCGCCAACCGCATCATAAGCGAATCGGCCGCTCAGGTTAGAGACTTGCGAACCATCGCGATGCAATATTTCGAACCGGTTACCTATGGGTTTGACGTGCAGGGCGCAGCCGAGGCTAACTATGACTTTGAGGCGATGATTGCCGACCGGATCTTCGTCAATAATATCGCCAATATCCAGGTGCTGTCACAGGCGATCGTTTTTTTTACCGACGATCACATGGAAGAAATTGCGTCCTTGCGCGATGATCTCGCCATTCTGCTTGAGATCGAGATGCCTGTTGAGGCTTCGCCGTGACGCTCCACCGCATCATCGAACACGTCAAAGCGCAGATCTGGAGGAAAGGATCTCCTCAAACCGGACATTAGGTTGCTGCGATGACATTTGGATTTTCAACTGGATTGTCTCAACAACCAGCATATGTTGAAGATCAACGGTTCTTATCCATGATGTGGAGAATGACGGCATGGCCAGACTACGCCAGATGTTGATTAGTAGGCTCGAGAAAATCCCGGGCATCGATGTGCACCTTTGGGAGCCAGGTCGAGACTTCATGGTAATTGATTACAGAGGTAAAGAAGTCGCCCACTTTCACGGAAATAACGAGCTGGACATCCGGCTCTCGCCGAAAGTTGTTAAGCGAGAGGGGCTAACTCATGCACCTAATCGAATAGCACACCTTAATCGCAAAAATGGGGGAACTTGGCTGATCGTTCGTTTTACACGCGAGGATCATCTCGCGGAAATGATGCGCCTCTTGAAAATGGCAATTAAGCTAAGATAACTGCATTCTCGAAAAGCTAATCTCCGCGTTTGCGCTCATTCCAGTCATTCGACCTTTAGTTTTGATTGTCGCCTTCTGGCGAAAAACAGCCGTTCACGTTCGCAAACGCAAAAATTTAGCGTGAGTGACCGGGATTGGCCCTATTCAGCCATTTGCTGATGTTGCGTTGAGTGGCGACTTTCGGGCCGAGAAGAGACATTGAATCCGACCTGTGCTAACTAGCTTTGTTAGAAAACGGAGTACGTCTTGGCCGATATCTTCATTTCATATGCGCGAGCTGATCGCGACAAGATCGAAAAGCTCGCAGCTGCTTTGGAGACCGAGGGCTATTCGGTGTGGTGGGACCGGCAGATTGTCGGCGGCGCGGAATTTTCTGAAGAGATCGAAAAGGAACTCGCCGCCGCCAAAACGGTGATCGTTGCCTGGTCAGCGGACGGCGCGAAGTCGCGTTGGGTTAAAGATGAAGCGGGGATCGCCGCCAATAGCGGAAAATTGATTGCATTGACGTTGGACGGCGCGGAACCGCCAATTGGGTTCAAACAATTCCACGCGGTTGATTATAGCCGACACGATGCGCCTGCTTATGCGGAGTTAAAGCGGGCCGTCGATACAAATCTTTCAGGCGCGCCGGCGGCGTCAATTGCTGCCGCGGATGTGGTTGCAACCCAGCCGCAACGTCACCCAAAAAAAGTGCTGGCGCTTGCTGGCGCCATCGTGGTCGCAGGTCTGGCTGTCGGATACTATTTGATCAATAGCGTCGGCAATGACCAAACAGCGCGACAGCAAGCACCATCGTCGCGCGTTGATGCCGCTCCCGCCATTGCCGTAACCAATGATTACCAGTCCATCGCCGTATTGGCGTTCGCAGATTTAAGTGCCGAGGGCGATCAGGAATATTTTGCCGACGGCATCGCGGAAGAGCTGTTGAACATGCTTGCGCGTGAGACCGATCTTCGGGTGGCGGCGCGCACCTCGTCTTTTGCCTATAAAGGCAAAGATGATTCAATCGCTTCGATCGCAGAAGCCTTGCGGGTTGAAACATTGTTGGAAGGCTCCGTCCGAAAGGCCGGGGACACAATACGTGTAACCGCTCAGCTCATTGATGCGCGCTCCGGATTTCATCTCTGGTCGGATACATATGATCGCGAGCTTTCTGATATTTTTGCAATTCAGGATGAAATTGCGGCGGCGATTGTTGGTTCGCTGCCGTCAACAAACCGGCCTGTCGAGGACATTTCTACACCAACAACAAACAACGAAGCTTACGATCTATATCTGCAAGGTCGCCATCAGTTGGCGCGCCGTAGTCGTGCGTCCATAGAAGAGGCCGTGTCGCTACTCGAGCAAGCCCTTGTTGAAGACCCCAACTTTGCCCCAGCTTGGGCTGACCTCGCGATGGCGACTCTTTTATTGCTTGAAGGGCAAGGCTCATATGGGGATTTAACCCTTGCAGAAGTATCAGTGATTGCTGAACCCGCAATACAAAAGGCGTTGGCGCTAGATTCGACCTTGGCCGAAGCTTACGCCGCGCGTGGGCTGTTAAACAGGATTATTACGAGGGACCTATATGCAGCGGTCGCTGATTATCGCAGGGCAATCGAGCTTAATCCCAGTGTCGCCAATACACGGCACCTTCTTTACCTCTCACTTTTAAGTGTGGGCGACTTCACTGCTGCGTTCGAAACGATAGATCGCGCCGTTGAACATGACCCTTTATCCGCGATAACACTGGAAAATCATGTCACCTCATTGATGTTGCGCGGCCGATTTAGCGAAGCCGTTACAGCAGCTGAGCGCCTTCAAAATCTGTATCCGGAATGGCATCATGCAAAAACCGCTTTGTCAAATGCCTATGCCGAGTCTGGCCGGCTTGCTGATTCTGTGAAGTATATGAAGGCTGCAGCGCTATCGTCTGGCGGAGATAATCTTGATGTAGCGGCTTCCTTTCAGTTGATCGGAATAAAGATTTTTGATGATCCGTTTTTGGATAAGGCACCGGTCGATCCAGCAACGTTTCTCGATGTGTTGCAGGGACGTGCCGAAGCGGCGCGCGCTGTGGCGATGGAGAATTTGAAAGACAACCCGGAAAACCCGTTTGCCCTATGGCGCGCGGTCTGGACGCAATGGGCAACCGGCAACGACCAAGTTGCATTGACGATTTCGGAAGATTTTATCAGCCGTCAGGGCGAAGACGGTTTAGCCTGGGCGGTTCGGCCGGCGAACTGTTACCCAGGTCTTTACATTGCCGGACTGCGCCAGCGCGCCGGCGCACGGGAAACGGCGCAACCGATCATCGAGGCATGTCGCCATAGCCTTGACGATGCAGCGGCGCAGGGCGTTGTTTTGCCGTATTATGAGCGCGACATGATTGTCGAACTATTGGTGCTTGAGGGCCGTCATGATGAGGCGCTTGCCGAATTGCGGGCGCTTGTCGATTCTGGCCGTTTCTTTAGCTGGTGGATTTTCACCGAGCCAATTTACCAACCGCTATATGATGATCCGCGCTTCCAAAAGATCGTGGCGGACATCAATGCGGTTGTGGATCGCCAACGCGAAGAATATTTGCAAAGTTCTATGCGGTCAGATGATTGATGGCTGACATTTTCATCTCATACGCCCGCGCTGCTGTCCGCGACAAGCTTTAGCAGCTTACCGCCGTGCTTGGGACGCACAGCCACACCGTTTGGTGAATCTGACGGATCTTACATAGTTTCCGAGACTCACTTCAAAGCAGACGCTCGAACCCCTCGGTATTTATGGCCGCTTCTGGCGAAAAACCGCCATTCGGGCATCAGCATAGCCGGAAAAATTAATCCACTTATGTTTATTTCCTTCGCCGGAGGCATTTGAGGAGATATCGTCATTTTCATCAAAAAGTCGGTATGAAATTAGGTAAACCGGCCGGACGCGCTCGTTTTTTGGAAATTTTTTGATCCTTTTTGTGCTCACCCGTCATGGAGTTGCAGATAAAGCGGCATAGGTTACTGCTTTAGCTTATTCCGCTAAGCTGCTATATCTATTAATTAATCGGTACCAAGAGAGAATTTGTGTTGCCTACAAAAATAGTGCTTTCCTCATCCTCACATACCGCCTCGCGCGCGCATGCGCGCGGGGGTATAATGTGTTGGTTCGTAAACGGACTAGGCGTTGTCAGCATTTTTCGGAGCTTGTCATGGAGGCAGTGGAGCACTTTTCAGTAAAGAAAAAGATTCCGAAATACTCCCGATAATGCAAGAAACCCTCCAAGCCTTCCACACCTTCCATCGAAAAGCTAGGCAGCTGCTCTCAAGAGATTGATGCCACACCAAACATTGCACTTAGCGGTTCTGGCTCTCGTGAATCCTCTTGCTTCCATCTCCCTAGCAAAAGCCGTCTCTGCGATTGGGTTTGCACCGCAATCTTGAACATAGTCGCGATAGTTCTGGTACAATTTCCTGGAAGGCGTTTGCGCGCTGGATTTCTCAATGCAGCGCTCGTCTACCCAACGTCCGAAAATATCCTCTTCGTCGAAATATTTGCCGGTAGCCCGAATGATAGCCTCCGGCGGATTTAACCTTTCAGATTGCCAGCGAGCACAACCTTCAACCATCCAATTCAGAATTTGAGGCCATTCATCTGACAGTTTTTCTGCGAGGAATGGATCACGTTCAGCCGCAGGAATTGTCTCCTTGAAGGGTACAATTTGAATACGCCGGCGCATTGCTTGATCTGTTGACGTAATTGCTGGGGGATGATTGCCCGCGAATATGAGCTTGAATTGCGGTCGATACTCAAAATAGTCTTGTCTCATCAAACGAGCCGTAACCGTATCGGATCCTGTGAGGGATTTTATCCGCGCCTCATCCCACTTGCCGCCAACATTGGTCTCCTCTGACACAACGAGGCGCGCGCCGATCAAGCGGGCAAGTTCCGTCGGGTGTTCTTGTCGGTTGGTCTGCGTGAACGTATCCAGCGGCGCTTTTGACGCGTAATCGCCAAGAATACCGGACACCGTTGATAGCAATACAGATTTACCGTTTGCGCCGGAACCATAAAAGAAGAACAGTGCTTGTTCCGAGGTGAGCCCTGTGAGCGCGTAGCCAAGAATGCGCTGGACATAAGCAATTAATTGCTGATCACTTCCAAAGGTCTTTTCCAAAAATTGAAGAAAGAGCTTAGGAACCCCAGAGCCAAGCGGCACAGCTGTCGCCTTTGAACAATAATCTGTCCAGGAATTGGGTTTTATTTCTCCGGTTTTGAGGTCAATGATGCCGTCTGGCGTATTTAAGAGCATCGGATCAGCATCAAATCCGTCTTTTGGAGCGGTTAACCTAGGATCTGTTTCAGCCAACCTTTTGACACTATTCATTCTAGATGCGCTGGCAATGCCTTTGCGTGCCTCCTGGTTTGCTGATTCTATACGATTAGAACATCGAATTTCGTGCTCAACGGAACGATTGATATCGCGTTCCCACTTATTGTTTTGATACGAAAACCAAAAGCTCGTCTCGCCATAATATCGAAAACGTGTGATATTTTTGCTGGCGAATATGTCAGCTAGACTGTCGTCTGAACCTTCCGGCGGGGGAATCTCTCCGTTCGCGATCGCTTGACGGCGTCGTTCAAGCTCTTCCGTTTCTCGAGTTACATTGGCAATTACTTGTGACCAACATTTCAATTTGTTTTTGATTTTGCGGTGCATTTCGGTTGCGCCACGATTGTCCTCTTCGAGCGTGCGACCATCGCGTTCTTTTACTTGAGACAGATATCGGGGCCATGCAATTTCGAGCACCTCTTCATCCTCTGGCTTACAATCCTGTCCATTTTTGCGTGCCAACTGGTGCAATGCCCACCAAACCGTATTGCTCATAATTAGCTCTCGTCCGTCATCTGCACGACCGAATATGCTTGGTTTACACGGGCCTTTTTGAGAAGAAGATGACGAATCCGAAGAAGAAATCTTTGCGATCTCATTGAGCAACCATTGTGGCGCTTCGGCAATCTCCTCTTTCCAGGGAGGCAATGCCCATTCGTATGGATTTCCGTTCGCGTGAATAGACGGAGGTGCAACTACATAACCGCCTTCTCCTCTTATATCGATGCCTGAGTGGTTTTTGTTTGTCTTTGTTTCGCCGAGCCTTCCTTTGCTGTTTCGAATTTCAGCATTTTTAGGAAATTGAAAGTACCGATGCTCGCCACCTCCGCTTGTTTTCGCGATCCAGGTTGGAGGTAAAATTCCGAACTTAGTTTCCAAGCTCTGAAGCGTTTCGTATCCACCGTCTTTAAAGTCAATGTCTAACACGAACACATCGGAAAGTTGCCCAGTGACTATTCCAATATTGAATTTTTGAACGCCGAACCAATGTTCAAGCTCGTCATCTGTTGCCAGGCGGTGCTGGTATTCTTTCCACGATACAGTAGCATTCTTATTTCTACCGATTGGAATTACGCTAAGCCGTAGATCGTCACGAAATTGAAACGCCGCATCTAAGTTTTTTTGATTTGCTTTACAATTACTCATATACGAGCACCTCTTCTTAACAAGTTTCCGAATGTTTTTTTGCTTGGTCAAATGCGACCTGGTCTAATATAATATGGTGGCTTCCTGTGTCGAAACCCCAAAGGTCCGAACAGATAAGTTCTCTTGTTTTTATGTAGGGTTTGACTATTTGATACTAAGTCGGATGCTTTAGAATGTACCTGTTTCTCACGCGAAGGTTTTCAGTCCGTAGACTTTCAAGTCATCGGAAAGCGAATGCCAGACCCAAATTTGATGTGCTCAAATAAGATTTGTTGTGGAAATGGTTGGACTAAGGTGCGTGTACCTCGCAAGCATCCTAAAGTCATGATGTCCAGAAATTGCCGCAACATGGGCAACGCCGAATCCTTCCTCAAACTTTCGCGAAATTGCCTCGTGGCGTAGGTCATGAAAGTGCAGGTCTTCAATACCAGCACGGGACTTTATGTGTTCCCAAGCTAGGCGCAGTGCATTCGCGGTCATTGGAAACAACTTATTTTCACTGGCAGATGCTTTTTCATATCTCTCGCTAAGTAATCGAATGCTTGTTTCAGAGATCGGGATAGTTCTGGGTTTGCCGGTTTTGGTTTCTGGGATGTAAAGGTGTCGCTGTTTGATATTGAGATGACTGCGCTCAATGTTGAGGAGTTCACCGCGCCGCATTGCGGTTTCAATGGCCAAGATGATGATTGGTTTCATGAGTTTGTTGCGGCTCTCGTCAGCGCTTCGAACCAACGCCTCATATTCGCCTGCCCTGAGGCGTCGGTTTCTAGCCGGATTGTTTTTCGGCTTGCGGATAAAGGCCAAGGGATTGAATTGAAGTGGTAATCCCCATTCTTTTGCAGCGATCTCATAGGCATGATTAATTATTGCTAGCTGGCGATTCACGGTTGAGCCGGAGACTTGAGTGAGACGTAGATCCCGGTAGTTGGCAAAGTCTGGAGGCCCTAACGAAGCCAAAGAGCGCATGGAGATGGGTTCTCTCAAAACTGCATTAATGACGTAGGTTTCGATGTGTTTTCCCGCCTTGTTGCAGGAAACCGTGTCCAAATAGCGTTTTAGGAGATCGCCTAGCGTGACGCGATTTAATATCCGTGGATCGTGCTTGAGTAGTCCGCGGTCGGCATCAATCTCAATCTCTCGGGCCCAGCTTTCAGCCTCTGTTTTGCGCTTAAACGTTTTCGAGACATACGGCGCATCTTTGCGCCGGATCATAACTTGCCAATGATTATTCCTCTTTCTGATGGTCGCCAAAGCAATCCTCTTTTCAGTGTGACACACGTGTGACCGACTGACTTTC
>JAJFGD010000143.1 GCA_021776315.1 Hyphococcus sp. | reverse complement strand
CAGCCAAAACTAGTGTGGAATAGAAAATCGTTCCGATCAGTTTCATGTACGCCTCCCTGCACGAAGACACTATATGTTTGAACAAGCATTTGTCGAACCAAAACCGGCAAACTTAGTATTGCAATCGAGCCAGAAAGAAATGGTGGAGCTGTCAAACTAAAACGAACTAGCCCTTAAAGCGCTGGCAGTATGGCTTCAACTTGTTGCGTGATTGTCCTAAATACAAACCTAGCTCGGACAGACAGTTTTAATCTGACAACACCATGTCATGTAAGGGCGTTCGTTTTACTAGGTAATACTCTTTTGAAATGAAACCAAATCGAGTGACTTTTAGAGGCAATCTTCCAAACGCTTAATTTGCTGAGCCTGCTCATCGAAATTTTCGACATCTAGCCATTTCTTGTACTTTTTAGATAATTCTGGCCAATCTGCGTCAACTATCGAAAACCATGCCGTATCTCGATTTTTACCCTTTACGACCATATCGTTTCTAAAAACGCCTTCGAATATAAACCCAAATCTCTCTGCCGCGCGTCGCGACGCCTCGTTAGAATTATCACATTTCCATTCATAGCGACGGTAACCCAGATCATCAAAAAGATGACTTGCCATCAGATACATCGCCTCGGTAGCCTCTCTGGTCTTTTGTAGAGACTTCCCAAACACAACGCATCCAATCTCTGCGCTACCGTATTGGGGACGTAACCGCATATAGCTTGCTGTACCTAAAGCAGTATTGTCATTTTGGGAGACAATACACATAGATTGCCAATCAAACTGTTGCCCAACATATGACATAACGGCCTTACAACTTTGAATGTCGTCAAACGGGCCGAAAGGAATATAAGTCCACAAATCCGAATTTTCTTTACCCGTAATCGCTTGATCTAAGTTTTCGGCATGAACATCCCAATCTATTGGTTCTACTCTAACATACTTGCCTATCAAACTTACGTCGCCGGGGTGTTTTTTGGGCGCGTATTCTTTTAAATTTTCCATTCCCTTTTCCTTAAAATGATACTTTTTTCGAATTCCCCATAGCTAGAACGAGAAGTTAACGCCGAGGGCGACAAAAAACGGGATTCCTTGCTCATCGTTTGGAATGATTGTCGCAGCGTTGGGGCCACTGAACACCGTATTACGCAATGGGAAGGTTCGGTTGGCAACGTTCTCGCGGTTTGTCACATTCAATATGTCGACATAGTAATTGACATCAGCAAATTGATAACTTGCGGATTTTTCGATGCGGATGTCGAGCCGGTGATACGTATCCAGCCGCTCACTGAACGGAATACCGAATGAAGGCCTTGGACTCAAACTCACGGGGTCAATCGCAACATTCAACAATGGCGTAAACGGATCGCCGCTTTGCATTCTATATTTGGCACCTAGTTTCCAGCCATTATCGAGCGCATAGGTCGCTGCAATTGTTGCGCTCATGTGCGGAGTAAATTGGTTGTCGACTTTCAACCCAGAGGCGGCATCGGTTACTGTCCCCTCGCTGAGGCTCAACGCGGCCCAACCGTAAAGACGGTTGCTGACCGGTTTGGCAAGAATAATATCAAGACCATACGCGTCGCCGGTAAAATCACGCTCTAAGGGTGAGCCGATCAGTTCGGTATGCTCGAAATCTTTGTACCAGGCTTCGGTTTGTAGACGCCATCCGTCGGAGATCGTCCATCGCTGCCCAACCATGAATTGCTTTGAGCGCTCGCTTTCTTGGTCTGCACCCAGCCTACCCAGCAATAAAAGCTTCCTCGGTTCAGGTGAAACATGGTGGAGACCTGCACGTGCATAAAGATCGACATTCTCGCGCGGACTGAATGTAAGACCAAGCCTTGGCTCAATAAATGTCTCGTCAAGAAAATGGTCAATTGCGCTATGAATACCCAAATCAACCGCCAAACTTCCGAAAATTTCGACTTCATCTTCGAAAAAAAGCTCCGTCGTTTGATAAGACTCACTTGATGTTACGGGATTGACTGAGAATGCGGCCCCACAACTTTGTTCAAGCCTATCGCAGACCGGCATAAATCCCTGAAAAGACAAATCATTGTCTAAGAACGTTAAGTTCGCACCGGCGGTAAATTGGTGCCAACTAGCCTGATGGGTGACCTTGCTGCGCAAGGTCAGGGCATCTGCCGTATGTTCTATGAAATTTCCGTTCGTCTCGCGCCGGTCCTCATTGGTTCTGGAATGTGAAAACACCGCAGACAGGGTCGTATTCTCGCCAAGGCGTGAACGAAGTCTCAGGGATTGCGCGTCAAACCCGCGTGTTTCCACTTCGCCCAACAGCGCCGCATTGATATCGCCTTCGCGAGGGCGCTCTTCGGTTTTATCCCATGAACCGAGCGCCGTAACGGTGACATCAGTCTCGTCACCGCGCCAAATAATGCGTCCAGTATAATCCCGGCTTTCCGGCATCTGAAACACGAGCACATCATTTCCGCGTTCAAATTCTTTCAAGAAAAGATGTGCAAGATTATGTCTATATGAACCATAGGCCGCGATGTTATCCGTAATAGGCGTTTCAATTAGTATGCCCGATTTCAATTGGCTAAGGTCAATATTGGCACTGCGGTGGTCAGAGCTAGGATCACGCAGGCCAATATCAATAACGCCGCCAGTCGCATTCCCATATTCTGAATTGAACGCCGTTGATTGCAGGTCAAACGTTCGAATGACATTAGGGCTAATGATGGAATCGCTGAGTTCATGAAAAACATTCTCAACAGGCAAACCGTCAATTAAAAACAAATTATCGCGCACGCCCCCGCCACGAATGACTGGGTCATCAAGGTCGCCGCCACCAAATGTGATACCCGGCAATGAAAGCAGCGCCTTGAGTGGGTCGTTCACATCCCCCGGTGTCGCCAATAATGAGGCGGCGTCCGGCGCTATCATTGTAGGGTCATCAACATGCCTTTCACCGATGACTATGATCTCGTCCATTTGCAATCTTTCGCCCACGGTTGTCACAGTTTGTTGTGCTAGGGCCGTTGTACTCAGCATAATTACAGACAAAAGGGTGCCTGCACCGCATCGCATGGCGATGCAGTTTATTTGGTATCTTGTCACTTTCTATCTCCTAGTGAATCCTAGCGGGGGAATTTCCTCCATGGGTTCGTCTTCGTAAAAGCAAGGTTCCCGATGCTCCTTGATGCATTCGTTTCTACGCATATTCTTGTGCCAACGTTCACCAGTTCCTTTCCAGTCAATTGTTGAGCAACCAGACGTGAGGCTACAAATCATGATGCAAAAAATATAAGCCGGTTTAATTTTCATCATTTGTCTCCCGAACAAACTCCAACAGATCACCCGGCTGGCAATCAAGGACGTCGCAAATCTTGACCAAAGTGGTAAAGCGAACCCCTTTCACTTTGTTCGTTTTGATCATGGAAAGCGCCTGTTCGGTGATGCCAATGGCTACAGCAAGTTCCTTCAACCGCATTTTCCGGCGCGCAAGCATGACATCAAGGTTAATTATAATCTGCACTTTCTCACCCACTCGTTAGAGGAACGTCTCGATTTCGTCTTTCGCCCGCTTACCATCAGCAAACACATGGCTTACAAAAACCAGCAACAACGCTATGAAAAACGCCTTTAATTCATTCGTGCCAATTTCAACTGATAATGCGCCCTGATGGGCCGGATCACTCAACGAAAAAATCACGATAAGCCCGGTGCGTTGCAGAATACCAAAAAACACCATGGCAAGAGTGATCCAAGCAAAGCGGCGAAACCCACTGATGGATTTACTAGAAAACGACCGCCCCTGAGCAGCCTCTTGAAAGGTTTGGCGCAACCCCAAAAGGCCATACGCTTGCGCAAGCGCACCAACAAGAAAAATTCCAAATCCTGCAAGACGAGCGCCAACGCCCAGACTAGTAAGATCAAAAACATGTTGGAGGTTGGCAGATGCCATCGATGCCAGCTGGCCCCAGAACAACCAAATTACGACAGCCAGCAGAGGAAGTAAGATCGCCCCCGCAAGGGTTACATGAGCCATGACCACAGCCATGCGATTACTAAAGTCGGGCATAAAAACTCCATATACTTTTATAAATTAAAGTATTACTTGAATTTTTTAATGTCAAGATATATTAAGTATGTTCATCGATGGAGACGCCCAATGA
>JAJFGD010000142.1 GCA_021776315.1 Hyphococcus sp. | reverse complement strand
ACACCTGTTTACCGACCGTTAAAAAAAAGTGCCAGCATTATTAGTCTTGCAGAGCCCTATATGCCCCCCCCCCCCCCGAACTAAAGTCCGGTACATACAGACCTTCGAAAGGTTGAGCGCCGACCTTTGAATGTCCCCATTGGGCCACAAACAGTCACCCATGATAATGCCAAATCCGTTGGCACGATATCGCCGGGAAGAGCGATCATACTGAACCAATGCAATGCGATTATACAGTGGCCTGCCTATCCGGCTTGATTGCGAAGTTCAGCAAATAGTCGATCCCTTACCCATTTGTGGCGTTCGTCATGGGTCCAGTTTGGATGCCATGCACCATTAATTGAATAGCCTTTGACATCAATGGGCGGTGGAAAGGTCACCAATTTTTGCCGATCGAGCTCGAGCAATCCTTGCGGCGCCGTGATGATACAATCCGTACGTTGAAGAATGGGAAGCGCCAACAAAAAGGAAGTTGTCCTAAAGGCAATGCGGCGGGACATGCCTTGTGCTTCTAAAGCGCGATCGACGATTCCGATTTTTGCCCCGTCTGGTGTGACGAGAATATGGTCGGTTGAAACATACCGCTTCAATGTAAGATTGCTTTTGGCCAATGGGTGCCCTTTGCGCACAGCACAAACATATTCTTGGTTGAGAATTTGCCGACGCACAAATTGATCAACATCAATACCCGCGGGTAAATTCAACAATCCAATATCGGGAACAATCACAAGGTCAATTTTCCCCGACACCAATTCGCGGCTGACGTCGACGGAAAGGTTGATCAGATCCAGATCAAGACCAGGCACTTGCACACTCACAGACTTTGCCCACGCCGCGGCGACCATGGCCCCGACATAATCCGAACACGCAATTCGAAAGCGCCCTGTTTGGTTTGTTGGGTCGAAACTATCAGTGATCTTTAAGACGTCTCGCATTTTTTCAACCGCAAGAGCGACCGCCGGTTGAATTTTCTCTGCCATTTTCGTCGGTGCCATTTCACCGCCCGACTTCACCAGCAATGGGTCATCAAATATTTCACGCAACCGACCAAGGGCACGACTGGCCGCGGGTTGAGAAATGCCAATGCGCGATGCCGCTGCTGTGACGTTGCGTTCTGTCAGCAACCAGTGAAGCGCCAATAGGAGATTTAGATCCAAGCTTTCGAGACGTTTTTCGGTCATTCGATTCTGATATAACGATGATAACAACTATGCATTTCCAATATACTGAATGCCGCCCTATTTATCAATCATCGAAACAAATAACCGAATTCTCTCAAGGAGACCGACCCATGGATTACCGTATTTCCCTAGCCGCTCTTGCCTCAACATTTATGGCGTTGGCTGCGAGCCCAGCATCAGCCGCGAGCGATCAACAAGCCGTCGATCTTTGCCATGCATCCCTCACAGCCGATGCTGCAGAAGGAACAACTTTCAAATTCAAAACCATTTCAGGGGGCCGCAAACAGACCGTAACATTTGTCGCGTCGACGCCCGATGGCCGTCAAACAGTCGATTGTATTGTGAGACGTAGCGACGTTGTTGAGATTGCATGGGCAGATGATCAAAGCCGGTTGGCACAAAATTGAGGCACACACGCCTCACAAAGAAACAGTTTAATGTGACGGTGCTAATGCTAGCATCGTCACATTTTTTGTCGTATACTCTCCACCCGCCCAGCCACAGGCAAATAGGCGGGGCAAGAGCTACGGGTCGGTCTTGTCATTTTTTCTCAGCATGAGTGCGTTTGAAACAGGCCATTAAGGGGCCGGGTCTCATGTCGCGGTGACCCTACGTTTAACCACCCTTTTTGGATTAGCTAAATTCCACAAATTATTTTTTGACTGAGGCTTGATTTCCGCGAGGGTGGCGCTAAATATCTCGCAATCTTAATATCTGCATGTATTTGCATATATGAAGGTTTGATGACGAAGCGTTGATGACAACATGCCGGTCTGGGTGGCCTTGATTTTGGGTCCATGCTGACAGGTGACGAAGACGGGGACGACGATACATGCCCAGCCGCCAGGTAATTGCGAAAGAACTCGCCGAGATCTTTAAGATCATCGCGCATCCAGATCGGATCCGCATCATTGAAGAGCTGCGGTCTGACGAAAAGGATGTGAACACATTGGCGCAGGCGCTCGATCTGCCGGGTCCGCGGGTGTCACAACATCTCGCACTTATGCGCGCCCATCGCGTGGTCGAGGAGCGCCGCGACGGCCGTCATCATTACTACCACCTCATACAACCCGAAATCGCCGGATGGATCGTAGAAGGCGTCGATTTTGTTGAGGGCCGCATGACCGGTGTCAGCAAAACGGCGATTAAATCGGTCCGCAAACTTTGGACTGCCCCGACAGCTTAACACTTTACCCCCCAGGAGAGAAAAATGCCCCACTTCGCCGCCGGCGTCGTTAAATTCCAAAACGAAGTTTATCCAGCAAAGAAAGAACTTTTTGAAAAGCTCAGCCAAGGCCAATCGCCTGAGGCACTTTTCATCACCTGTTCTGACTCCCGCATCGAAACTGCGATGATCACCCAAACTGACCCAGGTGAGCTTTTCATCTGTCGTAATGCGGGCAACATTGTACCACCGCACACCAACCAAACTGGTGGCATGACAGCGTCAATTGAATTTGCTGTCGCCGCATTAAAAGTGCCCCATATCGTCATTTGTGGCCACACAGAATGTGGTGCCATGAAAGGCGCGATGAATACCGATAGCCTAACGACCCTACCTCACGTGAAAGAATGGCTCAGCTTCACAAAAGCCGCGGTGGATATCGTCAATGAAACGGGTGCCAATCTAAGCGACGCTGAAAAAATGGATTTGCTACTCGAACAAAATGTCGTGTTGCAGCTTCAGCATTTGAAAACACACCCAGCAGTGGCAGTGCGCCTCGCCAAAGGCGATTTGAAATTGCATGGCTGGGTTTATGACATCAAAACCGGTGCCGTGAACGCCTATGACGAAAAACAAGACAAGTTCTGTCCGGTTGATGTTCGTTATGCTGAGGAAATGGCGAAGCTTGCAACTGATTCATCTGGTTGCGCGGCGTAACACCAACAAAATTTGTATGTAAAGGATTACGTCGATGAAAAATTCATCTGTTTTTTCTCGTGGCGGCAAAATTTTTGACCTGTCTAATATTCGCGGCGATATGTATGGCGGTCTGACCGCCGGCGTCGTGGCTCTCCCCCTGGCGCTGGCTTTTGGTGAAGCGTCTGGTGCTGGCCCAATCGCTGGTTTGTGGGGCGCGATCATTGTTGGTTTCTTTGCCTCACTTTTTGGCGGCACAAGTTCGCAAGTGACCGGCCCAACGGGCCCCATGGTCGTTGTGTTCGCGGGCGTTTTTGCGTCCCTATCAGGAAACCTGTCCCTGGTATTTGCCGCCGTTGTTTTAGCGGGGCTTCTCCAAATTCTATTTGGCGTTTTTAAACTCGGGCAATATATCCGACTTGTACCCTATCCCGTTGTGTCCGGTTTTATGAGTGGGATTGGCTGTATCATTATCGCGCTGCAAGCATCGCGTTTGTTTGGTCATGAACCAGAAGGCGGCGGCACCATTCCGGCACTTACCGCCATTCCCGGCGCCGTGATGGATCCGAATTTCGTGGCGCTTGGTATTGGCTTGCTAACACTGTTGATTGTTTTCAAATGGCCAAAAACATGGGGCAAATTTGTTCCCGGTGCCTTAGCAGCGCTTATTATTGGTACGGTAATCAGCCTGTTCATCAAAGGGGCGCCCATTCTTGGCGACATCCCAACCGGCTTTCCGTCATTCATTATGCCAAGCTTTACCCAGGACACATTTTTGATCGTCCTTGAAGCGGCTTTCATTCTCGCTGTGCTGGGTGCCATTGATAGTCTTTTGACGTCTCTGGTTGCCGACAACATGACCCGGACAAGACATAATTCCGATCGTGAATTGGTTGGCCAAGGCATCGGGAATACTGTTGCTGGTTTGTTTGGGGCGATCCCGAGCGCCGGGGCGACGATGCGTACGGTAATCAATATCCGTACCGGTGGTCGCACTAAGATCTCGGGCATGTTGCATTCCGTATTCTTGCTCGCCGTTGTGGTCAGCTTGGCCCCGCTGGCATCGCAAATTCCACATGCGGTGTTGGCGGGTATTTTGGTGAAAGTTGGCTATGACATTATTGACATGGCCTATCTTCGTCGTGCCCATAAAGGCCCCCGTTGGGATCTGGCATTGATGGCGATGGTCCTCGGCCTCACCGTGTTTGTCGATTTGATTACCGCGGTTGCTGTCGGTGTTGTTTTAGCAGCGCTCGCCTTTGTCAAAAAGATGGCTGATGATCAGTTGGGGGCCTTTAGTGAATTGTCGCCGCGTATCACGACAGAAGAAGAAAGAGCCCTTTTGGAAAAAGCCGAAGGCCGCGTGACGTTGTTTGACTTTGGCGGCCCGTTGAGTTTTGGCGCGGCTGCAGATCTCGGACATCGGGTGCGCGAACGCGTTAAAGGAAAGCCAAGATCATTGATCCTCGACTTTTCTCGTGTGCCGTTCATCGATGTTTCTGCCGCGCGCGCGGTTGAAACGATTGCCTGTGATGCACGTGAGGCCGGCAAAACGGTTTATGTCACCGGGATCAATGAGGCTGTGAACAAAGTGCTCGCGGGCCTCAACGCTGATCACTGTATCCCTGGTGATACACGGTTTGAATCAAGGCTTGATGCGCTTCGTGCAGCGGTTGCCGATGCGATTGAGGAAACTGATCAAACCAAGGAATCGGAACCAGCGTTAAACCCGACTGGGTAAATGATGGTCCACGAAAAATGAAAAACGGCACCCAATGGGTGCCGTTTTTTTTGGGTCATTTAAGATGCGTTAGAGTTTAGCATCAATCCTATGCCGCTTCAGTGATAACCGTGCGGGTTGGGAATGGGATAGAAACACCGTCCGCGTCGAACCGTTCTTTGACGCCTTTGGTCAGCGCCCATTTGACCGGGAAATAATCGCTGCGTTCTACCCAAACGCGACAAAGGATGTCGACGGAAGATCCGCCCAGATTATCAACTGCAATCACTGGTTCTGGTGTTGATTTGGCGCGGGTCTCTTTTTCGACTTCCGCCTTAATCACTGCCATCGCCTTGTCGAGGTCATCACTATAGGAAACGCCGAATACCAAATCGACCCGGCGCGTATCATAGCCGGCATAATTGGTAATCACGTCTTCAAAAATTTTGCCATTGGGTACGATGATCATTTTGTTATCGGGCGTCGCGATCTCTGTCGTGAAAAGGCCGATTTGTTTGACCGTGCCGGAAACCCCTGCGGCTTCGACAAAATCGCCAATGTCGAAGGGGCGAAAGCTGAGCATCATCACACCCGATGCCACATGTCCCAATGTACCTTGCAGGGCGAGGCCAATGGCAAGACCAGCAGCACCGATTATCGCGGCAAAACTTGTTGTCGGTACACCAAAGACACCCAATGTTGTAATGACAACCAGTGCAACGAGACCGTAATAAATCAGACTAGAGAGGAAACCGCCGAGGGTTGCATCGATCTTACCAGACCGGGTCATCGACCTGACGGCAAATTTTCGGATGCGCCCGGCAATCCATAGCCCCACGATCAAAACAGCCAAAGCGCCGATCACGCTCGGTATGAAAGCAACGGCTTTTTCTATCAGACCATTAAGTAGCGTGACGGCGATATCGATATGTTGATCCGTTGGTGCGGATTGACCATTGGCTTGTAGCATGAGGCATACTCCTGTTGACGCGTCGGCTATAAGCCGATCCGGCCAGCAAAGAAAAGTCTGCCCCAATAGCGCGAATGGCAGCGACCCTGCATGCCAATAACCGTAAATTCTTTCATGAATCCCGCATTTGGTGCGGAGTTATCCCCGCCCTTTGAGATGGCCCTATGATGGAGCTTCGCGTTTTGTTGCGTATTGGAGATCCACTGATGGAACAATCCCCCCGTTTGTCGCTGACCTATGTCATGCCTGCACAAGCACAAAAACATGTCACCGTGAATGAAACCTTCCGGCGGCTTGATGCTTTGACCCAGCTCGCCGTCTTATCTCGGACAATAAACGATGAACCCGCTGAACCAGCGGAGGGTGATGCCTATATCCTGCCAGAAGACGCTAATGGCGCCGACTGGCAGCATTTCACACCAAACAATGTTGCCGTGTTTCAAGATGGTGCTTGGACTGAAATTTCCAGTGTTGCCGGCTTGCGTGCTTGGATCATCGATGAGGGGGGGCTCGCCGCCCATAATGGCACCGCTTGGACAAACGTCATGTCAAATGGCGCAACCAACATCGGAGCATCGCCACAAACGACGTCGACATTCGGCGTGAACACAACGGCAGATGATACCAATCGTTTTGCAGTGAAATCCGATGCGGTGCTGTTTAGTCATGATGACGTGACACCAGGCAGTGATGATTGCCGCATCCATATTAACAAGGCCAACATTCAAAATACGGGGTCTGTTCTCTTTCAGACTGGTTTTTCTGCGCGGGCAGAATTCGGTTTAATCGGAACCGATCAATTGACGATGAAAGTCAGTGCCGATGGTGCCCGCTGGACTGACGCTCTGATCATCGACACTGACAATGGCAATATAGGCCTTGGTCAAACCCCAGGTGAAAAGCTTCATGTTTTTGGGGACGCGAGCCGGGCCTGTCTCGAACGCCCTTCTGGCGGGAAAATTTATCTTGAGGCCGCATCGGCGTCGCAATACCGGCTCGAAGCCCAAAACCCAAACGGGCAAGCGATTTTCGATTTATCCGCGCTACCGGCAGAAACGAGCAATGCCCTATTTCGGTTTTTTCGAACCACAGATACAAGCGGTGACGTTCGGTTCGATGTTCACCTTGGTGACGGCAGCTCTGCCAGCAATCACCGATTACGCGGCAATGACACTGTCAGTCAGGCCAATTTTGTTTGCGCTAAAAACGGTCGTTTCGGCATTGGCGAAACATCCCCATCTGCGCTGCTTCATGTTGATGGCGGCGGTGCGCTTTTCGGCAACCCAGCTGGTGGCGATAAGGGCAACGGTAAAATCAACGCTCAAGCGGTCTATGACGATAACGCCCTATTGAGCTGTTATGTTTTTGACCAAGTTCTCGACGGCGACATTGACGATGCGAAATGGGATGCCCGCACGCCAGACCGCCACATCCCTGCAGTGCATGAAGAAATTGAAGGCGAGAATGGTGCTGCGATTTCTCGCGAAATAAAGCCTGCCCATATTGAAAAACGCCAACATGAACCACTGCGGAAATTCAAAGCGCGCCTTGATGGTGCGTATGATCCCCTAACCCTTGATGGATATGCAAAACATTGGCGGGAAAAACGCCACCTCACAGCCATGCCGAATGAGGCGTCGTTTGACCCGACCGAAGGGCTCGCCACCGGCGCGTGGATACAACGCCTTGTGGAAACAGTTGAAGTGCAAGCCGTGTTGATTGAAGCGCTCAATCAACGCTTAAAGATTATCGAAAAAGCGCGACCGCCTAAGCGGGCTTAAAAGTAAGGGCAACACCATTATTACAATAGCGCAGACCCGTAGGTGCGGGACCATCTTTAAAGACATGACCTTGGTGCCCGCCACATCGCGCACAATGATATTCTGTGCGCGGGATGATCAGTTTAAAATCGCGCTTGATGCCAAGGGCTCCGGGGATGTAGTCAAAAAAGCTTGGCCAGCCCGTACCGCTATCAAATTTCTGGCTCGATTGGAAAAGATCATAGCCACAACCGGCGCAAGCAAAAATGCCCTCGCGTTTTTCATTATCAAGGGGGCTGGACCCCGGCCGCTCCGTCGCTTCCTTACGCAACACCGCATAGGCTTCTTGGGACAACCGCTCTTTCCATTCCTGGTCAGACAATTGCCATTTGTCGAAATCGGGAATGGTTGCGGGATCGGGATTGTCTTTCGCCATTGGGGTCTCCTTTTTCGCCTTGGCCTCGCCACTGCAGGCAACGGCTGCGCCGCTCAAAAGACTAAGGGTCAATGCGCGGCGTGTGATTGCGAGGTTCGGTCCGGCCATAGCGGGTACTCCTGTTATGTTCTTCGATATGATAGCCCCGCCCGGAACAATCAATATGCTTCCAAAAACCTGACACCAATTTCACAAAGCGGCGCCAACAAGACCCAAAGCCCTGCCACTTTATTCGACTTGAAGATTGTGAGGCAATTATGGCCGTCATGAATATCAAGCTTTCGGATTTGCAAAGCAAAATGAACCGCTGCCGGCATCAACGCCACATAGTAAATCGGCGAGAGGCCAAAGATAAGACCGGCAATCGCCAAAAAACCAATGGTCCCGCCATAAAAAACAACGAGCCAAGTTTTGGTGCTGTCCCCAAACCGCAATGCCGTCGATTTCACACCGATCAGCGCATCATCCTCTTTGTCTTGATGGGCATAGATCGTGTCATAGCCAAGGGTCCAAAAAATCCCGGCCACATAGATCGCAATCGCACCGGTGCTAAGGGTTCCCGTCAACGCGGCATAGCCAACCAACGCCCCCCAATTAAAGGTGAGACCAAGCCAGGCTTGGGGCCAATAGGTGATGCGCTTCATAAAAGGATAGATGGCGACAAGCCCAAGCGAAGCGATCCCCAAAAAAATGGTGAAGCGATTGAGCTGCAGCAAGATCACCAAACCCACCAAGCCCAAAAAAGCCAGAAAACCCCAGGCCTGTTTCAGGGAAATCTCGCCAGCTGGTATGGGGCGCAAGGCGGTCCGCGCCACTTGGCCGTCGAAATCCCGATCGACCATATCATTATAGGCGCAACCGGCACCGCGCATGGCAAAAGACCCGATGGCGAACAAGACTGCATAATAGACGACAAGACCAATGCTGCTGGCATTGTTGATGGCGCCAAAGCCCAACCCCCACAAGCACGGGAGAAACAACAACCATGTCCCAATCGGCCGATCGGCGCGCATCAGCCGCAAATAGGGCTGGACTTGTTTTGGCGCGCGCTGCACCCAATTGCCGGGAACGGCGTCTGGGGTCGTGGTGGGATCAAACTCTTTGTTCATAAAACGCTTAAAGGCTTTCAGATGAATTTATTAATGTTTTTCTTACGATACAGACGAATATAATCCGTTGCGACCCTAACACATTGACCGGAAACACAACTACTATAATAGAAAATCACAAGTGGTCGTAGGACTGGACACGCCTTGCGTCGTGTTTTATTTTGCGGCTTATCTTCAATTCCGTTCCGCTAATCCGAGCGCAACAAACATTTTTCACTCAGTTAAAAGAAAATCACAAAAAATGCCTTTACCAAACTTTCTCGGCATTGGCGGGCAAAAATGCGGCACTACTTGGCTGCACCATTTGTTAGCGCATCACCCCGACGCATTCGTCCCAAAAAAAATAAAAGAAATCTGCTATTTTGATTCTAAGGCACGAAAGATAAAATGGTCAGACTATGAGGCTTTTTTTACCGACGCTACGCAAGTCAAAGCAATTGGTGAAATTACACCCACCTATCTTTGGGTATCACAAGAACACGATGAATGGGGTGCTCCAAACGACTTTCGAAATAAAATACCTGAACGCGTCATGGATGCCCTTGGGAACGATTTAAAGCTGGTCGTGCTTTTGCGAAATCCGGTACATCGGACAATCTCGGCATATTTGCACAACATAAAGATGAAACGAATTCCCCATGGCGAACAAATAGCGCCGTGGCTTGATAAATTTGGAATTGTACATTTTGGCTTTTGGGGAGCCCACCTCGCACGGTGGGCGGAAATTTATGACAAAAAGAACTTCTTTGTTACTTCCTATGAAGAGCTTTTTTCTAACCATCAGATATTGGAAGATTTGCTGGAATTTTTGGGTTTGAATTTCCCCGATTGGCTAAAGGAAAAATTTGACGATATGCACCAAACCAGTTTCCCATATAGTCGACATGGGGACAGGTTTACTTTTGATGATGGAACCTTAATCGCCTCAAACGAAGATGTTCAAAAACTGCGCGATATTTTCCGTGAAGACGTGATACGGTTGAAAAATGATTGGGATTTGCCGGAAAATCTTTGGGCAGATGAGTTTTCAAACTGAACCATGCCCCACTGATGTAGAAGATAATCTAACTTTTTTGACAATTGGATTGGCAATTGGACTTGAGTGGCTGGTAACAATTTCATGATCCCTCGACTATATATCGATGTCGCGCTCGAGCCAGACAATGGGATTATTTTGTCGGTTTCACAGATTCATTATTTGAAAAACGTACTTCGGCTTGAAACAGGTGCAACCATATTATTATTCAATGGACGCGATGGTGAATTTGCCGCCGACCTCGTTGAAATGAAAAAAAGGGGTGGCCGAGCGAAGGTCACCGCAAAGACCCGCGACTTAACAACCGAGCCTGATCTGCAATTGGCGTTCGCACCGGTAAAACGCGGGCCGCTAGAGGTCATTGTCCAAAAAGCGGTGGAGATTGGCGTCAGCCAACTCACCCCGGTGATCACGGAACGGACCAACGCCCCGAAAGTAAATGTTGATCGTTTGCGTACCATTGCCATTGAGGCAGCGGAACAATGTGGTCGCCTGACCATTCCGCATGTGGATGAACCCATCAAACTCGATGGGCTATTGACGACATGGCCGGAAAAACGACGGCTCATGTTTTGTGATGAGGCGGGTGACGATGAAAACCAAACCTGGGGTGGACGCGAAGGGCGCGCTCAACCAGCGTTAGATGCGCTGAAAGCATTTGATAGAAAAGCTCAATCTTGGGCCGTGCTTACCGGACCTGAAGGCGGTTTTTCCAACCAAGAGCGCGGAGCCCTAAGAGATAACGCATTTGTGATCCCCGTGACATTGGGGCCAAGGATATTGCGCGCCGATACTGCGGCGATTGCCGCACTGACCCTTTGGCAAGCTGCACTTGGTGATTGGAACCAGTCGTGACATCACGCATGACAATTGGCAAAAGGACTTGGCGGCGTTGTCACAGCGTTCTACAGCGATGCGCTAAAGGCAGAAGCCATGGGAGAGGCATGTCATGACCACAAGTGATTCAAAGCAAGACGCACCGATGATTGAGTCGATGGACCAGCTGTCGGCATATCTTGCAGATGGCTGCAAGCCAAAAGATCAATGGCGTATTGGCACGGAACACGAAAAATTTGTTTTCTGCCGGACCAATTTAAAACCAATTCCCTATGAGGGCGATTCCGGTATTCGCGCCATCTTAGAGAAATTGGGGCAAGAAACCGGATGGTCGATCATTGCAGAAAACGACCTACCCATTGGCTTGAAGGGTGACGGCGCGAGTGTATCGCTTGAGCCTGGCGGACAGTTTGAATTGTCTGGTGCACCTTTGGAAACCGTGCATCAAACTTGCGACGAAGTGCACACGCATTTGGCCGCCGTTAAAAAAGTGTGCGACCCAATGGGCGTTGCATTTTTGGGTATGGGTTTTGCCCCCACGTGGAAACTTGAAGATGTGCCTTTGATGCCCAAACCGCGATATAATATCATGCGCCGCTATATGCCGACAAAAGGCACGCTTGGATTGGATATGATGCACCGAACCTGCACGGTGCAAGTCAATCTCGACTTCGCATCAGAAGCTGACATGGCGGCAAAATTCCGGACTTCTTTGGCGTTGCAGCCAATCGCCACGGCGCTTTTTGCCAATTCCGGATTGATTGAAGGCAAGCCATCAGGTTTTGCGTCTTATCGGGCCCATATTTGGACAGATACCGACCCTGATCGAACTGGTCTTTTGAATTTTGTTTTTGAGGATGGTTTTGGGTTTGAGCGGTATGCCGATTATATGCTCGATGTGCCGATGTATTTTGTGCGTCGTAATGGTGAATATCTTGACGCATCCGGTCAGTCCTTCCGTGATTTCCTGAAAGGGGAGTTGCCGGCGCTTCCAGGTGAAAAACCGACAATACTCGATTGGGAAGATCACTTGTCGACAGCTTTTCCCGAAGTACGCTTAAAAAAGTTTTTGGAAATGCGCGGTGCCGATGGTGGTCCTTGGGCGCGCATTTGTGCCTTGCCTGCGTTTTGGGTTGGCCTTCTTTATGATGATCAAGCTCTGGCTGCCGCCTGGGATGTTGCAAAAAGATGGTCGCAAGATGAACGTGAACAACTGCGCAATGACGCTGCGAAGCTAGGCCTTAAAGCAAAAATTGGCGGTCGCACTGTGCAAGAAGTTGCGCTGGAGGTCCTCTCGATTTCTCGTGACGGCCTACGCCGCCGGGCCTGTGCAGGCAAACACGACGCTGATGAAACCAGCTATCTTGAACCGCTTGAGAAAATTGCCAAGAGCGGCGTTAGCATGGGTGAATATACTGCAAAAATGTTTACAAGCGAATTGAACGGCGACGCGAAACGTCTGTTCGAAGAGTGTAAGTATTAATTCATGCCTAAGGGTCGCCTTGATGTATTTGGTGATACCTCTGACGCCTGTGCGGCGCTGGCAAAAAAAGATCCGATCCTAGCCCGCGCAATAGAGGCGATTGAACACCCCCATATTCGCCGACGCCCCGGCGGGTTTGAAGCGCTTTTTCGTATTATCATCGAACAACAAGTCTCTGTTGCCAGCGCGCAAGCTATTTGGGGGCGCTGCCAGTCTGGCATGACCGCAATGACACCCAAGGCAGCGCTTCGTCAGGGTGAGGATGGATTACGAAAGTTTGGATTATCTGGACCAAAAATCCGCTACGTCTTGGCGCTAGCGCAATCGATTGATGACAAAGATCTTGACCTTTCAATCCTACCTACACTGAACGATGATGATGCGTCCGATTTACTACAAACGATAAAAGGGATCGGTCCATGGACGGCCGCAATCTATCTCCTGTTTTGTGAGGGGCGAATAGACATTTGGCCCCCTGGCGATGTCGCTCTGCTTGGTGCCTATGGGGCAGCGCGCAAACGTGGCCCCCGTCCCGAAATGAAACAATTCGATTCGAAAGCGCAAAAATGGGCACCCTATCGCGGTGTTGCTGCCCATATTCTGTGGACCTATTACGCCCATATCCGCGGACGCACGCCGATTTAACCAATTTCTGTTGCGAAAATATCTCCTCTGGTTTCAAATTTCTGTCATGGAGAATCAGCTATGGGTTTTATAGAGAATTTTGGTATGATGATCGTGCAGCAGGGGAGATCGTGTTTTCAGGTTATCGTGTAATCAATCTCTTATCAGTTTGGTCAGCACGATGCTGAGGGCTGAGCTATGAAACCTGAAGGACGCAATGCTGAGGCTTGTCCCGCACTTGTGCTGAATGCGGACTTTCGCCCATTAAGCTATTTTCCATTATCACTGTGGTCGTGGCAGGACGCGTTAAAAGCGGTGTTTCTCGATCGCGTTGATGTGGTCGCGCAATATGAAACCAAAGTGCACAGCCCAACTTTCGAGATGCGCCTACCATCGGTGGTGTCGTTAAAAACGTACGTCGCCCACAAGCGCGCGCCAGCCTTTACCCGGTTCAATGTTTTTTTGCGCGATAGTTTTGCGTGTCAATATTGCGGCTCTACCGCGCGTGATCTTTTGACTTTTGACCATGTCGTCCCACGATCAAAAGGTGGTCGCACTACATGGAAAAATATCGTTGCGGCTTGCAGTCCTTGCAACATAAAAAAAGGCGGGCGGATGCCACGCGATGCCAAGATGCTGCCCGCCCGGGCACCGGAACAGCCCACAATGTTTGAGCTGAATGAACGCGGCCGATCATTCCCGCCCCACTATCTCCACGATAGCTGGCAGGATTTTCTCTATTGGGACACCGAGTTAGAGCCCTAGACCATTTGCTGTGGTGACCATTTGTGCATCGCTAGATCATCGACTATTATGACGGTCAGGCAGGTGGGAATGGAAAATCAAATGACAAATAGAGATCAGATAATCGACGAAAAAACCACGATTTCGCGCCGCGCATTTGTGCAGGCAGCGGCAGCAGGTGGTGTTCTAACGTTGGGCACAGGGTGTGAAACCGTATCGCAAGCCTTTACACCATCGAGTGAGCAAATGGCGCAACTTGCTGGTTCCGCTTGGACCGATTTGAAAAGCAAGCAGCCAACAACAAATAATCCAAAATATGTCTCGCGCGTTAATCGCGTGATGCCAAAAATCATCCGCGCTGCGGGGGAAAACCCAGCGGGTTGGGAAGTCGCGGTATTTGATTCTGAACAGTTAAATGCGTTTGCTTTGCCCGGCGGAAAAATTGGTTTTTACACCGGCATCCTCGACCTCATGGAAAATGATTCACAGATCGCCACGGTGATGGGGCATGAAGTTGCCCATGTGAAGTTCAACCATTCCGGCCAACGTTATGGTCGTGCCGCTGCAACACAAGCCGGATTGGGTACGGCGCAAGCGGTCCTTGGTGGCGGTGGCCAAGGCGCGCAGTTAGCGCTCGGTGCTTTGGGACTGGGCGCGCAATATGGCGTGATCCTCCCCTTCTCTCGCCAGCATGAGCTTGAGGCCGATAAATATGGTCTGCGCTATATGAACATTGCTGGATATAATATGAACCAAGCGGTTCGGTTCTGGGAGAAAATGTCATCCATGAAGAATGGCTCACCGCCAGAAATCATGTCGACACACCCAAATGATGCAACACGGATTGCTCAGCTTCGCCGTGAAATCGCCGTGCTACGTGGGACGGGTTGATACACGCGTAATTCGCGACTTTGACGAATTAAGACGAGCGCCTTCGCCGCATTGAGCGTGCGAAGGCGGCGCAACCGAAGCCCATCAATATAAAGGCGGATGGGATTGGGATTTCGCTAATAGCGCTGGCAACAACATAAACGTCGCCAAAGAAATCCATGACATACATATTGCCATCCGCGTCAAAACCGAATGATGCGATGTTGCCTAATGCGCCTGTGTCGATGGCTAAGGTCCAGGCAACCAAATCCGAAATCGTCATAGTATCGAGATCAAGCTGAAAAGACCAAATTTGACCGGTGACAAAATCACCGAAGAAATACTTCCCTTGAAGTTCGATAATGTCACCGCGATAGACGCCACCACCGGTGACTGAAAACCCTTCAAACAGGCCGGCACCATGAGCGTATTCATAGGCGGGAAATAACAGATTGTCCGTTGGTCCCGTTAGCAGTGATAAATCAAAAATGCTCGATCCTTCATATCCGGACCAGCCATAATTAGCACCATTGGCACCGATGTTAATTTCCTCGAAAAGGTCTTCGCCCACATCAGCAATGTAAAGGGCACCTGTTTCTTTATCAAAACTTGGGCGAAATGGGTTCCGCAGACCAAAGGCCCACACCGCATCATCGCCTGGTTTTCCTACGAATGGATTGTCGGTTGGTACACCGTAATTGTTATTGACGTCGGCAGGAAATGCATCCGTATTCGGATCAATCCGCAAAATTGAGCCGAGCTGGTTATTGATGTCCTGGGAGACATCATCGATTGGGTTCGCGTTGCTGTCACCGGTGGAGACGTAAAGATATCCATCATCTGGGCTGAACCCGATCCAACCCCCGAAATGCGCACTTGCACCATCGTTTGGATGGTCAACCGTAATGATCGTTCTCATGCTCATTGGGTCGGCGATATTCGGATTGCCAGAAACCGTATATTCATCGACCCGGTGATCACCCATTGTGTCGATATAACTGACATAGAATTTTCCAGAGGTTGCATAATCCGGCGCGAAAGCCATAGACTGAGCACCTTCCTCTATGCTTGCGGAGCCGAGTCCGGGAATTGTCAAAAATGGTGTCGCCAATAAAGTCTTGGTGGTCCGATCATAGATTCTGATGTCGCCGGTGACATTATCGACAATGAACAACCGGTCATCATCCGCTGGGGCGGTGGCATAGATTGGGTTCGCAATATCAGCCGGGGTAGCGATATTTTCCAGAAAAAGCGTCGCGGCTTTGGCCGGTGTCATGAGCGAACATGCAAAAATAATGGCCAGATAGCTGAGCGCGCCTGCTCGTGTGCGGCCTAGCCACAAAGTTAAAAATGACATGTTTACCCCCACACAACACACCGCCCCCCATGGCAGCCTAAAAAAGCCTAGTCAGAATAAGGGGTTTTGGCAAGAATCGGTCTCAATTGATTGATCCAGGTGACGCGCTCTCAACCTACCAACCCGCGTTTTCAGCGCGATTGCGTGAATGGGTCCGTATCCAATTCGATGAAAATATTTCTGCTGGAAGAAAAAATGGTACCGCCTCTTGGGTTCGAACCAAGGACCTCCGGTTCCACAAACCGGCGCTCTAA
>JAJFGD010000141.1 GCA_021776315.1 Hyphococcus sp. | reverse complement strand
AATTGGCCCCGCCCAAAAACAACGGTATGCTCGCGCGCGCGCCATAGCTGAACTGTTCGTCTTGAATGACAAAATTACTTGGTTCTTCTGTGTACTGATACCCTGCCGTCACAGAGACGCGCGGCAAGATCGCACTGCGCGCCACATTCACTTGCCGCCGGGACACTTCACTTTGCTCATTGGCAGCAATAACGGCCGGGGCATAAACCCGCGCCAATGTTTTTGCGGACTCTAAATCTTCTGGCAATTCTGGTAGTTGCGCGACTGGCTCAAGATCGCCAGGCACCTGTCCAACAAGCTGTTCAAAGCTGGCCCGAGCGATCGCCAAGTTGCTTTGTGCTTGCGAAAGGTTCGCGCGCGCACCTGCAAGGCGGGCATCGGCTTGTGCAACGTCGGTCCGGGTGATTTCCCCGACTTCAAAACGCACGGTGGCCATTTCATTTTGCCGCAACAAAACATCCACATTCCGTTTATTCAGATCATAAACGGCCCTGTTGCGCTCAACACTAAAATAAACCGTCGCCACATCGCGCAGCACGGTTTGCTCTGTCGCTACAAGTTGGGCGCCACCAGCACGAATTCGAGCTTTAGCTTGTTTTATGGCGTGATAATTTCCAAAACCGGTGAAAATGGCCTGTTCGGCACTCACGCCACCGGTAATCGTATTGAGCTTGTTGTCGGCTTGGGTGGCACCGCCACCAAAATTCAATGTTTGAGTGGAATCGACGCGCGAATAACTGCCCTGTGCTGAAATTTGCGGCAAGGCACCAGCCCAAGCTTGCGCTTTTGATTCACGCACAGCCTTAAGGCGTGCGCGTTCCGCGCGGATGGTGGGATTGGTCTCATAGGCCAATGCCAGCGTATCACGCAACGTCTCCGCGTGAACTGGGGTAACCGACGATAAAACAATCGCGGCCATTAAAAATAAACGCACAAGTCTCTCCTGGTATGTCGACATAGACAAAACACGTATTCGACGCCGACTTGGGTCAAATATGCGCGATTATGGTTAATGTTTGTTTTTTTATCCGCTGTTCAAGCTGAAATTGCAGCAGCGGATATTGAGACTTGGTAACGAAGGTTTCTCAAACTTTAAAATACGAAAGCTTTTTCCGCTTCAAAACCAGGCATGATTGCGGTCGTCGCCGCATCAAATTTCTCGGTGCACGCAAATGCATCGTCACTACGCTTGTAGATAACTGCCCGCGATACACCGTCTTTGCGCAAGATCGTTGCTAAGCGGCCGGAGTCTTTTAACTGCGCGAGCAAATTGTCGGGACGTTTTTCAATCGCGCCGCCAATAAAGATCAGATCAAATGGACCCTGCTTTGGTGCCCCTTCAATCGGGTTGCCGGTAATCACTGCTGCGTTGCTCACGCCGATGGTTGTTAAATTCTCTTGTGCTTGGGCCGCTAGTTTTTCATCAACCTCAAGCGCCACCACCATTTCCGCCAATTGCGCCAGGATTGCGGTGGAATAGCCGCTGCCGCAAAAAGCGTTCAAAACGAGGTCATCAGGGCGCGGTGCTGCCAAGGCCACCAATTTTGAAAAATCCCGCGCCCGAAGTAACCAACGCCCAGGGCTATATTCGATTTCGCGCTCCACATAGGCCTGATTACGAAGCTCCATCGGCACGAATAGCTCGCGAGGGGTCACCTCCATCGCCTGCTGTATCCTCAGATCCGTGACATCATTTGGTCTGACCTGGCTTTCAACCATGTGGCGGCGTGCGCTTTTGTAGTCCATCTCGGCCTCTTATTCTGGAAAAATCCTAGGTGCGGCATACAGCCCTGCGCCGTTGTGTGCAACGCGCCAAAATCCCCTTTGACCGAGTGACAACAGCGCGCTATGACGACCGCCCGCCGGGCAATATTTGCCCGATTAATGGAGCGGCCACGTGGCGGAGTGGTTACGCACCGGCCTGCAAAGCCGTGTACGCCGGTTCGATTCCGGCCGTGGCCTCCATTAATCCTCGCCAGATCGTGCCTTTTCAGGCCGGCGTGGCCATTTTGCGACGGTATTTTGGAAAATCTGCCCCACATTCAGAGCCGTGGTCTGATGGCATTAACTATGGTGTTATGATCAATCTGTAGGTTGGCGGAGACGCAAAGGCTGGATATTCGCGTCATTTGTCGCACACTCGGCACCGCCCGCCGAAAGTCGCTTGCAGTTCACCGGTGCAAGCGACAAGACATGAGCAGGTAGTAAGAAGGGGATGGCATGACGATGCCCTCTAATAAAAGAACAATGAAATTGCGTTTCAGCGGTGTCGCCTTAACAGCATTACTCGCGGCGTCTTGCGCCAGCGTGGATGTCGAATTGCTCGACGCACAACTTCCCGATGCCCCAGCCAATTGGAGTGCAGCAGATTCTGCCCCCTCCGCACCTATCGGGGATTGGGTTGCATCTTTTGAAGATTCAACACTGCGCGCACTGATCGACGAAGCGATTGTTCGAAACAATACTTTTCGCGCAGCCGTTTCGAATTTCGACCAATCACGCGCCAATGCAAAGATTTCTCGTGCGGCATTGCTGCCGTCTTTGAATGCAAGTTTTAACGCCAGCCGTAATGCGATCGTAACCGACCCAACCACTGCGGCAACCGCAGGTGGCAGCGGCGCTCCGACTACTGGTCTCAGCGCCGGCGAACTCGAAGACCAATTTGGTGTAGACACGAATGGCGATGGTCGTCTTGAAGGTCTTGACCTTGATGGCGATGGTATCGCTGAGGTCGACACACCCGACCGCCGTTTTTATATCAATAACTATTCTCTCGGAGCTCAAATTCGATGGGAGATCGACCTTTGGGGTCGCCTAACAGACGAAACCCGTGCCGCCTATAAAGACGCCAATGCGGCCTATGCAGACCTCGCCAATGCCCATCTAACACTGAGCACAAATGTCGCTCAATCTTGGTTTTCGCTGATTGAAGCCCGTCTTCAACGTGAGCTCGCTGAACGCGATACGCAAGCACGCGAAAGCAATTTGCGCGTTACCGAGCGTCGTTATGAACGCGGCGTTGCCTCTAGTCTGGATGTTCGCTTGTCGCGTTCCGCTTTGGGATCGAGCCAGGCAAACTTGGCATTGCGACAGCGTCTTGAACAAGAAGCCTCGCGCGCGCTCGAAGTATTGCTCGGTCGATATCCCGGCGCAGAACTCGCCGCGGCAGATAACTTGCCTGAATTACCCGAACTCGCCGGCGCTGGTGCGCCAAGCGACCTTTTGGCTCGGCGCCCTGATCTGTTGGCATCAGAAGCGCGTATGAATGCTTCCGGCCTTCGTGCCCGCGCCGCGAGAAAACAAATGTTACCGCAAATCACATTGACGTCACAAATCAACACGTCAGGGCCTATGTTTGCGGACCTTGTGGACCCAGAACGATTAGCGGGTAATCTTGTCGGCGGATTACTACAGCCAATCTTCCAAGGCGGTCGATTGTTGGCGAACAGCAAACGCGCACGCGCGGTAGCCCAGACATCGATCTTTAATTATGCGCAAACGGTGCTGACAGCTTATCAGGAATCTGAAAATGCGCTGGCCGCAGAAGAACTTTTGGCGGTTCGCGAAAATGCTTTGCGCATGGCCTACGAAGAGGCCGCAGCAGCAGAAGAGCTGACCGAGCGTCGCTATGCTAGCGGTGCGGCCACAATCTTTAATCTACTAGACGCTCAAACCCGACGCATTTCGGCGGAGAGCCAATACATCCAAGCCCAGCAGCAACGTGTATCCAATCGCGTACTTCTTTATCGCGCGATCGGCGGGGACTTTATGACAGAGGAGACACTTGCAGCGCTGGAATAACTACGACACCGGAGAGTAAGTACGCGTTATGATACGTAAGTTTTTTACCATCATTGTTTCTGTTGGTATTTTGTTTGGGGGGGGAGCGTTTATTGCCTTTATGGGGGCAATGCGCCCGGCGATTGAAACACAAGCGCCGGAAATCACACCACCAACAGTATTTTTCCAAGTTGCCAATGTTCAGCCGGTGACACTGGATGTATCGACCCAGGGCGAAGTGCGCCCGCGAACCGACATCAATTTGACGGCCCAGGTGTCAGGTCGAATTGAGCGCACATCTCCAGCGTTTGTCGATGGTGGCGCTTTTGAGGAGGGCGAACTCCTTATTAAGATTGAGGATGCGGATTATCGCCTGCAGGTTACCAGTGCTGGTGCCCGCGTCGCCCAAGCCCGCGAAATTCTTAGCCGCGAAGAGGCAGAATCTACCCTCGCCCGGCAGGATTTCGAAGAACTTGGTGTTGGATCAAATCCATCCGATCTAACGTTACGCTTGCCACAGCTGGCGCAAGCGCGTGCAAACTATCAAGCGGCTGTTGCCGATCAACGTGTCGCGCAACTAAATCTAGAGCGCACAGAAATCAGTGCACCCTTCCCCGGTCGCGTGCGACAACGCCTTTCAGGCCCAGGCCAGTTTGTTTCTCCTGGCGCACAACTCGGACGCATCTTTTCGACAGATTTTGCTGAAATTCGTTTACCATTGACAGACGATGATCTTGCCAAGCTAGGATTGCCGGTTGCCTTCAATGAAACAGAAGAAAAACCCGGACCACCAGTTGCCTTGTCTGCTGTAATTGGCGGCGAACTTCGTGGTTGGACTGGCCGTATCGTTCGTACTGATGGTGCGATTGACCCAGCCACACGGCAAATCTCTGCAATTGCTGTTGTGGAGGACCCTTATGGTGAAGGTGCTGACGGGGAAACGCCATTGGCGATCGGTTTATTTGTCAACGCTCTCATCGAGGGTAAGCCGTATGAGAATGCCATCGTTTTACCGCGGGCTGCGCTTTATGGCATTGATCGGGTCTATGTCATTGGTGATGACGACATCCTTGAAGAGCGTGTCGTTCGTGTTGTCGCCAGTGCACGCGATACCGTTACGATCGCTAGCGGCATTGTGCCAGGTGAACGTGTCGTCAGCTCGCCGCTGCGGGGTGCAGGTGAAGGTGACAAAGTATTGCCTTCACTACCCATGGGTGGATCGACGACTTTTGACGAAGACGAAGCCATTGCGGATAGCATTGATGATGCGGCAGCTGGTCGTGAAGTTGCCGAACAAGTGAGCACAAGAGGTTAAGCTGTGAACGGACTGATTACGTGGTGGTCGAAAAATGGGGTTGCCGCCAATCTATTGATGATCGCAATCATCATTACTGGCGCGCTTGCATTTTTACGCATTGAGCGAGAGGTTTTTCCAAGCGCCAGTTTTAATGGCGCGACGGTCTCTGTTATCTGGCAAGGTGCAAGCCCTCGTGACATTGAAGAACAAATCATCTTCCGCATTGAAGAGGCGATTACTGATGTGGATGGCATCGAGCATGTCGACGCCACAGCGCGCGAAGGATTTGCGACGGTCAATATCGAAGGCAGTGATTCCGTCGACCAAACACAGTTTCTCAACGAAATCAAAAACCGGGTTGATGGGATATCGACCTTTCCAACCGATGCATTCCCACCGGTCGTTCAGCTTTGGCGTAACACAAACGGTGCCATGTTCATGGGGGTCTATGGTGACCTAACCGAACGAGACCTCAATCGATTGGTGCGCCAACTCCGCGACGAAGTCGCGCAAGTGCCCGGCGGATCGCCCTTGGTGAATATTTTTGGCGAAAGTAGAGAAGAGGTTTCTATCGAAGTCTCTGAATCCGCCTTGCGCCAATATAATCTGACATTTGACGATGTGGCACGCGCGGTGCGTGGGTCGTCGATCAATCTGTCCGGCGGCCAAGTGCGAACGGATAATGGTAATATTGCGATTGGCGTGCGGTCTCTCGCCAATACACAAGAAGATTTTGAGCGGATCATCATTCGCCAACAAGCTGATGGATCGACCGTTCGCGTGGTCGATGTCGCGACCGTCATTGATGGCTTTGAAGACCGCAAGCAAAAACGGGCGCTCAACGGGCAACCGGCTGTATTGATGCAGATCGTGGCCCCAGAAGAGTTGAACATTGTTGAGTTGTCTCGTTCGGTTAATAATTGGGTAGACGAGAAAAATGTCGAGCTTGGCGATGACGCACAAATCTATGTGTGGTTCGATACGTCGGACATTTATTTTGGCAGGATGCAATTGGTGTCTTCCAACGCCGTCGTCGGCTTAATCCTGGTCCTCATCATTTTATTGTTGTTCTTGAGACCGAGCGTTGCTTTTTGGGTGACCGTTGGCATCGCAGTGTCCTTTGCCGGCGCATTCATTTTTATGCCGATGTCCGGCGTATCATTGAACATCCTCTCATTATTCGCCTTCCTGTTGGTTATTGGGGTGGTGGTG
>JAJFGD010000015.1 GCA_021776315.1 Hyphococcus sp. | reverse complement strand
GGTAAGCTTGTTGGGGTCCTGACAAATCGCGATATGCGATTTGCCCGTGACTTGGACCGGCCGGTTAGAGACCTCATGACGGCGGTCGACCTTGTGACCGTTTCGCCTGGCGCGAGCCAAGAACAAGTTCGCGAACTTTGCCACAAGCGACGCATTGAGCGGGTGATAGTTGTCGATGAAAACTATCGTTGCGTCGGTTTGATCACCGTTAAAGATATGGAAAAGGCGCGAGAATTCCCAATCGCCTGCAAGGATGCTGAGGGTCGTTTGCGCGTAGCGGCGGCTTCATCTGTTGGTGATTCCGGCTTTGACCGTATTGAGCAATTGATTGATGCGGGTTGTGATGTTGTGGTTATTGATACCGCCCATGGTCATTCTGCGCGCGTGGTGGAACAAGTTGCCCGGGTCAAACGTCTATCAAATACGGCACAAGTGATTGCGGGTAATGTCGCCACTTATGATGCAACAAAGGCACTTATCGATGCGGGGGCAGATGCCATCAAAGTGGGGATCGGTCCAGGATCAATTTGCACAACACGAATTGTCGCTGGCGTGGGGGTACCGCAGTTAACGGCGATCACCGATGCGGCCCGTGCCGGACGAGAATCGGGTGTGCCGGTGATTGCCGATGGTGGGGTAAAATATTCTGGTGATATGGCCAAAGCGCTTGCGGCTGGTGCTGATTGTGTGATGGTTGGTTCGCTCTTGGCGGGTACCGATGAATCACCAGGCGAAGTTTTCCTCTATCAAGGTCGGTCCTACAAATCCTATCGTGGTATGGGCTCAATCACGGCGATGTCGCGAGGGTCGGCTGACCGGTATTTTCAGGCGGATGTGAAAGAACAAATGAAACTTGTGCCAGAAGGTATAGAAGGGCGCGTTCCCTATAAGGGGCCAATTAGTCCGATCTTGCATCAGCTTGTAGGCGGTGTTCGCGCCTCTATGGGGTATGTTGGCGCGCCGTCAATTTCAGAAATGCAAAAACGCGCTAAATTCGTGAAGATCACAAACGCAGGGTTGCGTGAAAGTCACGTTCATGACGTTGCCATCACCAGGGAAGCTCCGAATTACCCAACGCCGAATTAATCTATGACCTATGAAGAGTATAACGCCTTTTGTGGATCGCTCCCGGTAACCACACATGTCGTTCAGTGGGGCGGTTCACATGTCTGGAAAGTTGGCGGCAAAGTATTTGCGGTTGGTGGTTGGAATGACGATGGACTAACGGGGATATCTTTCAAAGTTTCTGAAATTGCGTTTGAAATGCTCAAAGATCAGGCTGGTTTGCGGCCAGCGCCTTACTTGGCGTCACGCGGTATGAAATGGATCCAACATTTTGAAGCCCCTGGGTTGCCCGATAAAGAGTTGAAAGAGTTTTTGGCTGATTCTCATCGCATTGTGTCGCTGGGGCTGACGAAAAAGCTTCAAAAAGAACTTGGCCTTAATCAGGAAGTCACATGAAACTGCCGGGCCGTATTACCGCTGCAATAGAAATTCTTGAGGACTTTGAGTCGCGACGGGTACCTTTGAAATCAGCGATCGCCGATTGGGGGCGTAACAATCGTTATGCGGGTTCAAAGGATCGCGCATGGATTTCTGGTCTTTGTTTAGATGTTTTGCGGAAACGCCAATCGTTAGCACTGGCGATGCACAGTGACGTCAGTCGCGCCCTCGTGTTTGGTGCATTGCGATTTCTTTGGAATATCAACGAAAGCGAAATCGCAACCGCGGTGGTCGAAGAACACGGACCGGGCGCGTTGAGCGACGCGGAGAGGGAGTCGCTACAAGCATCGGATATGCTCACCTCGCAGCCACTATCTGGTGATTATCCGGAATGGTTATCACCAAATATCGAACGGGTATTTGGTGACCGTGCCAAATCGATCATGACGCAATTTGCCGACCGTGCTGATATCGATCTGCGATTGAATACGCTCAAAGTTGATCCGGAAAAATCACTAAAAGCACTAATGTCGGTACATGCAAATGCCGTAGCACCTTTGAAAACAGCTGCGCGCATCGCAGCTCCGGACCCACGCGAAAAAGCACCGGGAGTTACGGTTATACCCGCGTTCAACAAAGGTTGGGTTGAAGTGCAGGATCTTGGTAGCCAGATCGCCGCAGCATCTGCAGGAGGGATCAAGGGCGCGCAGGTTCTGGATTATTGTGCAGGCGGTGGTGGTAAAACCTTGGCACTAGCTGCGCTGATGGAAAATACCGGTCAGCTATATGCTTATGACCGTGATCCGCGGCGTCTGAAACCACTATTTCACAGAGCAAAGCGTGCTGGCGTGCGCAATCTCCAAATTCGTTCTCCGGCTGGTGACGAAGGTCTCGACGATCTCAAAAGTAAAATGGACGTCGTTTTTATCGATGCGCCATGTTCGGGAGCAGGGACATGGCGACGCCACCCAGATACGAAATGGCGCTTGACGCCGCAACAACTTCAGCGACGCCAAGCGGAACAAGACACCGTTCTTCGACAAGCCGCCACATTCGTGAGGCCCGGTGGGCGCATGGTGTGGGTAACATGTTCGTTCTTGATGGAAGAAAACGAAGACCGCCTTGCCGCTTTTCAAAAAGATGCAGATGAGTTTTTGCATCAACCGGCGCTCGAACAAATTCAGCAATCCGGCTTGATGTCTACGGATGGAATTGAGGCACTCAATGCTTGCGTGACACCAGACGGTGCACTCCGCCTTACACCTGATGCTCTTCGAGCAGACGGTTTCTTTATCGCGACACTTACTCGAAAGGGCTAGTACGACATTATGACTCTCGACCCCCACGCAAAAGTCCACGACCGTGCACTGATCATAGATTTTGGTAGCCAGGTCACACAGCTGATTGCCAGACGCCTGCGGGAGACTGGCGTCTATTGCGAAATTCATCCGTTCAACCGCGTCGATGGACCGTTCCTTTCGGAATTCTCACCAAAAGCGGTGATCCTTTCCGGTAGCCCGTCAAGCGCGAATACAGATACATCGCCAAGGGCAACGCCGGAAATTTTTGATTTTGGCGTGCCGATTCTCGGTATTTGTTACGGCGAACAGACTATTTGTGCACAGCTTGGCGGCGATGTTGAGCAGTCAGACCACAAAGAATTTGGTCGCGCCGAAGTCGAGGTCATCAAATCATGCAAACTTTTTGACGGTGTTTGGGAAACGGGTAACGCTTACCAGGTTTGGATGAGCCATGGTGATCGCGTCAATGCCATACCAGACGGGTTTGAAGTGATCGCAAAATCTGATGGTGCACCCTTTGCCGCGATCGCCGATGAAGAACGACAAATATATGCTGTCCAATTCCATCCTGAAGTGGTGCACACACCCGACGGTGCAAAGCTATTGAAAAACTTTACCCACAATATTGCCGGACTCACCGGTGATTGGACCATGGCCGCATTTCGAGAAGAGGCCATCGCGCAAATTCGTGAGCAGGTTGGCGACGCACGGGTGATCTGCGGTTTGTCAGGGGGCGTGGACTCCTCCGTGGCTGCTGTGTTGATCCACGAAGCGATTGGAGACCAGCTTACGTGTGTTTTCGTTGACACTGGATTGATGCGCGCAGATGAAGGCGAAGAGGTCGTACGTCTCTTCCGTGATAGCTACAATATTCCTCTCATCCATGTTGAGGCGGAGGATTTGTTCTTAGGTAAGCTGGCTGGCGTCGACGATCCGGAAAAAAAGCGGAAAATTATTGGCGCGACGTTTATCGACATTTTCGACGAGGAGGCGGGCAAGATTGAAAATGCCGCATTCCTGGCGCAAGGAACACTTTATCCTGACGTTATTGAGAGTGTTTCATTTGATGGTGGGCCGTCAGTTACGATCAAATCCCACCACAATGTTGGTGGTTTGCCAGAGCGCATGAATCTGAAATTGGTTGAGCCCTTACGCGAACTTTTTAAAGACGAAGTTCGGGTGCTTGGGCGTGAGCTGGGATTGCCGGATCACTTTGTTGGTCGCCATCCATTTCCTGGGCCAGGTCTTGCCATTCGAATTCCGGGAGAGGTGACAAAAGAAAAAGCTGATATTTTGCGGAAGGCCGATGCGATCTATCTCGACGAGATTCGCAAAGCAGGACTCTATGATGCAATCTGGCAGGCATTTGCGGTGTTGTTACCAGTACGGACAGTTGGTGTCATGGGAGACGAGCGTACCTATGATCATGTGTTGGCACTTCGTGCAGTCAATTCAACTGATGGCATGACCGCCGACTATTATCCGTATTCCCATGATTTCTTGGGTCGATGCGCCACGCGCATCATCAACGAAGTGCGCGGCGTCAATCGCGTGGTTTATGATGTAACGTCAAAACCACCCGGAACGATTGAGTGGGAGTAGGGCTCAGGTCTGAGTTAAAAGTCAGGTCGCCTGGCCATGGCTATCGTCGACGCAATGCCATTTTGATCGGGCCTTCTGCGCGACCATGAACAAATTGTTCGACCATTGGGTTGTTAGAATTTTCAATTTCCTCTGGTCGACCGCGCCAAATGATCCGCCCCTGATACAGCATCGCAATTTCGTCAGCGATCTTGCGGGCAGATGCCATGTCATGGGTGATTGAAATCGCTGTTGCGCCGAGGGCCTTCACGCGTTCCAAAATTAGATTGTTGATGACGTCGGCCATAATGGGATCAAGCCCGGTAGTCGGTTCATCAAAAAATAGAATTTGGGGGTCAGCGGCGATTGCGCGGGCGAGCCCCACTCTTTTTTGCATGCCACCTGACAATTCGGATGGGAAAAGGTCGCCAATTTCCGGGGCGAGACCAACTTGAGAAAGGCAGTCCGCTGCTTTTTCTCGTGCAGCGCTGCGTGATTTCCGCTGAGAATAGATTAAACGAAATGCGATATTTTCCCAAACCGGTAGGCTGTCGAATAAAGCCGCACCTTGGAAGAGCATGCCAGAAAGGCCGGTCATGTAACGTCGATCGCTCTCTGTTTGTCGAGCAATGTCGCGGCCATTGATTTCAATCGAGCCCTGGTCCGCACGGACAAGGCCAAGGATACATTTCGCTAGGACGGATTTCCCGGTGCCAGAACCGCCAATCACGACCAGTGATTTACCGCGGTCCAGATCTAAATCGACGCCCCGAAGGACATCGTTAGTGCCGAAGGACTTGTGGAGATCGCGAACCGAGATGGTTGTATTTGCATCGCCCATTTTCTTAGAACTCCACCAATAGGGATGTCATGAAATAGTTCGATGCCAAGACGACAACGGCAGCTGCAACGACCGCTGTTCTAGTTGCGGCACCCACGCCTTGGGCCCCACCACGGCTATGATATCCGTAGTAACAACCCATTGTGGCGATTAAAAATCCAAATACAGCCGCTTTGATCAAGCCGCTGATCACATCTCTGTTTTCTAAAAACTCGGCAATATTACGAACATAAATTGGACCGGAAAAATCCAACGCGTAAACCGAGACTAAATACCCGCCATAAACGCCGATAATATCGGCGATGAGAACAAGCACGGGAAGAGCGAGAGTGGTTGCGAGGATCCGCGGCGCAATTAAATATTTAAATGGCTCTACCGCGAGCGTCGACATGGCATCGATTTGTTCCGTGACCCGCATCGTGCCAATTTCGGCTGCCATCGCTGACGAACACCGGCCGGCAACCATCAATGCTGCGAGCACAGGGCCTAGTTCACGAACAATCGAAACGCCCAAGATCTGCGGTAGAAAAGTTTCGGCGTTAAACCGAAGGCTTCCGTCATAGATATTGAGCGCGAGCGCTGCCCCAGTGAAGATGGCCGTAAGTCCCACCACGGGTAAGGACGCAAATCCAATGCGCCACAAAGAATTGAAAAATGCGCGCCAATAAAATGGACCACTTACCCATGAGAACGCGCCACGGCGCGCGAAGTTCGCGATCTGCCCTGTTTCCCGTAAGGAGGCCATTGTTGTTCGCCCGATACCGGCAAATATGTTCATCAAGTCCCTCTCGCGCAGACGCTGTCCCAGTCCCAGTCCCAGTGACTAGAGGTAGCGGCGATCAACCCTGCCGCCAAGCCCAGTCAACAATTCGTAGGGGATTGTGCCGCAAGCGCAAGCAGCCTCAAACAAGGATACGCCTTCACCAAAGAAGGTGGCGATGTCGTTTGTTTTTATTGAGTTTTTTGCGTTGGTAATGTCTAACGAAGTGAGATCCATGGAGATTCGACCAGCGACAGGGGCGCGAATGTCGCCAATGAAGGCTTCAGCCTGACCGGAGCCTGCACGCGGAAAACCATCGCCATAGCCGAGAGCGACTGTAGCCAATTGGGTGGGTTTACTGATGGCATGGCTTGCTGCGTAGCCCACGGTTTCGCCGGGTAACGCTGTTCGTATCTGCACCACAGGTGCGCGTAAAAAAGCGACTGGTGCCAAGCGCGGCTCATCAAAATCAAACGGTGTACCGCCATAAAGGGCCGTACCGACACGAAGCATATCAAAGTGATAGTCTTTGCCCATTAACGCACCACCAGATGCAGAAAGGCTCAATCGCGCATCCGGAAATTTTGATGCAGCATCTATGAAACGCTTTCGTTGTTTCGCATTCATCGGGTCAGTTGGAGCGGATGAACATGCCAGGTGGCTCATCAGCAATTTGGCGGAAAGACCTTTTAGGGCCGCGATATCGTCCACTTCACTTAGAGGCGCACCAAGACGGTTCATACCCGTATCAATGTGAACGGCTGCCGCGACGCCCGGTTGGCGCGACGCCCATTTTTCGGCTTGTTCAAAACTATTCAAAATCGGCGTCAAACGACATTGTTCAAACAGCGCCATTGTCTGTGGCAGTGGTCCATTGAAGACATAAATGTCAGCATCTGTTCTATTTAAATAAGCACGTAAGGCAGCGCCTTCTTCGGGATAGGCAACGAAAAAGCTTTGACAGTTTTCTTTTGCCGCCAGAGTTTGAGCGACCGCCTTGAGACCAAGTCCATAGGCGTCGCATTTAACGACGGCTGCGGTCTCAATGTTTGGTGCTTGGTCGCGGATCATTGCAAAATTAGTGCACAATGCATTGAGGTCGATATCGACCCACGGCCCTGCGGTTTTTGCGTTGGTTTGATATGCCCCGGTCATAAAATTACTCCTAACCCGTTGCAGCCGTCACCGCATCCCCTAAAACGCTGTGAATGCTCAATATTGTGTTATGGGTGTTTGGTCTGCCGAGATCATATTGGGGAAGAACAATGCAAAAAATGCGTTTTCATCATGTCGGTATCCCAACAGACAGAAAGTTGCCCGATGCCGATTACAATGCATCGTTAAAAATTCATGGGGCGGGATATTTCGATACGCCTTATGGCATTGAATGGCACAATTTTGACCATGACAATCCATTACCAGAGATTATCAAATCCACACCACATGTTGGCTTTGTTGTGGACAGTCTTATCGACGCGATCAAAGGCAAAGAGGTTATTTGGGGCCCGACCAGTCCGGCGGAGGGGGTTATGATTGCTTTTATTGTCGATGGCGATGCGTTGATCGAATTTTTACAGTTCGATCGGCCCGAACAAGAAGTCTGGCCGCACCCCACAAAATTTCAGATTTAGTGAGTTAGATTTCTAATGGTCGAACTGACCATCATATCGGTCGTCCGCAAGATCAGAGAATTTCGTGAATTTCTCTTCAAAGTGGAGATCGACTTTGCCGATGGGGCCGTGGCGTTGTTTGCCGATGATGACTTCTGCGGTGTCACCAACTTCTTCAAGGCGGGCAAACCATTTTGCATGCTCTTCCGAGCCCTCACGCGGTTCCGCCCGACTTAGGTAATATTTCTCTCGATAAACAAATAAAACAACATCGGCGTCTTGCTCGATTGAACCCGATTCTCGCAGGTCGGCGAGCTGTGGGCGTTTATCGTCACGCGATTCAACCTGCCGAGAGAGCTGAGACAGCGCAATGATCGGTACTTCAAGTTCTTTCGCCAACGCTTTTAAGCCCTGACTGATCTCGGTGATCTCTTGGACGCGGCCATCATTGCGCCGGGCCGAACCGGTCAACAATTGCAGATAGTCGACCACGATTAAGTTTAGGCCATGCT
>JAJFGD010000140.1 GCA_021776315.1 Hyphococcus sp. | reverse complement strand
AGATCATGCTCTGCTCTACTTGGGTTTTGACAAACGCGGCCCAAGCGGGAACCTGAGTCCGACGGCCTTCCCACATCTTCCCGGTATTTAGAAAAATGCTGATGATGGGCAACAGGAACTCCATCTCGGCGCGGCGATGCCACATTTCTACCTGAGCTCTCTCCAGGGGTGTGCGCCCCATCAGGCAGGGCTCAGGATGGAGTTCTTCAAGGTAGCGGCAGATGGCCCCTGATTCGGCAATGCAAGTGCCGTCATCCAGTTCCAGAACTGGCATTGCGCCCAGCGAGTTTTTTGCGAGATACCAAGGCTCTTTGTTCTCATCTTTCATCATGTCGACGACTTGGGTCGGAATCTCTATTCCTTTTTCGGCCATCAAGATGCGCACACGGCGGGCGTTAGGTGAAGCAGGGAGGTCATAATATTTCATGGTCTCAAATATCCAATTGGGTGTTGGTTTGTGGTCTCACTTTAGCAAGTGGTCCCCAGCTTCATCGGGCGATTCTACAATCTAACGTGGCGGCGGTCGACTGTAGAAAATATGAGCCCAATATATTAGGGTCAGGACTCATTAATGCCATAGGTTGAGAGAGCGATGGAGGCTTAACTTGCCACCTTCAAAACCGGCGTCAGCTCAGGGAGTTTGAAAAAGATGAAACCAGTCTGCATGGTAATCGGCGCCGGCGCGGGGATAGGCGGGAATGTTGGCAAACGCTTTGCGCAAGAGGGCTATCATGCCGTCTTGTGCAGGAGATCTGATCAGCAAGGTCTGGACCGGTTGGTGAAAAGCATTGAGGATGACGGGGGAACAGCCACAGGCTTTCTGTTGAACGCTATCGAACCGGACAGTATCGAAGATTGCATCGCCGCCGTCGAAGCCGACATTGGCCCAATCGATACTTTGGTCTTCAACCTTGGTGCTCAAACTGGCATCGTATCACTCGGTGATACAACGAATAAAATGTTTGAATTGGGATGGCGTCTTGCGACTTTCAGTTTGTTTCGCGCTGCATCCGCTGTCTTTCCTTACATGCAAAAAAGAGGCAAAGGCACATTATTGGTGACGACGGCAACGGCAGCATTCAGGGGCAACCCTGGACAGCACACCCACGCATCAGCCATGGGCGGGCGCCGTATGCTCTGCCAAACCCTCAATGCTGAGTTTGCTTCCAAGGGTATCCATGTCGCACACATCCTTATCGACGGCATGGTAGATGCGCCGGATACGTTGGGAAAGATTATGGGTGAGGAAAGATTTCAGGAACTCAGGGAAAGTCGTGGATTAGAACATGACGGGCTTGTGTTGCCAGAGAAGATTGCTGAAACCTATTTCCATGTTTCCCAGCAACATCGTTCCACCTGGACTTACGAAATTGATATGCGATCGTTTACTGACACGGCATGGTGGAATCACCCCATATTAGATTTTTAGCGGTCCAAACGGCCTTGTCAGTGGAAAATTCATTGATCACGCCAGGGTTCGCCGCGGAGATCAGAAACCGAACGTTGAATTCTTGAGCCCGGCTTTGCACCTATTTCGGATACGCAACACAGCGTTGGAGACTTCGCCAGCGGCACATAGCAGTCAAAAAAGCGGGCCGGCCTGAAGGGCAGCTTCTGACCCAAGGTGGACATCTCAGCTGGTGACACCGTGTGAATTTTTTAACCAATGGATCGTTGAGAAGGTCAATGAGCGCTTTTGAGGACTCGGGAAACCAGTCGATTTCCAAGTTGCGCAGTAACTTCATCGCAATAGTGCACGGTGCGGCCGCTACCAACATCGACTTCAAGTGTGTCTCGAACAGTAAACCAACCGCGCCGGTAAACAATCCGCGCTCGCGTCTGTCGACACTTTAAACCATCTGAAAAAGTAAGATACGCCGCACCCAATAAATCGAACGGGTAAAAACCTGAGACGCCAAAATACGCTTCCCAAAACTCCAACCATCCAAGGCTGGTATCAGCGAGCCATTGGGTCTGCCTGTTTCCTTGCTGCAAGTGAGTGAGGTCGCTCTTGCCAATGATTACCTGACTACCAGCAATGTACGGCACCAGCGTGACAGCTGCGCTCGACTCCAATACAAGCTTAAATGCCGTCACATCCTTACGGAAATTCATATCATGAACATGAAAAAACCTACTGCGTCCGGGAAAGAATCTTTCGCCTGGGCGTTGTCCTGCAATCGCTACAACGTTTGAAATGCGACCAGACAGATCCGGACGGCGAGCAACGACAGATGCAATATTCGTAAGTGGCCCAAGAGCCAAAATGGTTAGGGGGCTTTTTTCAAGTTCCTTTATGATCGCTTTCGCGGCAGGATTTGGCGATGAATTGAAAATTTCCGGTGGTCGTGATGCTCCTTCGACAACCGGAATTGTTCGTGTTTGCGAAGCATCAGGCGAAATTGCATGCAAAATTCTGCGCATCTCTCCTTCAGATGGGGCTGAGCTACGGTTGCCAAATACAGTTGATATCCCAACGATCTCGACAGTCACATCCCTAAGCAACAATGCAAGTGCCCAGCAGTCGTCAACGTCTACTGCAAATGCGCCAGTACAGGCCGCATCGGTGTCGATCCACACTCTCGTCTTGTTTTGGCGTGCCTGCAGTGGTTCACCGACGAACAGCACCATCAAAATAAGGTAAAACAAAATAGTAGTAGCGCATTTTTTAAGCATTTTCGCACCGTGAGTTGGGCTCAATTAATGTGGCCGGATACCCAGCACGCAGACAAACTCTGCATTACGCCACGCATTGGCGTTGTAACGTTGTGTTTCTTATGAAGGGCATCACCCACTGCTCGCATGCGGTGGAACTGGACGGGAATGAGTTGCATGATTTGGGCTGGGATATTCACAATTACCTCATGACAAGTTTGTTGTCAATATATATAATAATGACAAGTTAATTGTCAATACATTTTTGATGCATGTGTTTCGGGCGCTGCGCCCACGAATTCCGCGCGCAACCAACCACCAGTTCAAGAAAAGTCAGACTAATCCTGCCAAACGCAACTTAAACAAACTGGTCAACCGTTATTTGCAGTAATGACTAGTTGATCTGAGGACGGCAGCTATTGGCACAAAGCAGTCAAAAAAGCGGGCCGGCCTGAAGGGCAGCTTATGCCCCGAAGCTGATTTGCCGTTGAGTTTTGATACTAGGTTTTGCAACAGCCAAGCGATTGTTTTCGTTGACCCACAAAAACCGATGCAAAAAGGATCGATTTTGCGACATCTTGTGTTTCAGACATACAACCATGCAGTAAACTACCAATCAAAGTGGCAAATAAAAGCGAATGGAAATGAAGAAAATTGGACTTATTGGCGGTTTAAGTTGGGTTTCGACCGCTGCTTATTACAAGCTGCTAAACGAGATGATGCAGGCGAAGCTTGGAGGGGTGTCATCAGCGCGTCTAGTATTGGAAAGCGTCAATAGACAGGCCTACGTTGAAGCTGTGATAGGGCGTCAGGACGAAGCGGCAGCTTGCGAACAAATTTTGGATGCAGTGAAGGGTTTAGAGCGAGCCGGAGCTGATTTTGTAGTTATCTCTTGCAATGATGTTCATCGTTTCGTTCCAGCAATATCTCAGGAAGTCAGCATACCGTTTCTGCACATTGCAGAAGCAACGGCAGAGGCGATCAAACTGGCTGGTATCGATCAAGTCGCATTGCTTGGTGTACGCAAGACCATGGAAGGCGATTTCTACCCTGAAATTCTGCAAAGAAACCGCATTCGAACATTGATACCAAACGACGAAGAGAGAATTTATATACATGACAAAATTTATGATG
>JAJFGD010000139.1 GCA_021776315.1 Hyphococcus sp. | reverse complement strand
AAAGCCGCATGGCCCAGCGACGGTGCTGATCAATTTTGCGCATGATTGCAAAGCGTACGGCGATAGCGGCGAAGATGAATATCAACACGGCATCGAGGCTGATGGCATAGGGGGCCAAAGGGCCGCCAGGCACGCCCCGCGTCCAGACCATATAAAGACCGGCGATACTGGTGATGACAGCGGCGCTCATATAGGTGCGCCCGACCATGCGATGAAAAGCGGGGAAATGTTTGCGTAAAGGCGGAATGAGTTGCAGCGGTCCACCGCCAATAATGACAATAGCAATCACAACATGAGTAGCGATAGCGATATTGCCCGCCAGGTCGCCAGCGATAAAGCCTTCTGGCAGGTGTGAATTATCGAGCCCGGCGACACCGTTCGTTGCGAGAAACGGGATATAATAAGCGGCAACGTAATAAACGAAGATCCATTGTCCGATGGCCGCGGCCAAAAACCAAAGCACGCCGGATGAGGCCAAAAATCGATTTGGCCATCGGTTTGCGTGAGCAGGCGTGGATGTCATTTGCGGGGAAGCTTTAAAAACGGTCGTCACAAAACAAATTCCTCATACTAAGACGGTACCCATCACCGCCCGATTTGTGATATTTTTCTCACAAATCATGGGTTTAGCGTGCGGCACCACCAATTCGTCGCTTTGCGCTTTCAGCGCTTGGTGAGATCGCATAAAATGGGGCATCGGCAGCATCAGTCTCGCCGATTTGGAAAACGGCGAGCTTTTCTGGCGATTTTTATGAAGCCGGCATCGCATTTTCGAACCCGTGGGGCGTGAGGGCAGGACGATGGAACGATTGCTTCGACAAAATGGTTTGACCGGTTTGCTGGTTAGTGTCCCGTCCTTATTCGCGGCGATGTCTTCACGGCATATGCGTTCGACCGAACCTTCAGAAATCATCTGGTGGATTTTTGTGGCCTCCGTGTCGATTTCGGTTTTGCCTGGTTTGTTTGGCGGGGTCACTGGCCCACTTATTTATGTGGTTGCCATTGGCGGTGCGGCCGGTTGCGGTTGGGCGTGGCTTTTGGCGCGATCGCTCTTTCGCGCAAAATCACCAATCGAACCATGGACGGTCTTGGCTGTTGTTGGGATCGTCGCTGTAGAAGCTTATTGGACATTGACTAGTGCATCGACCGCCCAAGGCGTATTAGGGGAAATGCACCGTGTGGCCGCGAATGCTGCATCGTTTATTTGTATTGGTGCTCTTGTAATGGTGCTGGTTGAAGTGTTGTCTGGTTACAACTCACGCCTAGCGCAATCGGAGCGACGGTTTCGACAAATTTTTGCCACCGTTTTTTGTGGCATGGTGGCCATGACCTTAATCTGGGCGGGCAATGCAACGGGCGGTAGCTTTGCAGCGCAATGGGTCAACGTGGTCATCGCTGCTTGTGGCTTGGTCGGTGTGATCGGCAGCCGCCTCGCGGTAAATTATCGGAAACAACACCCACTCACATCTCGATCTGCGCGATGTGCTGTTTCGACGCCATCGACGGTTGCACGTGATAGCGCGCTAGCGCGCCGTGTTTTAGATGCCATTGATCATGCACAAAGATTTACGACCCCAGATTTAAAGGTTGCAGATCTAGCAATGGCACTTGGCGAACAAGATTATAAAGTGACCCAATGCATTACTGGTGATCTCGGTTATCGGAATTTCAATCACCTGATCAATACGCGCCGAATTACCCATGCGAAGCATGCGCTTATCGATCCGGAAAATAATGATCGCTCGATTTCAGCCATTTCTTTTGATTGTGGCTTTAATTCAATTGGGCCATTCAACCGTGCCTTTAAACAAGAAGTGGGTATGACACCGCGAGAATTTCGGGCCCAAGCGCTAAATGCATAGCGTCGTTTGTACCAACGCAATTCTGCGTTTTGGGGAATTCTAAAAATTGGAGAGCGTGATGGGGAAATTGATTGGTAGCATCGGCTTGGCTGTATGGCTTGCTTGCGGTGCTGGTTGCGTCGCGGTCGAACAATCGGCCGTCGTCAGTCTTGAAATGTCGCCTTGTGAGCAAGGATTTGATGGTGTTGTCGCTGATTGCGGCCAGTTGCAGGTTTATGAAAACCGGTCCACTAAAACCGGCCGCATTATTCCAATTAACTTCATTCGCGTGCGTGCGAAATCGGGTGCCCCTTCCACAGATGCTGTCATTGAGTTGACGGGTGGTCCTGGCGCAGCCGCGACAGTGAGCGCCGCAGGGTTGATCAACGCATTAAATTTTTTGGCCATGCGCGATTATATTCTGGTCGATCAACGCGGTACGGGTGGGTCCAACCCGCTTGATTGCATAAAATATGACTTTGAAGCGAATCCAGAAACCTTTCAGGACATGTTTGTGTTTGGCATGATGGATGCGGGGCGCATTCGGTCATGTATGGAAGAATTAAACAAGCGCGCCGACCTAACACAATATACGACATCGATCATCGCCGATGATGTCAACGATTTACGTGCGGCGCTCGGGTATGAAACGCTGACATTAAAGGGCGGATCCTATGGGACGACGCTCGCGCTAGAAATTTTGCGGCGCCATGAATCCAATGTGCGCGCGGCGCTTTTGCTTGGTGCATTGCCGACGACCATGAAGCAGACAGAAACTATTGCGCGTGACATGGAAGATATGTTGTTGGTGCTGTTTGACGATTGCGAAAGCAATGCGGCTTGCTCTGCCGCATATCCGAATTTTCGCCAAGATTTTCACGACGTATTGGCACAAGTGCGCGCGGCGCCGTTAACATTGACGATACCCCACCCAATTACAGGTGAGCCGACGCCGGTTGAAGTGAGATACGAAAAACTCATCATCGCCATTCGTTATGCCTTGTATTCAACTCAACTCTCCGCCGGGTTGCCTCTTGCGATAGATGACGCGAAGACCGGTGATTATGCACGCTTGACGCAATTCTTGCCGCAGCTGATAGTTGCTTTAGGCAATGGGGTCCACGAAGGAATGTGGGCCTCAGTACGTTGCGCGGAAGAGTTTCCATTTCTTGATGAAGAGCGTACCCGAAGGCTTTCTGAAGATACGGTTCTCGGAACCGAGCGTTTAGATTCTGGTCAGGCTATTTGTGCGTTTTGGCCCCGCGGTGAAGCCGCAGCAGATTTCCATGTGCCCGTTATTTCTGATGTACCAGCGCTTGTCGTCTCAGGTGAGGTAGATGCGTCGACGCCGCCAATCGCCGGCGCTGAGGCTGCTAAGCATTTGTCAAATGGGCGATTGATAGTGGTGCCGAAGCGATCGCATTGGGGGCTAAGCGGCGAGGCATGCACTGACGGTTTCATTGATGCCTTTATTGAAAGCGCATCAGTCACAGATCTTGATGTTGGATGTCTGGACGATTTCAAGCGCCCACCGTTCACAATGTCTGATGAGTGACAAGACGTTTACCCGTCACCCAAACAAATCCATCTGACCGGAAACGTCCGATGGGACTGAGAACTGTGAAAGGTCCAGCGGTGGTAGTTTGCGGTCAAAACCCAGCCGTGCCTGCGCTTTAGCATAACGTTGTGCAATCAGTTGGGCATAGGGGCTTTTTACTTCGCCCCCACGAGACCATTGTGGGTCATAATCTTTGCCGCCATTGATATCGCGGATGTGACGCATAATGCGTTTTGCACGATTGGGCGCATAGGTTTCCAACCATTCTTGAAACAATGGGGAAACCTCTAAAGGCAAGCGCAAAATCGTAAAGGCAGAAAAGCGCGCACCGGCATCGGCGGCTTTTTCCAAAATCGCTTCCATCTCGTCATCATTAAGCCCGGGGATCATCGGTCCGGTGACGACGCCGGTCGGTACACCTTGCTCAGCCATGCGTTTGATTGCGTCAAACCGCCATTTCGGTGCGGCGGCGCGCGGCTCCATCGACCGTGCCAGCGCTTTATCTTGCGTCGTAATAGAAAACATGACGCGGGTTAAATTCTTTGCAGCCAAGGAGGCCAAAATATCGAGATCACGGGTGATCAGTTGCGACTTGGTGAGGACAGTGACGGGATGGTTGAATTTTGCAAACATGGACAAAATCCCACGCATGATATGAAACTTGCGTTCAATTGGTTGGTACGGGTCGGTGTTAGTGCCCATCGCCACTACCCGCGGTTTGTAATGCGGATTGGATAATTCTTTTTCGAGCAGTTTTGGTGCAGACGGTTTTGCGAAAAGTTTTGATTCAAAATCAAGCCCGGGCGACAATCCCATATAGGCGTGGGTCGGACGCGCGAAACAATAAATGCATCCATGTTCGCAACCACGATACGGATTAATGGATCGGTCAAACCCCACATAGGGTGAGGTATTGCTGGTGATGATTTTTTTCGGTCGCTCGATCGTGACGTCGGTGCGCAACGGCGGCAAGTCCTCATCTAGATCCCAACCATCGTCACATGGCTCGCGTTGTTCGGGTTCATATCGGCCGGATTCATTTGAACCCGCGCCGCGTCCCTTAACCTTCGAGGTCGGCGGTCCATTTCCTCCAGGGCAGGGAGGACGAAGGGAAAGATGTGCGGCGCGGGCCATGCCCAGAAGCTACCACCATAAAAGAACAAAGCAAGAACATTATTTCCACAATTTTGTGAAAGTTGGGGCTTTGTTGAAACCCCTTAGAACCGGTAAGGAAATCACCATGGTTATGAAAAGTCAGACCGTCTCGGTCATCATTCCAACATTGAATGCCGGACCGCGATTGGCCCAATGCCTAGATGCGCTTGTCACATCGGCAATCGATGGTGTTGTGAAAGAGGTTGTTGTTGTCGATGGCGGTTCGACTGATGACACAACCACCATCGCGGATGGGTTTGGGGCGCGCATTGTCAATGCGCCGGCCGGTCGAGGGGGGCAACTAAGCTATGGCGCGGATAATGCGCGCGGTGATTGGTTGCTTTTCCTCCATGGGGACACAGTGCTAGAAACGGGGTGGGCAAAAGAGGTGCAGCAGTTCATCGACGCCGATGCCTATGATGCGGGTGTCTTTACTTTGGCTTTTGATACTGATGGCATTGCTGCCAAAGTTGTTGCGACTGGCGCAATGTTGCGTACGCGGCTAACGAAGAGTCCGTATGGGGATCAAGGATTGCTGATTTCGCGCAAGGCCTATGACGAGGTTGGTGGTTTTCGAGACATGCCGCTTTTTGAAGATGTTGATCTTGTACGTCGATTATTGCGAAAAAGTGCCTCGATGACATTTCATATTTTTCGGTCAAAGGCAGTAACCTCTGCCGAACGCTATGAGCGTGATGGCTATGTACGCCGCGTTTTCAAAAATCTCATTTTATTTACGCGCTATCAGATGGGTGCGCCGCCGGAAAAACTGGTTCGGGATTATCGTTAATGCGTGGCACGGTCATTGTTTTTGTCAAAGCTCCGATTGCTGGGCGGGTGAAAACCCGCCTTGGTACCGATGTGGGGATGGGTCGCGCGGCAGCCCTGTTTCGGGTGCTCACTGCGCGTACGATTGCTGAGAGCATGAAAGGGACTTGGCAAACTGTGCTGGCCGTTGATCCGCCAAGTGCAGTGACTGGATTTGAAAATCTTTGGCCACAGACGTTGCTACGGTATCCACAAGTAAGCGGCGATCTTGGCGCGCGGATGGGTGATGCTTTTCAAGCGGCGGCGAAAGGTCCTGTCATTATTATAGGTGCGGATGCTCCTGGCCTACGGGCGCGTCATTTGCGCGATGCGTTCCGGGTTCTTGGCGGGGCAAATGCTGTTTTTGGTCCGGCGAAAGATGGGGGGTATTGGTTGATCGGCTTGTCCCGTCGACAATCGGCACCTAGCCTTTTCAAAAATGTGCGATGGTCCACGAAACATGCTTTGGCCGACACGCTTAAATCCTTGCCGGCAAAATTCAAAACACATCAATTAGAAATTCTGCGCGATATCGATACGGCGAAAGACCTCAGCGAAATGGGGCCACGCACCACACGCCAATAATCGACACTTTGACTTTACAATCGTTTTTCTTCGACCAGCTGTTTGGCAAAATTCCGACTGACCGGCACGGTGATGTCGCGATCAAGTTGTAATGTCGCGCGGCCGCGCTTCCAACAAATGTCGCGAATAGAGGCTTCACGGACCCACCATGACCGGTGGGTTTGAAAGCCGAAGCTCGGATCAAGTGCTGCGATCGCATTGCGCATGGTCATGCGAATTAAGGCGCTGCCATCGCTTGTGTGGATGCGGATATAGTGATCCTCTGCTTGCACAGCATGTATAGTCGATTGTCGCAGTGGCACTGGCAACATCTCGCGAATGGGCTCTGGGATGGTTGCGGTTGGCCCAATAGGATTGGCGGTTTCGGGGTTGCGCTGCTGCGTGACGCCGAGCAGGGCGACGAGGGCACCGTTTACGACTAGGACGCCGGGAGTAAGGGCCAGTAGGCGGGTCGGTGACAAGGCTGCACCAAAAATCACCGCGGAAAAAAGCCAGACTACTGGTGTCAGCAAGATTGTCATCGCTGCCGCCAATACAATGCTCGTTCGCCAAATGCCGGTGGCGAAACGAGTGGTCGCAACCCGGACGCTAAAGAAATTGTGTGTCACCCCGGCAATCATCATCAAGCCCAACCAATAGGTTAAGCGCCGCCCGACCGCCGCTCCATTGGTGTCAAAGGCACCGATTGCCGCCATGAACAAACCAATGCCGAATAGAATCGCAAAATCGCGTCCCCGTTCGGCGGAGACTAAGTTTTCAAGCGCCATTTTACCTGCCCCATTCACGACTGGCCGTCTCCATTGGCGACAAATTGTGGTTTTGCGCCGGTTACCCGCTTCATTCCTTCAGTGTGTCATGGCGAAATGGTGCGTTGCAACTGCACGCTTGGAAGTTCTTCATTGTTTAAATATCTGACGCCGATTATTAGCACCGTATTTCTAGCCATGCTTTGGATTGGTTTCAAATCCTATACGGACCCAATTTTTGCCAGAAATAGTGTCGCAACACTTAGATCTTTTGAGGTGAACGGGGACCAACAGTGGATTTTGGCCCGTGGCTGTAACCGGGACAATACGGTCGTGCTTTTTCTCCATGGGGGGCCAGGCATGCCGGCCATGTTTACGGCCCATGTTTTTCAGCGATCACTGGAGCGTGATTTTGTCGTGGCGCATTGGGATCAGCGCGGGGCCGGGAAAAGTTTCGATGCCGCTCTCGATCCCGCCACGATGACCATGACCCAAATGCTATCGGATGCTGAATATGTTGTTGATCAACTGCGCGGTGAATTTGGTGTCGAAAAAGTGATTTTGGTAGGTCATTCCCACGGGACGTATTTTGGTGCGTTACTGGCACAAGCCCGGCCGGATCTTTTTCACGCCTATGTCGGCCTCGGTCAAATTGGGGACCCGGCGCGCGAGCGGGCCGTGCAAAATTCTATCATTGCGGAGTATTTTCAAGATCGCGTTGAGACCGTGCCTGAGATCACTGCTGCCAATCGCGAGACTTTGTTGTTTCAAATTGGAGGTGAGATTGCCAGCGCGCAGTCCATGTGGCCGCTTATTCGCATGGGGGTCACGGCCCCTGAATATAGTTTTCGTGACGTCATGAATGTGGCTAAGGGACCGCAATTTGCACAAGCCCATCTTCGCTATGATGTTGCGGGTGATTTTGCTTCGCCGCCACTCAATTTCGACATTCCTGTTTATGTCGCAATGGGCGATCAGGATGCCGTAACACCAGTTTCGCTTGCACAAGAATGGTTTGACAAAGTCGAGGCACCGCAAAAGCGATTTGTGGTTTTCGATGATGCCGCTCACTTCCCTCACGTGGAGCAGCCGGAAGCGTTTGCTTCGCTTTTGTCGACTGTCCGACGTGAATTGGCTTTGAAATCCACTATGCCAAACACTGAAGTGATACCGATTCCCCGTTTCGGGCGTCAGTGCCAATAGGAAAT
>JAJFGD010000138.1 GCA_021776315.1 Hyphococcus sp. | reverse complement strand
GCGGTGCGCGGACTGAATCCTTCATCCTCAAGAATACCGGCGACCAGCTCTCTGATGTCTTCCTCATCATCAACTACTAGAATATCAACACTCATCTACTTAACGACTCCATTCCATACTATTCCGCTGCTGCCTGCGGCGAGGCAGCTTCATCCATGTTTGCCAACGGCAATGACAAGGTTATGCGAGCACCGGTTTGACCGAGGCTCGTATCATCAACAAAATCAATCGATCCCCCATGCTCTTCGGCAACTTTTTTAACGATTGCCAGGCCGAGCCCCGTACCTTTTTCGCGCGTCGTCATATACGGCTCCGCGAGACGATGACGTTTCGATGCCGGAAGCCCAACACCATTATCAATCACAGCTATGTAGGAAATATTATTATTTTCAGTGATCTTTATATTGATCTTCCCGACGGGCGCGTCCTCTTTGTCAGCAATGCGCGCCCCAACAGACTCACCTGCATTTTTGATTAAGTTGGTTAGCGCTTGGACAATCAATCGGCCATCGCATTCGACATAGATTGGCTCATCCGGTGTCTCAACCGAAAACTCAATATCAGAAAAAGTGACTTTCTGTGGAAAGACGGCTGCTTTAACAAGTTCGCGAACATCTTCCCGATTAATAACCGGCTTGGGCATGCGTGCAAAAGATGAAAACTCATCAACCATCCGGCCAATATCGTTCACTTGCCTGATAATTGTCTCAGTGCATTTGTCAAAGATTTCCGGCGTAGAGGTCACCTCATTGAGGTATTTGCGACGCAATCGTTCAGCTGACAATTGAATGGGCGTCAGTGGATTTTTAATTTCATGAGCAATTCGGCGGGCAACATCGCCCCAAGCAGCGTTGCGCTGCGCGGAAATAAGCTGCGTGATGTCATCAAAGGTAACAACATATTTGCCGTCGCTCTCCGCTTCATCTTTCACGATGCGCACATTCAATGTCCGCGTTCGACCGTGTTTTGTAAGATCGATTTGTTCACCTAGCTCAGAAAAATATGGATCCGCCGTATGTTCGAACAAAGGCACGAGTTCCGGCATCACATCCGCAATATTCGCGCCAACCAGACTTGAAACATCTTGCTGAAGCAGATCCGCTGCCGATTTATTGGCAATTGTAACACGGCCATCATTCATGAGACCAACAACACCGGCCGAAACTCCGGAAAGTACCGCCTCCGTAAATCGGCGGCGATTATCGAATTGCCGGTTGGTATCGATCAAGTCGTCCCGTTGGGTCTGAAGCTGGGCTGTCATGTGGTTCATAGAACGGGCAAGCGCCCCAAGTTCACCGTCATCCTTATGGACTTCAACCCGCGCCCCTAACTCACCGCTAGAGACTTGCTCGGCCATATTCACGAGACGACCGATTGGTTGCACAAGCCGGGTTGCGGCCCATAAAGCAAGCCAAATCGCACCAAATAAAATGATGATCGCCAAAACGATATAACCGGCGAAGAAAACACGTTCCAACCTTGATCGACCGAGCTCAGCTTCGCGCCAGTCCTCACGAACAGCCCGCACAGCAAACAATCGATTAGTGGTAACAGGGTCGATCGGCTGATACCCAATCAAATATCCACCATTATACGGCTCAACCCGTAAAGCGCCCCGAAAGATATCAAAAGTTGCGTCATCATTTACACCGAACACAAAAAGCTCGCCAGGTGCGCCACTATTTTCGAAATTTGCAAATGATTCTTCCGGCGGCAAATTGAACTGGCCGGGCTCTAGCTCCGCCCTGACAATAACCTTGCGATCACCGGATACCAAGTATAATGCTGATAATCCTCTGACTTGCGCTTGCGCATGCAAATATCGACGAAAACTAATCGGCGTTTGTTCAAAACCAAAGCCCGACTCTTCCTGTCGCACAATATCTTGAGCAATCAGGCGCATATGTTGTTCAAGTTCCGCCGCTTTGATTTGAACCAAACCATTTGCCAAGTCGCGCGCGGTTTCTTGGTAATTATCGATCCGCTCACTGAAGACATCATTTAGACTTGCCCGCAAAATCGTAAATGCAAATAGGAATGCAATCGCTGCCGGTACGACGGCCAAGGCCGAGAACAACCCGACAAGTTGCATATGCGTTCTAGACCCGGCCAACTGATGGCGACGATCAGACCAGACGTGAAATAGGCGAGCCCCAATTAACAGCGCGAAACTCGCTGCAATCACGATATTGCCAACGACCATCCACATCAAAATTGTGCGGTCGACCTGCTCAACCAGCGGTGACATCAACAACCAGGTCGTGAAGAACGCAACGACCCCTGCACCGGTCAACGCGATGGCAGCTGTCCTGTTTGATAGGACCCATTGCGGCAAAACACGGCGACGCGTCCGCTCCGAGGCGTCGGTCTTTTCAGTCGTGTTCAACAAATTCTCTTTGCTACCCAACTCACACGTCCTGTGGGACTAAACTAAAAAACATTCCCCGGCCGCGCACCTCCCTCTTGGGCACGGCGACGATCGCAGTCGCAAAAAGACTGCAAAGGTCAAACCGTTTATGATGCTGCGTCGATTGTTGCCAAAAATCAACAACAATGTTGCCAAAATGGAACAGATTGATCAGGGCCATAAGCCATATCAAGCGGCTATGGCCACCGCATCGGCCATATTGGCGTCAAAATAGGCGTGAAGCGCGTCTACCACACGGTCAGGTGAGAATAGTTTGCAAATAGCAGCCCGAAATGCCCGCCGCTCAATCAGGTCGATATCAAGCAATGCGCAGTCGACATAGGCCGCAAGATGCTTGCGGGCCATCCGCACCCCCAAAGGTACACCATATAGGTCGATCGTTTCCCGGTAATGTTCGATAGCCGCATCGCGCTGAACATCGAGTGGCGGGGCGATAATCGGCTTTTTGGTATCAAGCGCCGTTGCGATCGCACCAGGCAACCAAGGCCGACCGGTCGCCGCCCGCCCGACCATGACGCCGTCAGCGCCAGACTGTTGGAGAGCTTTTTCGGCCGTCTCAGCATCAACAATGTCGCCATTGACGATGACTGGCACGGATACGACCTCTTTTACCGCGCGCACAGCCGCCCAATTCGCTTCTCCGGTGAAGAAGTCATTGCGCGTACGTCCATGAACAGTGACGAGTTGAACGCCGACGCTTTCAGCACGTTGTGCCAATTCTGGCGCATTCAAGCAATCCCAATCCCAGCCTAGGCGCATTTTCAAGGTTACCGGTTTTGTTGTTGCGCCTACTGTTGCCTCAATTAACCGCAAGGCGTGATCAAGATTGCGCATCAAAGCTGAGCCAGACAAAACACCGGTCACTTGGCGCGAAGGACAACCCATATTGATATCAATCACGTCAGCGCCGGCAGCTTCCGCTAAACGGGCACCTGCTGCCAACCAGCGCGGTTCACGCCCCGCCAGTTGCACGACAAATGGGAAGATGACCCCGTCATCAGCTGTTCGGCGCACGACATCTGGGCGTGCTTTAGCCAGTTCCTCACTCGCCACCATCTCAGACACCACAAGACCGGCTCCAAACCGCGCCACAGCACGTCGAAATGGCAGGTCGGAGATTCCAGACATCGGTGCCAGAACCACGTTGTTTTTGAGTTTTATGTCAGCGATTGCGATCATTCTTCGCACACATCCTTTGCGGCGCGATGTTTACCCGCTAAACCAGCGACTTACAAATTGCTTTTCGCACACCGCATTGAGATTTCATGGTTAAAAACAACACCACCGCCATTATTGTCGCTGCCGGACGGGGTGCCCGCGCAGGCGCAGGCGGCCCTAAACAATACCGCCCCCTGGCCGGTCGTGCCGTCATTGCACGCACTGTCGAAGCGTTTTTATCCCACGGAGAAGTCGACGCCGTTCGCGTCATCATTCACCGCGACGACCGGGATGAATATGACACCGCCATGAGCGACCTTCTCAACCACCGCAAACTTATGGCCCCAGTATTCGGCGGCGCTGAGCGACAAGACTCCGTTCGGCTGGGGCTTGAAAGCCTTGAAGATGCAATACCGATGCGCGTGTTGATCCACGATGCCGCACGCCCTTTCATTGACGCGGACACAATTTCACGGGTCATTGCCGCATTAGATACCAAAGACGGATCGATTGCGGCGCTACCCGTATTTGATACGATTAAAAAGTCTGATAGCGCCTCCCAACCTTGTATCGATGACACGGTGCCACGCGACGCATTGTGGCGCGCCCAAACTCCGCAAGCATTTCACTTCGACAAAATCCTCAGCGCCCATCGCGCCGTGATCGGTCAACAGCTTACGGACGACGCTGCCGTTGGTGAAACGGCCGGTCTCGCCATCGCCCTCGTCGCAGGATCACCGGACAATATGAAGATCACACAAGCAGAAGATTTTGGCATGGCCGAAACACTACTCGGACGAAAGACATCGAATATGGAATACAGAACCGGTCATGGCTTTGACGTACACGCATTTGAAGATGGCGACGCGGTGATCATCTGCGGAGTAGAAATTCCCCATACCCATAAATTGAAGGGGCATTCCGATGCGGATGTGGGGATGCATGCACTGACGGATGCGATTCTCGGAGCCATTGGCGAAGGGGATATTGGTGATCATTTCCCGCCAACCGAAGCAAAATGGAATGGCGCGCCAAGTCACGTCTTTCTTGAAAAAGCCCGAGACCTTGTCGCGGATCACAATGGTACGATTACGCATTGCGATGTGACCTTGATGTGCGAAGCTCCAAAAATTGGTCCGCATCGCGACGCCATGCGTGCCTCCCTAGCGCTAATCCTAAATATTTCAGATGCACGTATTTCAGTGAAAGCAACGACAACAGAACAATTAGGTTTTACTGGACGACGTGAGGGTATTGCGGCCATGGCAACAGCGACAGTGTCATTGCCAGTAATCGACTAAAATGAGCCACACTCAACACATAAAGTCATTTGCAAAAAAAATTATCGACCTGGGCACGACAAAGCACATAATGGTGGCCACTGCGGAATCGTGCACAGGTGGTATGGTTGCGGCAGCGCTCACCGACATTTCGGGATCATCTGCTGTCGTTGATCGCGGCTTCGTCACTTATACAAATGAATCCAAAAACGAAATGCTTGGCGTCCGCATGTCTCTAATAGAAAAACATGGTGCGGTTAGTCGCGAAGTTGCTGGTGCCATGGCATGTGGCGCCATCAACAGTTCAAACGCATCGTTCGCGGTGTCCATTACCGGCATTGCTGGGCCATCCGGTGGCTCCAAAGACAAGCCAGTTGGCCTCGTTTGGTTTGGCCTAGCGGATAAAAACAGGCTGTTGCGTACGGAATGTCGGCTATTCGCCCAATGTTCGCGGGTTGTTGTTCGTGCAAAAGCTACGCAAACAGCGCTTAGCTTATTGGAAAACGCTATTAGGAGCTAACATTGAGCATTTCATAAGAATCAAAATCGAAACGCAACTTGCCGTCACTAATCAGCTCGTCCCAACTGGGCATAAAGGCCTGCCAATCATCGCTCGCCATACAGGCTTCGTGGGCTTCGCCGTTGTCCCATTTCCAATAGGTCATAAGCTGAGTGCGCGCGTGATTGATATGAACAATCATATCTATGAATCCCGGTTGTCTTTTTGCAATTGGAACAGATTTTATTGCTAGTGCCAAAACTTCGGCTTCAACATCGGGCGAAAATGTCGAACGTGTTACAACAATAAACAATTGCGTTCCCCATAAGCATGAATGCCTTTGGCCTGATCAAACCTCTCGTTCAAAATCCGGCAAACCAGACTTTTTCGCGGCCCGCTTCTTTTTCGCTGGCTTGGCAGCTTTGGCGGCGAGTTCTTCCGCCTCTTTCGCTAGCCGTAAGGCCCGAAGGTTTTCTGTTTTCTTTGCTGTCGCTCTGCGTTTTTTTTCTACGTCAGAAGTGGCTGCCCTTTTTTCCATCTCTTTAGAATATTTACTGGTTGGTTGTTGGTTTGTCAGCTTTGCCATTTCTTGCTTCCCATAAATTACCGAAACTTCGAGCATGCAATCACTGTAGAAACAACGATCGAATAACGCACATTTTGCTCACAAATATCATGTTACTGGCCCACCACTCGTCCATGAGAACCGCCAGCATATCCCACTGATTTTAAAGAAATTTCGCTAAAAACACAACCGGCCCCTACGAATCATCGGCACCAATTGCAAGCAGTTTTTCAGTATTCAAACAAATATACGTAAATCGAAATCAATGCGCAGGAATTAATTACGAACTCTATAGATATCATCAGCTCTCTTAACAAAGGCATCGCTCATTCGCGCGAAGGCTTTGTCAAACACGGTCTGTGCTGTCGCTTGCAACAAAATATTTTTAAATTCAAACTCGATCTCAAAATCTATAATTGATCCACCGCCAGGCTGGTCCGTAAAATGCCAATGATTTTCTAAGCTGCGAAAGGGGCCATCCAAATAGGTCACATCGATTGCTTGGTTGTCGCGATCAAACGTCACGTGGCTTTTAAATTTTTCGCGAAAAACTTTATAGGCAACGATCATATCGGCGGTCAGCTCTCCCTGCCCCGCCGATACGTTTTTACTCAATATTCGTAGCGCAATACACCAGGGAATAAACTCGGGATATTTGCCGACATCAGCGACCAAATCGAACATTTGATCAGCCGTATAGGGAACCTGTGTCGTTGTCTTTTTAGAGGTCACGCGACTTGCTTCGCCCCGCGAGCATAACCATCAAACAAATCGAGCATACGTTCGATCCATGACCCAACCGCTTGAGGCACCTCGTAAAGCTCTTCGCTTGTCAGGACCCGCTGCCACATGAACACACTAAAAACATTGTAGTCACTAAGATTAGGCTTGTCGCCGCCAAGATACTTATACCGGACCAATGGTGCCGCGAGCGTCTGCAAGGCCGTTGCTGTCTTCTCATTTAGGCCCGGCGACATTGCGACTTCTTCAAGGGTTTTGCCAAATCGCTTTTCCCGAGTTTTTCGGAAATACTCCTTGTCATTTTCGTGCGCCGCCGCATGGACGCGCACAAACAAACGCGGACCAATCGCCGGGAAGAGACATGTGTCCATCCAAGCTTTATAAAACTCCACCGACGCAAGGTCCGCGCTACTATTCGTTAGGGCGGGACCAGAATATTGCTTTTCCAAATAGGCGATAATGTTCGCGCTTTCGCAAATGATTTGATCATTGTCTGTCAGAATAGGTAGCGTTTTTAGATCCTCACCCGGATAATTCTCTTTTTCCGTAAAGCGCAACGGTAACGTTATGAAGTCCACCCCTTTGTGTAGGAGCGCAAATTTAACAATCCAACAATAGGGACTAAGACGTACATCACTATCCGCAAGCGCGAGGTCATACAATTGTGCCGTCATGGGGTATAAATTCCTGTATTTTTACAGCGAGTTTGGTGTGGTTTTTTACTGATACCCGAGATGGTCCGCAAGCCGTGCCACACTGCTCTTTTGCAAAGTTCGCGACCGCAAAAAACAAAAGCGTTTGTTAGCTTCTCGCGGCTCTTGCCGCCTGAAGCTTGGCAAAATCTTCGCCAGCATGATGAGAAGAACGCGTCAACGGCGACGCAGAGACCATCAAAAACCCTTTTGCACGAGCTAAAGTTTCATAGGACTTAAATTCATCAGGGTGCACAAATCGATCAATCGCGGCATGTTTTCGAGTGGGCTGCAAATATTGTCCGATCGTAATAAAATCAATCCCAGCGGAGCGCATATCATCCATCACTTGCATGACCTCTTCGCGCGTTTCGCCTAGCCCAACCATAATACCTGATTTGGTAAACATTTTCGGGTCACGCTCTTTGACCTTTTCGAGCAACCGCAAACTATGAAAATATCGTGCGCCCGGACGGATCGACAAATAAAGCCGCGGCACTGTTTCCAAATTATGATTGAATACATCTGGCTTTGAATCGATAACTGTCTCAGCGGCACCTTCTTTGCGGAGAAAGTCCGGCGTTAAAATTTCAATAGTCGTGTCCGGGGAATTTTGCCGTATCGCTGTAACAACAGCCGCAAAATGCTCTGCGCCCCCATCGGTAAGGTCATCACGATCGACAGAGGTGATGACCACATGCTTTAGCCCCATCTCTGCAACGGCCTCAGCGACATGGCGTGGTTCGTCACCATCAAGTGCGCTTGGCACACCTGTTTTAACATTGCAGAAAGCACAAGCGCGCGTGCAGGTATCTCCCATGATCATCATGGTCGCGTGCTTCTTGTCCCAACATTCGCCAATATTGGGGCAAGCCGCCTCTTCGCACACAGTGTGCAAGTTTTTGGACCTAACAATGTCGCGCGTTTGCGAATAGCCCTTAGATACGGGTGCTTTCACGCGTATCCATTCCGGTTTACGAAGGAGTGGGCTGTCTGCTCGCGATTGCTTCTCTGGGTGGCGCGGTTTTTGGGGCACGCCAACTGTGTCTATAAGTGTCGCCATGAGGCTGCATGTAGCAGCGCGGCGCCCGAATTGTAAGAGGTGATATTAAGCGATTCCGTATGGCTAGACCAATTGATCCACCATTTCTGAAACCTCATCGAAGCATTGATGGATAATGGCACCGTCCAAAGGCTCTCCTAGCGCGACATTAACGGCCTCCCAGGCATCGATGGAATCGATCATCGGTGGCTCACCAATTCGAGCAAGTTTTGACCCTTCGGTTGAAAACCGCACTACTTCACGTGATACGGGCAGCCGTAGCCATCGCCACACCCGCCGGGACAATTCACCATTGATATAAAGCAACCACCGGGCATCGTTTTCGTCATTAGAAATTGAAAAGAATAGAGTTTTTAAGTCGCCAGCATCGGCCAAAACCAAAACACCATGCTCGTGCTCAAAAAATCGCGGCGACCGTCCGTTGCTCAAAAACGAAGATTCTCCAAAACCACATCTTAAATCCGCGACAGCATTGCGTTTAACAATTGCGAATGATTGAAATTGTTGGACGATTTGTGGCCATTCTTGGCGGCCAACAACATAGATACCGACGCCCACAATAACCGCAAAGATAGCCACTAGATTCACGACTGCGATGAGCCCCGACCCCTGATAGGCGAGCGCGATCGCGACTGGCCCTATGATCGCAAATGCGGCCGCTATAGGTCGCTTAAACCCGATTAAATCTTCACGGGCATATTCATTTACATCATCCGTAAATGAAGCATCGGTTTTTAATCGAGCAGCAATTGGTAATGGTAAATCAACCCGAGCGGTCGTCAACATTTTCGGTCTCCCATCATTCGTGGTCCACCGTGACACCAAGTCTTTTCCGCCGGTTTAATCGCTTGCCGCAAAATTGATTTGCTTTTATCGCTGATTTTATTGCTTTTCAGCAAGCGTCGTTTTCAAAGCGGAACTGCCGTTCGGCGCAATACTTTCCGAATAGAGAAATTTGTAATTACCCTGTCGACACCGGGTAATCGCGTCAATATTGCCGCGTGAATCCGTTCATAATCAGCACCGTCGCGACAAAGGATTCGCAAGAGATAATCCGACAAACCCGACATTAAATAACATTCCATAATCTCTCGGTGATGCGACACCGCCTTTTCAAAGGCCTCTAACGTCGCTTGCTGTTGGTTTTTTAAGGTCGCTTGAACGAACACTGAAGTCTCAAGCCCAACCTTTCGCTCGTCAACGATGACCACTTGTTGTGCAATCATACCCGACTGCCGCAGCTCTTTGACCCGTTTATGGCATGCGGACGGAGACAACCCGACACGTTCGCCCAACTCGGTAAACGGTGTCTGACCATCTTCCTGCAAAACATTCAAAATGGCAGCGTCAAATTTGTCCATATTTTCGAATCTAATTCACTATTCTTGTGTAATGCAAAATTTGATGTCTCTTATTGCTGCATTTCGCGGAAATTATCAAGAATATCCACTGAAAAGAGAATATTATCCCGCCCAACCACTATAGGAGGAAATCATGCGCGTCGGAGTTCCCAAGGAAATCAAAAATCACGAATATCGCGTCGGCCTTGTTCCAGGCAGTGTCCGCGAATATGTGCAAAATGGTCACGAAGTTCTCGTCCAAACTGGTGCCGGAGCTGGTATCAAAGTTTCCGATGCGGACTATGAAGCAGCCGGCGCGAAAATTGCGCCCGATGCAGCGAGCGTTTTCTCCTCGAGCGACATGATCGTAAAGGTCAAAGAACCTCAACCAAGCGAATGGGTTCAACTGCGCGAGGACCAAATTCTTTATACCTATCTTCATTTGGCACCAGACCCAGATCAGTCACGCGGACTGATGGAATCAGGCGTAACCGCTGTTGCCTATGAGACTGTGACCGATATTCACGGCGGGCTGCCACTTTTGGCCCCCATGAGTGAAGTTGCTGGTCGGCTATCCATTCAAGCCGCAGCTTATGCTTTGACGGCGCATCAAGGTGGTCGCGGATTGTTAATGGGCGGCGTTCCAGGCGTATTGCCCGCAAAAGTTTTGGTCATTGGTGGCGGTGTTGTTGGAACACACGCAGCACGGATGGCGGTTGGTCTTGGTGCGGACGTTACAATTCTCGACCGCTCTAACCGACGCCTCGCTGAACTTGATGAATTGTTCGGCGGTCGGGCAAAGACACGGTATTCAACATTTGAAGCGTTGGATGAGGAAACAGATGTCGCCGATGTCGTTGTCGGTGCCGTTTTGATCCCTGGCGCAAGCGCACCGAAATTGGTCACCCGCGACATGCTGAAGGGCATGAAAGAAGGGTCCGTCCTCGTAGATGTCGCGATCGACCAAGGCGGCTGTTTCGAAACCTCAAAAGCCACCACCCATGCGGATCCGACCTATGTTGTCGATGACGTCATTCACTACTGTGTGGCAAATATGCCTGGCGCAGTTCCACTGACATCATCGCATGCTCTCAATAATGCCACCCTTAGAGATGGCTTATTGCTCGCCAATCAAGGTCTGGATGCCTTGCGCAGGGACGAAAACTTGCGCAACGGACTCAATGTTCACCGCGGCAAAGTTACCTATAAAGCCGTATCTGAGGCCCTCGGCGTTGATTATGTCGACCCGATGGATGCCTTGGGTTAATCCCCGAAAAACCCACTAATTCTGGGCCAATTACCGGATTGGGTGGTAAATTCTACGTGATCCTGGCGTTAACCTTTGACGTAGCGCCAGGTTTATTACCACACGGTAAGGTTTTTATGGCAAATGACCGCTGCGGCCGGCTTGCCATGCGCCATCGATCACCGGCATAATGGTGCGAAGAGAGAGAACCTATGAAAAAGACCGTCTTAGCGATCGCGGCACTAGCCGTGTTAAGCGTACAGCCCGCAGTAGCCAGAATTGGCACTGTGCAGAGCTCTGACGCGGATGCACCAAAACCTGCATCACGTAGTGTTGTCGGCAAGGTTGTTGAGCATATTCAGTACTCAGCGTTGGTTGTCATAACGCAAGCTGCGAAAGTGGGCGAAAAACACCCGAAATATCAATACTCGAAGCCCAAAGATAAATGCGAAACACTTGAAGAAAACAATACTGACGAGGCCGATGTCGCCGAAGCGGTTTCACAAGATCCAGTTGGACCAGAGCCGCTCTATTTCGGTTTTTAAACTGACTCAGAAAAACAAAGTTTGACGCGCGCCGCACTTTGCAAAGTTCGGCGCGTTTTTTGAATCATGCTGCCATTTTATTTTCGACGCAGCATGAACTTAATATCACGCTTTATTTGCGCGCGCCCTTTTCGCATGATGACCATAAAAAGACCCGATATCGCGAAGAACAACCCTCCAGCCGATGCGGTTTTCACGATCGGGTTATTGAAGTTTGTTCGCTCCCCATAATCCATGATGTGGAGCATCCAGAAGAAATCATAAA
>JAJFGD010000137.1 GCA_021776315.1 Hyphococcus sp. | reverse complement strand
CCTGACCTTTATGCAAATGCTGGCGGCGTCACTGTTTCATATTTCGAGTGGGTCAAAAACCTTTCTCACATCCGCTTCGGTCGCCTTCAGCGTCGCCAAGAAGAGGCGCGCCAGACATCGTTGATGGACGCGGTTGAAGAACTGACCGGTCGTCAATTTAATCAGAACTTCAAATGTGACTACGTAAATGGCGCTGGCGAGATTGATCTTGTTCGCTCGGGTCTCGATGACACGATGCGCACTGCCTACCAGACCATTCGTCAAACTTGGCGCGAAGATGATCAATGCCCAGATCTTCGCACAGCTGCTTTCGTGGTTGCCATTCGCCGGATCGCCGCCAGCTATTCTGGACGCAACCTCTAGAATACACGCCTAAATTTCGACGTTAGCTTTGATCCCTCATCTTTCGCTGCTGCCTAATTCTTTTATTGGCGGCGGTAGAAAGGTGAGGGTTTTTTACACCTTAAATTGCGTGCAATTGTTGGCGGCTAATATGCCCTGTTCGTTCAACTGTGTGTTCGATTTATTGCGAACTGACGTAGCACTGGCCGCTGGATCATATACTAGTCCTGAAACACTACCGACGTAATCAGGCGTATGAGTGAAATACTCTTACGACATTCAATTGTGTGCGGAATCGTCTGATGAGCGCCTATTCGACCCTAAAATTAAGGAATTGTTAACCAGCACTGGGTGCCATGGGGTTTAAGGGTGAACAAGCATCAAAACAATAAAAAGGCGCATAACAACTAGCTGAAGATCGATTCCAAAAAAGGCAGTGAGGGGGCTCCCGCTTGCCTTGCCCTCCAGTTTTTACAAAAACGGTTTATGTACCCAAGTGAATGAACCCATTATGACAGCAATTCGAAAATCAATTGTCAGCCTTTTCGCTCTGAGCGCAGGAAATATGCAACTGGCATGCGCGTCAGATGATGCGTTGAACGTCTACGCTGCATTTGTTGAAAAAGAAGTCATTGCTGACCCCAAAGAGGTTGGTGAAACGGTTTCCGTCGCCATTGAGGCAGCACTAAATCACAACCCCAGGGTCAATATTGCAGATGCACAATTGGACGCAGCAAGAGCAGAGCGACTTCGCGCCTTTGGTCGTTTTCTGCCAGACATCGCGGCATCGGCTTCATATACAAATGACGACCTACGCAGCTCAACGCTACAAACGCTCCAGGAACGGGACGGAACAACCGTCGGTATCACCGCATCGCAGCCGATCTTTCAAGGACTATCGGTGCTCAATCGATTTCGTGAAGCCAAGGCACGATTGTCACAATCCGATTTTGCATTGCTGGCGGCACGACAAGAAACTGCTCTAGAAGCCGCGCGCACCCATGCCGGTACGGTTTTGGCGCGCGCTATCGTCGACCACCGCATTGAAAACCTCAACCTCGTTACGCGCCAATTAGAAATTACAGAAAAACGAATGAAGGCGGGTGCACAAAGTCGCACAGGCGTTGAGCAAGCACGCATGCGACAGGCCCAAGCCCGGGTCGATTTAGCTCAGGCTCGCGCTGTACTTGCGGAGCGAGAAGCCGCCTACGAACGGGTCATTGGCCGTACCCCACCCCCTGACCTCGTTTCTGATAATAGCGCAAGGGCCGTAGCCTTTGAATCATTAGACGATGCACGCTCAATGGCAATTGAAGGAAACCCCTCACTTAATGCCGCGCGCCAAGCGGTCAAAGCAGTAGAGCACGCAAAAAGCGCTGCTAAAGGCGATTTTGCACCGACGCTGGCTCTCGAGGGCAGCTATTTTAAACGGTTTGGCGAAGACAATGTACTGGCCCCGCAGCAGGATGAAGAATACCAATTGGTCGCGCGCATGCGCATGCCAATCTTTCAGCAAGGGCGCAATATCGCTGGTCTACGGTCAGCCGAGGCGACGGTCTCCGAACAACGTGGGCAAATGACGAATACCCAATTGGGCGTGAACGAATCTGTGGCCCGTAGTTGGCGTCAATTCTCAGAGGTAACCGCAAGACGCATTGCCGCAAATAGCGGTATCGATGCCGCTGCATTGTCGGTAAAAGGATTACAAATTGAATATGAAGCCGGACAACGCACTGTGATTGATGTGTTGGACGGGCAGCGAGACCTTGTGAATGCTTACATCAACTTATCGCAGGCAGAACATGATTATGTGGTCGCCCAATATGAACTCGCCACGGCAACGGGATTGATCTTAGGGTATATTGGCGAACAATCTGAGCCCTGATCCTTATTTTGATACGTATAAATGAATTGAGGTGGTCGTTTTCGGCCACCCCAATCATAAACCTTCAAGTCTTAAAATTTTAGATAATCTGTTCTAGGTTTTCGAACTCAACTGTCGTGCCATCACTGAATGTAATAGAGCCAGCGGCATCATCACTAAAGGTGATGCTGTCACTATCTTGAGCTGTCACGGAGCCTTCGGTTAGTTCAACTGTCCAGTCCGTACCAAAATTACCTAACGATGAAATGCCACCCTCTATCTCGATCGCATCAGTCCATCCGCCGCCAACACCACCATTGATAACGTCGCTGCCATCACCTTGTGCATAGACAAAGACGTCAGAACCGTCACCACCATTTAAGACATCGTCGCCTGTACCGCCGGTTATCGTGTCGTCACCACCATCGCCATTGATGACATCGTCACCGGAACCACCTGATAGGGCATCATTGCCGCCCTCACCAGAGATGGTGTCGTTGCCGCCCCCGCCTGCAATTGTGTCATCCCCTGCACCACCTGTTAGCACATCATCGCTGGGCTCTACATTGACCGTAATCGCTTCCGTTGTGGACGTCTGATCGGTACCGTCTGTTGATGTTGCCGTCACATTCAAACTGACTTCACCCGTAAAACCGTCAGACGGCGTGACGGTCATCTGATCTTGTGCCCAATCAGAAATATCAACTGAATCCGCGCCATCAGTTGAGGTGAACGAATTGGTACCATCACTAATGATGAAGCCATCAGGGATATCGGAAATAACAGTTGAAATAGTTTCAGACCCGTCAGAATCCGTTCCTGCTACTGAGATATCTGGCAACGCTATCTGACCATCACCGGCCGCATGACCCACTGGCAATTCTTCAGTGATGACCACATCATCAAGGTACATACCCCGTCCATAATTTTGAGCATCACCGCTCGCGCGGAATTCAACCGTTGCATCAGTACCATCACCAACAAATGTGACACTGTTGCTTTCCCAATTTATCGCACTGGACCCAGTTCCATCAGCGCTGAAAGTATCGACGACTTCACCATTTATAACGACTTCGATTTCATTGACGTTGCCATCATATCCGGGTCGCGCAGCATTCTCGAAGTTTACGGTGTAGGTAGCACCGTCTTCGGTTTCGATTGTGCGTACAATGTTTGTGGCATCATCGAAATAATCGATAGCGTCGTCGTTAAGTTCGATGAACTGATTAGTCGAGCCATCAGCAAGAGTTTCTTGCTTGACTTCGATGGCATCTGACGTTGTTTCCCAGTCACCCAATGACCCAATCCAGTCTGAGCTGGATCCGCTGACATCGATGCCTTCAACTTCAAAACCACTGTTTACAGTGTTTGATTCACCAAGTTCTTCTTGGGTCACCGCACCCAGAGTAATAGTGGGCGCATCAGCAACTGCCACAACATCGATAGACGCAACGGCTGATTGGACGGTTGATCCATCAGAGACATCGAATGAGATCGGCACATCATCAATTGCCAGATCTTGTGTTGGTGTAAATGTCCAACTTCCATCGCCATTATCGGCAAGGCTACCGTGGGCTGGATCAACAGACGCATCGGTTACGGAGAGCGCTGCTCCCTCAGGATCATGGCTCTGGGCCAAAAGCTGGTCTTCGGTTATGACAATTGACGTGTCTTCTGACGATTGACCAAGATCTACATCGCCGACAACCGTTGCCTCATTCACGTCATTGACGTCGATAGTGACCGTCTGCTCAAACGATGCACCGGCATCGTCTGTAACGGTCAAACTCACTTCATATGAGTCCTGCCCCTCATGATCGAGCGATACGCCATCCTTCAGCTTCAGCTCATTGCCGACAACTTCGAATAGGCCTGATGTGTCTTCCGACAAGGCGTAGGTTGCGCCGTCGCCGTCATCTACATCTGTCGATGACAATGTGGCCACTGTTGCACCTGCGTCGTTCTCATCAACGCTGGTATCTGACAAGGTCAGCGATGTTGGCCCTTCATTCACATCGGCCACATCAATCGTAACCGTCTGTTCAAACGATGCACCAGCATCGTCTGTAACGGTCAAACTCACTTCATAAGAATCTTGCCCCTCATGATCGAGCGATACGCCATCCTTCAGCTTCAGCTCATTGCCGACAACTTCGAATAGGCCTGATGTGTCTTCCGACAAAGCGTAGGTTGCGCCGTCGCCGTCATCTACATCTGTCGATGACAATGTGGCCACTGTTGCACCTGCGTCGTTCTCATCAACGCTGGTGTCGGATAGTGACAAAGATGAGGGTGCTTCGTTGAATATATGCTCAACCGGAACCGTACCGTCGGCAAACTCGAAGTTCTCAACATTGAGAACCCGATCATTACCATCAGGCGCTCCAGGACGGTCGTCAGTAATACGGAAATAGTTCTCGCCAAGCTGAGTTACCGTATAATCTGCGCGATCCCCGCTAAAGACTGCGGTATCGTTGCCTTCACCGCCATCAATGTAGTCATCACCGGCACCACCAGTAAGACGGTCAGTACCAGCATCGCCGCGAATGATGTCATTGCCGCCGCCACCGGAGATGACGTCATTGTCAGCACCACCATATTGGACGTCGCTACCCTCGCCACCGGTCAAAGTGTCGTCGCCAGCGTTACCCAGCTGCGTTGCACGCTCGGTCATTCCGGTCGCGTCCATCTGGTCATTGCCCGCGCCACCATCGACACGCTCAACACTTGTTGCATCTTGGTCAATGGTAAAGTCGCCATCACCTTGGACGATCACACGGTCAGTGCCTTCGCCGCCAGTAACAGCAGAATCCTCGCCATCAGCATATATTAGGTCGTTGCCTGCGCCGCCATGAAGTTCGTCAGCACCGGCACCGCCAATGATGCGGTCATTGCCGTCATCACCTGAAATCGTATCATCGCCATCATTGCCAGCAAGATAATCGTTCCCGTCGCCACCGGAGATGTTGTCCTCTTCGGATGTTCCGCGCACAACGTCATTGCCAGCGTCACCAACAAATGATCCTTCTGAATCTGTCAGCTCTAGTGTGAAGCTTTGTGTCGTTGACGCACCGTCTGAATCCGTCGCTGTAATATATACATCGACCGTCGGGGTCGATTCATAGTCAAGAACAGCCCCACTTTTCACGACCACTTGATTGCCAACAATTTCAAATTGTGGATGATCAATTGGATTTCCATCAGCATCGGTCAACTGATATTGCGACGCTGCATCACCATCTTGGTCAGAAATCGACAAGTCGCCGACAATGACTCCTGATTGATTGACCGCTGAGCCGATATTGCCGCCAGACACAACGCTTTCGCCAACAGAATTGCTTGAAAGCTGAACCGAGGTCGGCGCGTCATTCACATCGGCCACGTCAATAGTGACTGTCTGCTCAAAAGACTCTCCAGCATTATCAGTTACTGTGAGGCTAACTTCGTAAGAATCCTGGGCTTCATGGTCGAGAGAGACACCGTCTTTCAACTTTAATTCATTGCCTACAACGTCGAACAGACCGGACGAATCCCCTGACAAAACGTATGTCGCGCTGTCGCCCTCATCCACATCAGTCGATGACAGAATAGCAACAGTCGCACCCGCATCATTTTCGTCGACGCTGGTATCAGACAAGGTCAGCGATGTTGGCCCTTCATTCACATCAGCGACGTCGATAGTGACCGTCTGCTCAAATGAAGCACCAGCATCATCGGTCACGGTCAGGGTGACTTCGTAGGAATCCTGATTTTCGTGATCTAGCGACACGCCATCCTTCAGCTTTAGATCATTGCCGACAACTTCAAACAGACCAGAAGCATCTTCAGATAGTGTGTAGGTCGCGCTATCGCCTTCATCTATATCCGTCGATGACAATGTGGCGACAATTGCGCCGGCATCATTCTCGTCAACGCTGGTGTCTGACAATGTCAACGAGACTGGTGCCTCATTCACATCAGCCACATTGATCGTAAAGTCTTCTGAAGTCGAAAGCCCGCCCGAATCGGTCACTGTTACCGTCACATCAATTGTCTCGGCAGCTTCGTGATCTAGAGATTCTCCATCTTTTAGTTTAAGCGCACCGTCCACGACCTCGAAACGATCATCGGAAACAACGAATGTGTGGGAATCGCCCTGGTCCTCATCAACAACATTGATAGCACCAACTTGCGCGCCCAAATCATTCTCACTGATACTTAGCGGATCAGTTTGCTCAGACGCCGTCATACGGACATTATCGAAGTTGACCTGTCCGCCCCCCTCTTTGACCAGTTCAATACGAATATTTTCGCCGTAGCCTGCAAACCCTTCAGGGAAATGCGCACCGTTGACTTGTAGCGATACCGTTTCCCATCCGCCTTCATCCGGCGCACCGCCATCCGCCGTACCAATCAATTCATCGCCTGCATAGAGACGAACTTCATAGTCGCCATAGCCTTCAACATCTTGGCGGTTTCCGACGTCAACGGTCAGCTCGTAGGATGTCGTCGCAGAAAACGCTTCGCCCAGTGTCTGCGACAGGCTTCCGCTATTGATATAGGCGACATTGTCACCTTCAGAGGCTTCGGCCGCAAGACTCCGTTGAGCTGGATTCCAATCGCCACTTGAACCAGTGGATTCCCACCCTTCTGCACCACGTCCCCAGCTTTGGTCCGCATGATCACGGTTTTCGAAACCAGCATTGTTGATCTGAATTTCGCGTGTGCTATCAAAATTTATGTCGGTTGGTGCTTCATTTTCATCGCCAACAGAAATTGAGAAGGTCTGCTCAGTGGCGAGCCCACCGCTATCCGTTGCTGTGACCGTCACATCAACGTTTTCAGCATTTTCGTGATTTAGGCTGACCCCGTCTTTTAATTTTAGGTTACCACCAACAACCTCAAACCGGTCATCGGAGACAGTGAAGACATGACTTTCACCATCGTCAACATCACTGACGGATAGAGCTCCAATGACTGCACCCGCATCATTTTCAACAACAGTGTTGCCGGACAAGCCCAAATCACTTGGTGTTTCATTGACATCACTAACTTGCACAGTGAAATCTTGGTCAACAGATAAACCGCCACTATCCGTCGCCGTGACCACAAGGTCGACGCTCGCGGCCTCTTCGTGGTTTAGAGAAATGCCGTCTTTCAACTTCAAGGCACCGTCAATGACTTCAAACCGGTCATCTGAAACCGTATAGCTGTGACGATCGCCATCATCCGGATCCAGTGTTGAAAGAATTGCAATCTGAGCGCCCGGGTGGTTTTCCGGCACATTCATGTCCGCACCAGGATCGGTCACAGTCAATTGAACATTGTCGAAATTGACTTGGCCGCCACTTTCTCTGACAAGTTCAATGCGAAGATTTTCACCAAAACCAGCGAAATCATCAGGGAAGTCGGACGCGCTAACGTCCAGAGAAACGGTATGCCATTCACCTTCACCGGGGGCACCGCCATCCGCGGTACCGATTAACTCGTCACCGGCAAAAATCCGAATTTCATAATCCCCAAAACTATTGATGTCTTGTCGATTACCAACGTCTACGGACAAGGTATAAAAACCACTATCCGAGAATGTCTCGCCTAATGTTTGGGCAAGTTTCCCGCTATTCACATAGGCAACATTGTCGCCTTCAGATGCTTCTGCGGAAAGGCTGCGTGATGCAGGATTCCAATCGCCACTAGATCCGGTCGACTCCCAGCCTTCTGCACCCCGACCCCATTGTTGGTCGCCATGTGCGCGATCTTCAAATCCGGCATTTTCAATATTCACTTGACGCGTGGAAATGAAATCGACGGTACTCGGCACCTCATTCACATCCGCCACATTGATCGAAAATTCTTGCGCTGTTGAAAACCCACCTGAATCGGTTGCGGTCACCGTGACATCAACCGTCTCGGCGGTTTCATGATCAAGGGAAATTCCGTCTTTGAGCTTTAGGTTGCCGTCAATGACCTCAAATCGCCCATCTGAAACGTCATAGGAATGAACGTCGCCATCATCGACATCCGCTGTCGCCAATGTCCCTACAATTGCGCCTGTTGCATTTTCATCGATGTCGCTTCCAGACAATGTGATTTGGGTTGGACCTTCATTGAGATCCGCCACATTGATCGTGACCGTTTGCTCAAAAGAAGCGCCTGCATTATCAGTGACCGTCAATGTCAGTTCATATGCATCCTGGCCTTCATGATTGAGCGTGATTCCGTCTTTTAGTTTTACTTGGTCACCAACGACCTCAAACAATCCAGAGGAATCTTCCGACAAAGCATATGTAGCAATATCGCCGTCATCCACATCTGTTGATGACAGCGTTGCCACTGTCGCGCCTGCGTCATTCTCGTCGACGCTAGTGTCAGAGAGTGTCAGCGAGGTTGGGCCTTCATTGACATCCGCCACATTGATCGTGACCGACTGCTCGAAAGATGCACCCGCTGAATCTGTCACGGTCAACGATACCGTATAAGCATCTTGACCTTCATGATCGAGAGAAGTGCCATCTTTAAGCTTTAGCTCATTACCAACAATCTCAAATAACCCAGATGCATCATCACTCAATGTATAGGTGGCGGTATCGCCTTCATCCACATCTGTTGAAGACAGTGTTGCGACGACCGCGCCGACGTCGTTTTCGTCGACGATTGTAGCGGAAAGTGTTAACGAGGTTGGGCCTTCATTCACGTCAGCGACATTGATCGTCACAGTCTGCTCAAATGATGCACCCGCGCCATCCGTCACCATCAACGTGACTTCATAGGAATCCTGATTTTCGTGATTAAGAGAGACGCCGCCTTTTAGCCTCAGCTCATTGCCAACAACTTCAAACAGACCAGATGTATCATCGCTTAGCGAATAGGTAGCGCTATCGCCGGCATCTGGATCAGTCGAAGATAACGTCGCAACCACCGCACCAGCATCATTCTCGTCAACATCTGTATTAGAAAAACTGAGAGAATTTGGAGCTGAGTTGGATTCAGCAGCGTCTGCTTGCGGACCATCGATTGGTTGGTCTTTTGGGTTACTTGCTGATTGCTCAGCTGAATCCGGATTGGCAGGGCCACGCAGTGAGCCCATTTCAGGCTGACTTACTGGCGCACTTACACCAGGGACACCGTCCTGTGTGGGCTGCTGATCGGCTTCCAACGGCGCTTGAAAGCGAGCGGTTGTTGATGTCTCAACATTCCCCGAACCGCGCTCTCCATTGGAATGCGTATGTGCTGTCGATCTGGCGTTTGTCTCGTCTTGGATGTTTGCTTCGCTGGTCGCGGGTACAACCGTTTCATTCTGGATTGTTGCTTGCTCGGCTGACGTGTCAGTGCCTGGTGTATCGTCAGTAGAAGGCGTTACAAACTCGTTTGCCTCTCGTCCGATTGGATTGGCTGATAGGTCTTCATTAGTCTTTTGTTCACCAAAATGAAGATTGCCATAACCGGCTTCACCGCCGCTCGCATCAATCTCGGCAATTTCAGCCTCGCGCGCCTTTTTGAGCGCGTCGCGTTCACTCTCATGGATGTCCGCCTCAGCTATTAACTGAGCATCTTGAGAGCGCGTTTGCTCGTTTGTACCAGCCGGATTGTTTTGCGAATCATCGCGTGAGTCAGCCACTAGACTACTCCCCCTTACACAACTTAGTCGGGGCGTAGCCTATCGAGATTGTATTAATCGGAAACTTAGCAACACAGTTAATTCACTGTTAACAGATTAATCAATTTTGCACGCTTATAATTCTTAAACGTTTAGAGGATAGATAAAACCTTACGTAGATGTAGTAACCATAATATCTCTTATGCCATTGACGATATGGAGTAACTTAAAAGGGTATGTGTCACAGACCCTTGTAAAACAACGCAGCGACGATGGCTTGCAAGAGCCGCCGCTGGGGCCTGCCATCTATGCGGCCTCTGCCGTAGTAAATATTCTCGCGCTCGCCCTACCGATTTCCATTTTGCAAATTTACGATCGCGTTTTACCAAATGCATCTTTCGACACATTGACCGCTTTAGTTTTTGGTTTGATGTGTGTTATCGTGGTTGATGCAGTATTGAAATATTTAAGATCCTACATCGCTAATTGGGCTGCTGCATCATATACACACCGTCTGTCTCTTCGCGCGCTTTCCACAATGTTGCGATCGCCGCCCTCCGAGTTTAACCGTGTCACATCAAGTGAACATTTGGAACGTTTGAGTGCTATCGGTGGATTGGGAAACCACCTTGGGGGTCAAGCCCGCCTCGTCGCCATCGATATGCTTTTCATTCCAATTTTTGCCGCTGTGATCATTATGGTTGGTGGGTCAATATTCCTCGTGATGTTGGCGCTTTTTGGTTTGTTTGGCAGTTTCGCGATTCGCAGATCAGTCGACCTCAGCAAACTAATCGCCGCACGCGAACAAATGGACGCGCGAAAAAACGACTTCTTCATCGAAGTGTTGACGGCCATGCAAACCGTAAAAGCCCATGCGATGGAACCCTTAATGATGCGGCGCTTCGAACGCCTTCAATCGTCTGCTAGTGTTTTGACTAAACGACTTGTTGAGCATACGGGCGCGTCGCAAACGCACAACGCAATGTATACGTCACTATCCGTCATCGGAATTGTCGGCGTCGGCGCATTGTTCGTATTTAATGGCCGGCTTACTATTGGTTCACTCGCCTGCTGCATGTTGTTGTCGTCACAACTATTACAACCACTAATGCGGTCCCTTTCTGCTTGGAATGAGGCGCAGTTGGCAAAACACCGTCGTGAACGCATTGCCTCAATTTTCGAGAATGATAATGAAGCAGTTACTGAAGATTTTATCGAACCAGAAGTATGTGATTCCACCCCCGTCTATTCAAAGGCTCCTAATCCACAGGCAATCTCATATAATAATGTGACTATTCAACGGGGAACGGCTGCGCCCCTATTTCACAAACTAAACTGGGATATTCCAGCTGGTAGCATTATTGCTCTTCGTGGTGCCGATGGCAGTGGTCGCACATCGCTATTACGTGCGCTGATGAGTGATGTAGGGTTGGCCAATGGTAGCATCATTGTCGGCGACCAAATCGTGAATGATGCAAATCAGGATTTAAACCCAACATCCGTTCGATATGTTGCACCAACGCCAACAATGTTTCGCGGTACGATCATTGAGAACATTACGATCTTCGGTGCTATCTCGGCTAAAGCAGCGCTGGCTGCATCGAAGCTCATTGGCTTGGATGAAGAGGTTGTTCGAATGCCGCTTGGATACGATACAACCCTAAAAAGTGCAGCAGGGCGAGACATTCCAATAGCAACAGCTCAACGTATTTGTATTGCTCGAGCGATTGCAACGCATCCGTCGGTTTTGATTTTTGATGACGCAAACACATTGCTTGATATGAATGGCGAGCGACGGTTTGCTGAGGCATTACCCAAACTGCGCGGCAAGACGACCGTCATTCTAGCGACTCATCGCCCATCTCTGATCAGGACGACTGATGCAGTGTATGACATTCGCGATGGCGAATTGATCCGGACCGATTCCCAATTCCAATCCCAACATCACAGGGAAGCTGGATAATGCAAAACGGGGGAGAATCATCAAATATTGATAACAATACAGGCAAGCCGGAAGCGCGCTTGAGCAAAAACCATGTCCATGTGCTACGCAAACGGGTGGAAGCTGCATTTAGCCCTGCATACCAAAAGCAAAAAACACAGAATGAAGATTGCGTAACAGTCATTGGGCGTTTCTTGGAAATCACAGATTGGTCGCAAGGTTCACGGCGCATTTTCGAATCCATGCCCCATGCAGATACGATGGAAACGCTCGCAGCCTTTCGGTCGATGCTATTTCGCTTAGGCTTTAAGACAACGACTGAAAATGCGTCCCCAAAAAAGCTTCGAAAAGAATATTTGCCGTGTTTTGTTCAAACAGCAAATGGGCGTGTTGTGCTGGTGGAAAAGTGTGCCGAAGACAACATCCTGGTCATTTTTGATCCTCGAAATAAGCGCAGGATTGAAATTGCTGCAGACAAGGTATCAGGCGTTGCAATTTTTCCGGAACTTGACAACAAAGACGGCGATGCCGCCGGACCTACGCAACTAAATTGGTCAGCTCGGGTTATCCAGGCTCTAAAGCCCGTCACAATGCAAATTCTATTTGTCAGCTTTATCATAAACCTATTTGCATTAGCTCCACCGCTCTTTGTTATGAATGTTTACGACAAAGCGATCGGGACTAAGTCTTTGAGCGTGTTAATTGGGCTGACGGTTGGAATCGGAATCATCGTCGCGGCTGATTATGCTTTGCGACAGCTCCGTACAAAGTTGCAATCCTATCTTGGCGCTCGCCTTGATGAGCAAGTGAACGAAGCGGCATTTCGACAGCTTCTGCATATGGAACTATCATATACAGAGGATGCACCGATCGGTTCTCAGTTGACACGGTTGCGACAAATGACATCACTTCAGGAAGCATTTACGGGCCAGTTAGCTTCAGCTCTTTTCGATCTGCCATTTGTCTTTTTGTTTATTGCTGTGATCGCCATGATTGGCGGTCACATGATATGGCTACCGGTCGGTTTGATGATCGCCTATGTAGTCGTCGCTGTTTGGGCAACACCACGCACAAATAAACTGGTACGCGCAGCCGGCGATGCGAAGGCAAGGCTAAACAACCTTACCGTAGAAGCAATTGCCGCGCAGCGCGCCATCAAAGACTTGACGGCGGAATCAATCTGGCTCACGAAACATCGACGCCTTTCAGCTCAAGCTGCAATGGCAAATATGAAAGCGCGTCAGTTTAACACATTGGTTCAAACATTCTCGCAGTCGATGGTAGCTGTCGCTGGTGTTGGTATTTTGGCCATCGGTACTCAGCGGGTGGTCGCAGGTGAGCTCAGCGCCGGTGCTCTGATTGCTGTTATGGCTCTCGTTTGGCGCGTTTTGGGTCCAATTCGAAACTTATTCCTAAGTTCACTAACAATTGGACAAACTATTCAAAGTATCGAACAGATTGACCGATTAGTGCGCATGCCACTCGAACGGGAACCAAATTCTGGCCCATCCATCCCGCGAAAGTTCAAGGGTAATGTTGCCCTTGAAGGAGTTACGTTCCGCTACCCAAGCCAGAGAGAACCAACATTACGGTCGGTGTCATTTCAGGTAGAGCCTGGGCAAATGTTGTGTCTTTATGGATCTTCAGGCTCTGGAACGTCAACCGTACTGCGAATTTTGATGGGCTTGTATCAACAACAAGCCGGGTCCGTTTACATAGACGGGTTGGACTTACGCCAACTTGACAAAGGTGAATGGCGCCATTCACTTGGTGTTGCTCTTCAAACGCTAGATTTCTTTCACGGCACGATTAGTCAGAATATTCGCCTCGCCCACCCTTCGGCCACTGATGCAGAAATTGATGCTGTTGTGAGACATTTCGGTGTTGATAAATATTTTGGCAGCGTACTCAATGATGGGGTCGACACACGATATACGACATTGGCCCAATCCGTATGGCCCGATGCATTGCAAAGTCGCATTAATCTTTGTCGAACATTTGTTCGGGACTCCCCCCTCTATCTATTGGATGAACCCGCGATCACGCTCGATGATGCCGGTGAAAAAGCGCTAATGGCGATGATCGAAGAGCGAAAGAAAAACAGCGCAATTATTATGACGACCCAACGCCCAAGCCACATGCGTGCCGCCGATCAAGTGGTCTGGATGGAACGCGGATCGGTATGCGATGCAGGGCCGCCAGAAATTGTCGTACCAAAACTCCTAGCCGTACAAAGTGCCGCTGCCAAAGCAGCGAAGAGCGCCTAAGAAAGCGAATTTAGTGATGAACAAAGAAAAGACAAAGCCAGAAGTCACGCATGAATCGGTTGGTGAACGTCACGGCCTTGCGCTCCCTATAGAGCTTGAAGAAGGAGTTCCGCCCTATTTACCGCGTGCGGTGCTCGCAGTTGTGAGCGGTCTCATTCTGTTGTTGCTTGCTTGGTCCAATATTGCTCATGTACGGGAATTATCTGTAGCCATTGGGGAAATTGCCCCATATGGATCAACCCGTGAAGTTGCGCACCTTGAAGGCGGTATCGTTGAATCTGTTTTGGTTTCGCCCGGCGATCACGTAGACGCCAACGCCCCTCTTGCTAAATTACAAGCTGCTACGACAGGCGGAGAATATGATCGGTTCTCGGTTCGCCGCGCCAATCTAATGTTGCGCGCAGAACGCCTTGCCGCACAAGCTGAAGGTCGCAAACCTGATTTTAGCAATTTGCAAAGCGCTTGGCCAAATCTAATTGCGGAACAACTGGCTGTTTTTGAATCATCCACAAGCCAGCATGAAGCCGACATATCAGTTCTTATAGGGCGTGAAGCCTCAGCGGAATCGGAGGTACGTAAGGCAAAAGCAGATTACAAAGCGCAAAAAGAGTTGCTTGGCTATGCCACGGAACAGCTCGCTATCCAGGAAGAGCTTATTGAAGATGGTTTCACGTCACGGCGCGCGTTTCTCGAAGCAAAATCGACGGTGTCGTCAGCACAAGCGTCTTCCGCCGCCTCGAAAGCTCGACTTGAGCAGGCAGAACGCGCCTTTTCCGGAGCCACGTCAGAACGCATGGGTACGGAAGCGAAATTTCTAAACGCAGCCGCTGAAGAGCGCGCGCAAGTTATTGCAGAATTGACGGAACTCGCAGAGCCTATCCAGTCAATGCAAGACCGTTCAGAGAGATTGACCGTCCGCGCACCGATTGCTGGCTTAGTCAAAGACATTGCTGTGAATGGTGTTGGTGACGTAGTGAGCCCCGGTGGCCTCATTGCAGAAATTACGCCTGTCAGTGAAACTCTTTTCGCCGAAGTTCATATCCTGCCAAAGGATATTGGGCATATAGATATAGATCAACAAACCGAAATCAGTGTTACAACATTTGATCCCAACCGATATGGAAAGCTAAAAGGGCATATTGCTCATATTTCCGCCGACTCATTCATTGACGAACGCAGTGGAGAAAGTTTCTATATTGCTTATGTCGCACTGGACGATCAAACAATTGGCAAAGGCCGGCTAAAGAGAGACCTTTCGCCAGGTATGGAAGTGCAAGCCGAAATTGTCACTCAATCGAAAAGCATGATGCAATATCTTTTGAAACCTGTAGCCCGATCTTTAGATCAGGCCTTTTCTGAACGTTAACATTGGCGACTCAAGCCTCGTAAACTCGGAAAAGCTTCAAAAGAGTATGACTCGAATCTATGCCCTGGCATGTTAACGACTCTGCTTGCGCCGCATCGCAATACAGAATTTTTTAACCGATGACAGCTGAAGCGCTCCTAATCCGCGTCCAATTGAGCCATTACAATCCCAAACAGGATACTACCGTGTGAAAAGCGTTGGCAACTCAGCCACGTTTCGGGTAATTTATTTCCACAAATTTCCTGATCGTGAAAGCTTTTCGCATTCTAAGACTTATGGAGCCGTCAATGGGCACGCAATTTTATTCAGCTAGTGAAAATACCGATAAATTTAAAGACACCTATAAACTTTCTTTGATCGAAAACATCAACGGAGGCACCTTAGCCTTGTTCCAGAAAACTGGAAAAGTTATCCAGCATCCACAATGCATAAACTGTCACCCACTCGGCGAACAACACGTGCAAAGCGATCGACAGACATTCGGTGCTCTCGACCAAGCGTAGATAAGCGCTGGTGCCCATTGCCCCAGCCCAAACGGAACTTAGCAACTATCACCATTGTTTTTTTAACCTTGTACTTTACTAGCAGCTGGATTCGAACGTGAAACCTATCCGCGATATTTCTGAGCACCCGCTCGACATTTTGAAGTTCGCCATCGCGACTATGAGTCAAGGCCACCGGTGTGTTTTGGCCATCATTGCCCATATAGAAGGACCTTCCGCGCGCGCCATTGGGGCCATGATGGCGATTAGCGACATGGGTCAATATGCTGGCTATGTATCGAATGGATGTGTTGATGCTGATATCGCCAATCATGCGTTGCGCGTACTCAATGGCGACGAAAAAAAGCGCCGCGTTCGATATGGTGCTGGATCGCCCTATCTCGATATTCGCCTTCCTTGTGGTGGCGCTGTCGAAATTGAATTTATTATTGAGCCAGATGTTGGTGTTTTGTCAGATGCAATTGAAAAGCTAGAACAACGCCAACCTATTTCACTTACTATAAAAAGTGATGGTGGGGTTCACACCACGTCGTCTATCGCTATCGACGATCCGAGTGGATTCGTATTGTCATACGCACCACCACTACACATTGTGATTGCCGGCCGCGGGGAGGAAGTCATCGCCCTGTCACGTTTGGCAAGAGCTGCTCGCTACAGTGTTGCCGTTTTTTCACCGGACAAGGACGTCCTTGATGTTTGCGAAACGCTCGGCACCAGCACCACATCACTAAATTCAATATCAAGCGCGCCCAATTTTCCGAATGATTCATGGTCCGCCATTATTTGTCTATTTCATGACCATGAATGGGAAAGCGATTTATTGATTTCTGCACTTAAAACACAGGCCTACTATATCGGCGCAATGGGCAGCCCCCGCACACAGGCCACACGGCTTGAAGAGTTGCGCAATCGTGGCATTGATGAGATTTCCCTAAAGCGGATTCGCGGCCCAATAGGTCTTATTCCATCAGTCCGAGATGCATCCAAACTTGCAATTTCAGCGCTTGCAGAAATTGTTGATCTCTACCGGGCGGAACCAAAATGACAGATGAGGAAAAAATTGGCCTTGTCATTCTAGCGAGTGGAATGTCGCGCCGGTTTGGGCAGAAAGACAAACTATTAGCGCCTTTTCGCGGTGAAGCCCTCGCCGTACAATCCGCAAATCTAGGTGTTGAACTGCAATGCTCTGCACGCATATGCATACTTAAATCCAATAGCCCTGAACTGCAAAAAGTGTTTTCGTCTCGAAATATCGATATCATCATCAATGAGCGACCAGACGACGGGCAAGGTCATTCACTCTCGCTAGGTATGAAAGAAATTGCTGATCGCGGATGTCATAGCGCCTACCTTGTTCTCGCGGATATGCCTTTAGTAAAACCTTCCCACTTAAGAATGTTACACACACAAATAGGCGACCATGAGGTTGCCATAGCCTATGATGGCAAACGGCGATCACCACCGGCGCTATTTCGACAATCAATGTTTCGAAAGCTAATCGATCAAGCGGGAGATACTGGGGCAAAGGAAATGTTGCGTGCAAGTCGGGTGGTCAAATATGTAACGATGCCCCCTCTTGTCCTCACGGATGTTGACACACCGGAAGATCTCAAGCGCATAGATACCTACGGCAAGACATGAAATCTCAGCGGTAGTAGGTCAAATTTTTCAGATATAGGACCTAAGATCGAAATCGACATTAGCAATGTCATCAGCGTTCAACTCATTGCCGCTCGCAATGATTTTTCGTGAAATCATATGATCTGCAGGCGCGTTGATTGAATCGACAGCAACAAGTCTATTATCATGTAAGTAAAATACTGAAAACTTTTTGCTTACTGGGTCGCCACGTATAATTTCCAGATTGTGGCGCTCAGTAGATATGCCCACGGTTTGTAATTTTACATCAAACTGATCAGACCAAAACCACGGAACCTGATCATATAGAACCTTTTCACCGCAGATTGCTGCGGCGGCAGTTTTGCCCTGCTCTAATGCATTGTGAACCGATTCCAAGCGCAAATTGCCGCCAAAATATCGGCTTTCATGGCGGGTGCAGTCACCAATCGCAAAAATGGACGGGTCAGTCGTCTTTGTACAACCGTCAACGATAATCCCATCATCCGTATCGAGTCCGGCTTCACGTGCGATCTCATCATTCGGCACAATCCCAATACCTACAATCGCCAAGTCACATGGAAGCGTTGAGCCGTCTGAAAGGCGCGCAATTTCGACGCGGTCGCTTCCTTCAAAACCGGAAAGCCCCATGCTCAATTTAAGATCAACACCCTCCGATCGATGCAAATCCTCGAAAAAACGTGAAACTGTCGGACTTGTTACTCGTGACAAAACGCGATCTGCAATCTCAAGCACAGTGACTTTAGCACCGTTTTTGGCAGCAACTGCAGCGACCTCTAATCCAATATAGCCAGCACCGACGATCGCAAGTCGCGCACCTTTGATAAGACTATCTTTCAGCTCATCAGTATCAGCGATCGAACGCAAATAACCAATACCTGCGAGTTCAGCACCATCACAGTGCAGTTGACGCACCCGCGCCCCGGTCGCGATCACTAGATAGTCATATGCCAACGGCGAACCGGTTGCGAATGAAACCTGGCCCGCTTGACGATCGACCTTTACAGCTCGGCGACCTAACTGCAGTTCAATTCGCTCTTTTTCATAAAATTCCGCGGGTTTGAAAAACAAGCGTTCTGCCGTCATTGCGCCTGAAAGATAGGCCTTCGACAAAGGGGGCCGCTGATATGGTGGAAATGGTTCGTCGCCCGCGATGACAATTTCACCTGCCCACCCTTTTTGACGAAGACTGACGGCACACTGCCCCGCAGCATGCCCCCCACCAATGATAAGTACGCGTTCACTCATGGTGTCTTTCTTTCAGAAAGTTCGGTATGTGTCGACACAATATACCGCCAGCGATAGTATAAATTTTTCTGGTCAAGACATTGAGGCCGAACCAAAGGTGTAAATAGATGACAGGAAAGAACAAGCCGTATTTGGCCAAGCTTGAAAAAGGAAAGCGCTATGCTTGGTGCGCTTGCGGGCGTAGCCAGAATCAACCTTTCTGCGACGGCTCCCACGAAAAAATTGATTCTAGACCTCATGTTTTTACGGCAGAAAAAACCGAAGAGCTTCTGTTGTGTGGGTGTAAACACACAAAGTCCCCGCCATTTTGCGATGGGTCTCACAACAATCTAGAAGATGCCTATGAAGTGGCGTCCGATGAAGAAATCGCGTCTTCTAAAGCGGCATTGCAAACTTTCCCAGAACATCAATCACAAGGCAAAGCTATCCTTGATGGCGGGTCATTTGTATTGTCACCCGACATGTTGCCTAGTACTGAGTACGGCCCAGTATCCGTCCGGTCACTCATTGCGCAATCAGATGGGGCACAGCATTTAAACCTCGTCAGCTTCACTTTTACAGCAAAAACGCATTGGCGACGCCATGATGGTGGAGATACGGCTCTTTATATCTTCAGCGGAACCGGTACGGTCAATATCGAAGGCGTAGCGTTTTCCGCAGCACCTGAAACAGGTGTATTCGTGCGACAGGGTGAAGCTTTTCGCCTGGAACCAGAAACGCCAATGTATGTACTCGCAGCAATCTCGCCGGATAGCTCTCCAGCACATTGGTTGAATGCCACATCCGGTGACTTTGATAAAAACTTTCCGGACCGACGCGTCGGTATCGACCCGGCAGCACAAGAAAAAATGGCCGATCGTTTTTACCAGGTGTTGGTCGGCAGCGAAATCGGCTCCGAAGAAATGACTCAGTTTATTGGTGAAATCCCAAAATCGCGCGCTGCCTTTCACCGGCATCTCTATGAAGAAGCGATTGTCATTTTGTCCGGCGAAGGATTTATGTGGACGCGAAACCGCAAAGCCGCCGTCAAACCTGGTGACGTGATCTACCTTCCGCCACGCCAGGAACATTCCCTTGAATGTACGGCACCAGAAGGCATGCGCCTGATGGGCGTTTTTTACCCCGCGGGAAGTCCAGCCATCAATTATTAAGCCCACTAATACGCCCATGTGGACTTATTGCGCGCGCCCCGCCAACGGCAATGACAAACGATCAATTACATCGCCCCCTTTAATCACGATATCAATATTCTTAGCATTGTTAATATCTAGTGTTGGGTCAGCATTCAGCAATACCATATCCGCTTTCTTACCAACTTCTATGGTGCCTAGATCATCCCCAATACCCAAAAATATTGCACCATTTTGTGTAGCAATAGTAACGACATCGAGTGGTGAAATGCCGGCATCAACGAGCAGTTCCAGCTCGCGATGAACCGCTGCGCCGTTACTTTGGTCCGTACCTAAAGTTAAAACACCGCCGGCGTCATGAATTTGGCGCAAATTCTCCTGAGCGATCGGCGTCATGAGTTTCATCCACCAAGTCCAACTGCGTTCATTATACTCTTTACTAATTTCCTGTTTGAGCTCTGCGATTTCTTCTGCGGAATATGCTGCAACATAGAGTGGTTGATCCAGGTATTCTGGATGCTCCGCGAGACGGCTATAGTTTTCACCGATCGTTAAAGTAGTTGACATGGGAATCTTTTTCGCGCCCATAAGGCGCGCAAAGCCTTCGGAAATCGGTCCCTGAATTACTGGGTGCGTCAGCGTATCGACACCTGCGAAAATTGCTTGTCTCGCGCGCAACTCACTTGATGTATGTACCGTGGTCCGAATCCCATTGTCATTATAAAATTCCGTCAATGTTTGCAGCAATTCTAACGGAAGCAATGGTATCAATGGCCGTGCACCCCAGCCACGTTCTTCAAACGTAAATTTGACAACATCAGGTTCAAACGAAAGATGCTTCTCCAATGCTGGAATCGCTTCCGGCCAATCATCGACCAATGTCGCACCTGGACCACTGCCATGACTGCCTGGATAAGTAACAATGCCGCCTGTTGCAAAAATCCTCGGCGCATCAATCTTAGCTGATCGTTCGTCAGCCCGTAGTTTCATGATGTACTCAGGTACGTTTCCTGCATCATAGATAGAAGTGACCCCACTAAAAATATAACTTGCGAGAGCCGCCTTTCCTGCATTGAAATCTTTTTTCTTGCCGCGACCACCACGCAAATGAATATGCGTGTCTATCAACCCAGGGATCAAAAATTTTCCCGTTCCGTCGATCCGATCAATGTCTTCAGAATAAGAGCTCCCCCTCTCGGAAATTTTTGCGATTTCGTCTCCAACAATCAAAACAGAAATATTGAATTTTGGCGCGCCCCCCTGCCCATCAATGAGGGTTACATTTTCAATTAATAGCTCATCCGCAATTGCTGGTGAAAATGTGAACGCAGCCAAAACCGCGGCTAAAGAGCCAAATCGCGTGAGTATTAACATGACGAATTCCCCTTAGAATTATTATTTCAGCAAACCTTCGCACACAGTAGTCGACAGAGCAATTTTACGTTAGACGCGTTCGAGGACATCTCGTTTTTCCCTAACACACTCGACCAGCAACTCCGATGGTGACCAAGCGAATGGATCATCTCTTTCAAATTTTTGGACTTTTTTAAGAACCTTCTCCAATCCAAGTTCATTTGCATAAAACATTGGGCCACCACGATAGGCGGGAAAACCATAGCCATGAACAAGGACTAAATCGATATCGAGCGCCCGTGAGGCGATCCCCTCTTCCAGTATTTTTGCACCTTCATTGATCATCGCAAAAATGATACGCTCTCTGATTTCGGTATCGTCAACGGGACGGCGTGTGATGTTCTTTCGGGAAGACTCCGCCCGAATGACTTCTTCCACAACGGGATCAATTTGCGGGGTTCGATCACCAGGCGTATATTGATACCAACCGGCGCCCGTCTTCTGTCCTAACCGGTCCAACTCATACAACTTATCAGCAATCGGGACGTATCGCTCACGCGGATCTCTTATTGAATCTTCGCGACGTCGGTTGTGCCAACCGATATCTAAGCCAGCGAGATCGGAAACCTGAAATGGCCCCATGGCAAACCCAAATTCCCGCATCACCCGATCAACATCGCTTGGCATTGCTCCATCTTCAACGAGGTAGTCAGCTTGCAGTCGATATTTTTTTAATATCCGATTGCCGATGAATCCGTCGCAAACACCAGCCAGAACATTTATCTTATTGAGCTTTGTGCCTACTGTGACAGCCGTCGCCAATGCCTCATGCGACGCTTCCTTGGTGCGTATAATTTCAAGTAATCGCATGATGTTTGCTGGGCTAAAAAAATGCATCCCAATGACGCTTGCCGGACGATTTGTTGCAGCAGCAATTTCATCAATATTTAAATAGGATGTATTCGATGCAAAAATCGCCGTCGGCTTTGCAATTCTATCCAACCTGGAAAATACGGCCTTTTTGACATCCATTTTTTCGACAACCGCCTCGATAATAAGATCCGCATCTGTCAGAGCGTCAATTGACGCCATCGCTGTTACCCGAGAGCCAAGTATGTTTGCGTCCGCCTCTGTGATGCGTCCTTTTGCTAAATCGCGTTGAAAGGACTGCAAGATGCGATTGATTCCAGCGGACAGAACATCGGCATTGGAATCAACGATACTGACTTTAAATCCGCCCGCAGCACAAGCGATGGCAATACCGACACCCATGGTGCCCGCACCGATAATGCCGATCGTGTCGACCTGTGCAGGTAGCGAACCTTCTAGAAACAATACCTTTTTCGCCGCGCGCTCCGCAAAAAACGAATGGATCAGGCCTCTTCGTTGCGGACTTTTCATGCAGTCTGAAAATATTTCGCGCTCACGTTTTAACCCATCGACGAAAGAAAGTTCGCCTGTGGCCCTAACGGCCTCAAGCGCCCTAATTGGCGATTCTTGCCCGCGCGAATGGTTGATCAGTTTTACTTTGTATTCCTCCAACCAATCAGGGTCCCAATCAAATGGCTTTTCAATCGCAGCAAGTGGTCTGCGTTCTTGGGTTTTCATTTTTTCACGCGCAAAAGAAACCGCTGTTTCGACGACGTCATTTTCGGCGACTGCGTCAACCAATCCAATTTCCACCGCTTTCATTGCATTTATTGGCTTACCACTTGTGATCATGGCGGCGGCCTCTTTGATCCCGATCAATCGAGGTAGCCGCTGTGTTCCGCCTGCCCCCGGAATGAGACCTAGTTTTACTTCCGGCAGCCCCATCATCGCCCAACGCGATGCTACCCGATAGCGACAAGACAATGCAGTTTCCAACCCACCACCAAGTGACTGTCCATTTACTGCCGCAACGGTTATGACCTTGGAATTTTCTAAACGCGATAATACGTCAGGCAAATAGGGCTTAATCAGTGTTTTTCCAAACTCCTTGATGTCCGCTCCGGCACTAAATAGTTTTCCAGCACCCGTTAATACTACCGCCTTGATTGATGGATCCCGCTCAACCATGTCGAGTGCTTCAACAATGCCGGACCGTACAGCCGCACCCAGCGCATTTACCGGCGCATTATTTATAGTGATCACCAGAATACCGTCTTCGATATCAGTTGATACAAACATTCGGCGTGCTCCAAATTAGTTAATGCTCTCAATTTATTTTAATTCTAAAGTTTTATCAACACAGCTTGACTATTTTGCTTTAATCCTAAACTATTATGCCATGACCCCAAACGTTACAAAGAAACAAAAACGCGTTTTCATTACCGGTGGCGGATCGGGCATTGGGCTTGCCATTGCACAGGCATTTGCTGACGCAAAATATCATGTGATCATCGCTGGCAGAACCCAATCGCGTCTAAAAGATAGTGGCTTTGACTATATTGAAATGGACGTGACAGAGGAACAATCCATTGCTGACGGCATGAAAGCGGTTGGAGAAATCGATATTTTCATCGCTAATGCCGGCGCTGTTTCTACGGCACCTGCCCTTAAGACGTCCCGAGATGTTTGGGACCAAATGATTGCTGTTAACTTGACCAGCATTTATCTTTGTGCGCGCGAAGCGATACCAGCGATGGTAGAACAAGGTTGGGGACGGTTCATCACCATTGCCTCAACCGCAGCACTAAAAGGGTATGCATATACTGGAGCCTACGCAGCCGCGAAGCATGGCGTTTTGGGATGGACCAAAACACTTGCTGTAGAGCTTGCGAAAACCGGCGTGACAGCAAATGCTGTTTGCCCCGGTTATACAGACACACCCCTCGTTGATAATGCCCTGAACAAGATCACAGCCAAAACGGGATTGACACGCGATGAAGCCCTCGGTCAATTCATCAAAGACAACCCGATGGGTCGCTTGATCGACCCGCATGAAGTTGCTAGTGCCGCTTTGTGGCTTGCCAGTGATGGCGCTTCATCAGTTAATGGACAGGCCCTCACCTTAGATGGCGGCGAGACAATCTCATGACAAATGAAGATCGTAATGCTCTTCGCGCCTGGTTGGATTTACTGGCCGCATCAAACGCCATTAAGAAATCTGTTGATACAACGTTGCGTCGCGAATTTGGGGTGTCGATTTCACGCTTCGATGTATTGTCGGCGCTTGATCGTGCTGCGCCATCAGGGTTGCGCGCTGGCGATTTATCTCAACGTTTAATGGTCACCGAAGGTAATATTACACAAGTGACCGCACCTCTTATTCGCGATGGCCTAATACGGCGTACGGTGAACCGTGATGATAAACGTGTTGTAAATCTCAAGCTCACAAAAAAAGGTAGCCGTTTGTTCGCCGAGATGGCGACCGAGCACCGCCATTGGGTATCGGAAGCGTTTTCTGACTTTTCTGAAGCCCAGATTATCAGTTTTAGAAAACTCCTCGGCAAGCTCAATCTTCCTTTGGACAGCGAAGAGACAGGAAAGGATGCCGCATGAATCCGGAAACTTTTAACCCAACCCATTTCAATTGGGAATTTAAAGATGGTATCGCCCGCATTTCACTTAATCGGCCCGAGCGAAAAAACCCCCTGACATTTGATTCCTATGCAGAGCTGCGAGATTCATTTCGCGATCTTGTCTATGTAAAGAATGTGAAGGTCGTTGTTTTTTCTAGCAATGGCGGCAATTTTTGTTCCGGTGGTGATGTCCACGATATTATTGGCCCTCTGACAAAGATGGATATGCCAGAATTGCTGGACTTCACCCGCATGACCGGTGATTTAGTAAAAGCCATGCGCAATTGCCCGCAACCAATCATTGCCGCCATTGACGGGGTTAGTGTCGGGGCTGGTGCTATTATCTCCATGGCCTCGGATATTCGCTATGCCACACCGGAGGTCAAAACCGCATTTCTCTTCAACCGCGTCGGTCTTGCTGGTTGCGATATGGGTGCTTGCGCCATGTTGCCTCGGATTATTGGCCAAGGTCGCGCGAGCGAATTGCTATTTTTCGGGCGCAGCTTCTCTGCTCAAGAAGGGTATGATTGGGGCTTTTTCAATCAAGTTGTTGGTGCCGCAGAACTTGATACCCACGCAATGAAAATGGCGAGCAAACTTGCTGAGGGCCCAACATTTGCCAAT
>JAJFGD010000136.1 GCA_021776315.1 Hyphococcus sp. | reverse complement strand
CACATCGATGGCACGCCATTTGTCATCGCCTTTGAAGACGTCTGCATAACGGGACGCAAACATTTTCGCCGTTACATGTTCACGCACAACTTCGGCGATCTCATGGTTTGAAGGCCAGATGTCTTTCAAATAGACGTCATCGCCATTTTGGTCTTGGCCAAGTGGGTCCGTCGTTAGATTGACATTCATCGTGCCAACCAACGCATAGGCAACAACAAGCGGTGGTGAGGCGAGGAAGTTCGCACGCACATCTTGTGAGATGCGACCTTCGAAGTTTCGGTTGCCTGACAAGACAGAAGCAACGGCCAAATCATTTTCATTGATCGCAGCGCTAATCGGGGCCGGTAACGGGCCAGTATTCCCGATACAAGTCGTGCAACCATAACCAACCAGATTGAAGCCGAGCTTATCTAAGTCGTCAGACAAACCCGCTTGGTCGAGATAATCGGTTACAACTTGCGAGCCTGGTGCCAAGGAAGTTTTCACCCATGGCTTCACATTCAATCCCTTGGCGACTGCATTTTTGGCAACAAGGCCCGCAGCAATCAGCACTGATGGGTTGGATGTGTTGGTGCAAGAGGTGATCGCGGCAACCGTGATGTCACCATGACCGAGCGTATAGTCTTCACCCGCAACAGGCACACGTTTGTCCGCTTCGGCCGCTTTGCCATATTCTTTGTCGAGAGCCGCGGCGAAGCCTTGGGGTGCCGCTTTCAAATCGATGCGATCTTGTGGTCGCTTTGGACCAGAGATTGATGGCACGACGCTAGCAAGATCAAGTTCAAGCGTGTCGGTAAAGATTGGGTCCGGTGTCGCTGTATCACGCCACATGCCTTGCTCTTTAGCATAGGCTTCAACCAGGGCAATTCGGTCGTCATCGCGCCCGGTGGCTTTCATGTAACGCAATGTTTCATCATCGACCGGGAAGAAGCCGCATGTCGCGCCATATTCCGGTGCCATATTGGCGATCGTCGCTTGATCTTCGAGGGACAGATTATCAAGGCCCGTTCCGAAGAACTCCACGAATTTACCGACAACCCCTTTTTTGCGGAGCATTTCAACGACCACAAGAACAAGGTCTGTTGCGGTTGCGCCCTCTGGCAATTTGCCCGTCATCTTAAAGCCGATGACTTCAGGGATCAGCATTGAGATTGGCTGACCAAGCATTGCGGCTTCCGCTTCAATACCGCCGACGCCCCAACCCAAAACGGAAAGTCCGTTCACCATGGTGGTGTGACTATCAGTACCCACAAGCGTGTCAGGGTAAGCAAAAGTTTCGCCATTGGCGTTTGCTGTCCAAACCGTTTGCGCAAGATATTCAAGGTTCACTTGGTGGCAGATGCCGGTACCCGGTGGCACAACGCGGAAATTATCAAACGCGCCCTGGCCCCATTTTAAAAATTCGTAGCGCTCGCCATTGCGCTCATATTCGCGGTCGACATTCTTCTTGAAAGAATTTGGACCGCCAAAATAATCCACCATCACAGAGTGATCGATGACCAGATCAACGGGCGCGAGCGGGTTAATCTTTTCGGGATCCTCGCCGAGCTTCTTCATCGCGTCGCGCATCGCCGCCAAATCGACGACTGCGGGCACGCCAGTGAAGTCCTGCATCAGCACCCGGGCCGGGCGATAGGCAATCTCACGGGTCGACTTGCCGGTTTTCTGCCAATCGGCAAAGGCCTTGATGTCGTCGACGGTAACTGAGCGATCGTCTTCGAACCGAAGCAAATTCTCTAGGAGCACCTTGAGCGAAAACGGCAGGCGCTCAATGTCGCCAATCTGCTTTTGCGCTTCTGCCAGGCTGAAATAGGCATATTTGTTGCCGCCAGCGGTCAATGTTTGCTTGGTCTTTAGCGAATCACGTCCGGGTCTCATCAATTCCCTCCGGTTAAAAATTCATTAATTCCGGGCCGTTATGAAGCAAGGGGAGATGGGTTGCAATTGACCTCACCACATGGTCGCGACAAATTTCGAAATATGTTATGTGGCTATCATTCTGGTCAGTGATTCCTTTCAGGGAGTAATGTTTTATGTCTCGTCTCGTGCCGATTTCCATTCTTGCCATCGCCTCAAGCCTGATTACCGCTGTTGCCAGCGCTCAGCAGCCAGAAGCCAAAGCGACTTACAAAGATTGGAGCGTTTTTGTGCGTGAGGCGAATGGGCAGAAAATCTGCTTCGTGGCGACAGAAGCAACGGATAAATCACCGAAATCGGTCAATCATGGCGATGTGTTCTTTCTAGTGGCCTCTTGGGCATCCGGCGCGGCGACCGAACAGCCAAGCTTGATGACCGGCTATAATATGAACGCCAAACCGGAACCGACGGTTCGGATCGGCTCCGACCGCTGGGAAATGTATGTCTCTGACAATGAGGCTTTCATCGAAGCGTCAAACGAAGAAAGCCGTTTGGTCCGCGCGATGCGCCAAGGGGCGGATATGCGGATCGGCGCGGTCTCTCAACGGGGAACCGCGACCAGCTATGTGATCTCTTTGCGTGGTGTCTCGGCAGCGCTTGATCGCGCCCGCTCTGAATGTCGCTAATCCTATAGCTGGCGATAGGCTGACAAGGTTAAAAACGTCTCGAAATTGGGTTCGACACATAATGGCGTCAGCAGTTTTGCTGCCTCGTCAAAATGACCGCTTGCCCAACGGTCGCCACCCACTTCGGCGCGCACCACGTCCAACTCTTCAGCCATGACATTGCGAAAATATTCCGCTGTCATTGCATGGCCGTTGGTCAATATCGTGGCGTTTTTAATCCATTGCCAAATACTCGCCCGTGAGATTTCGGCGGTGGCGGCGTCTTCCATCAATCCATAAATGGCGACGGCACCAAGACCACCGAGCCACGCTTCCATATATTGAACGGCGATACGAATATTGCTGCGCAGACCTTCCTCTGTGCAGGAACCGTCTGGTGTTTCTATGAGATCCGTAGCGGTGACAGGGGTGTCATCGTCGCGGCTGACATTGAGCTGGTTGGTCGCGCCTTTGGCGAATGCATTGGAATAAACCTTATTGACCACCTCAGCCAATGCGGGGTGGGCGACCCAAGAGCCATCATGGCCATTATCGGCTTCGCGCTGTTTGTCGATCCGGACTTTCTCTTTATTGGCCGCATCTTCATCAGGTGATTTCGCCGGCAAAAACGCGGACATGCCGCCCATGGCAAGCGCACCGCGACGATGACAGGTTTTCACCAAGAGGCGCGAATAGGCATCAAGAAATGGTTTATCCATCCCAACTGCATGACGGTCCGGCAGCATATGGTCCGCATGGTTTTTAAGGGTCTTGATATAGCTGAAGATGTAATCCCAACGGCCGCAATTCAGCGCCGCCGCGTGATCCTTCAGTTCAAAGAGTATTTCATTCATTTCGAAAACGGCGGGCAATGTTTCGATCAGCATCGTCGCTTTGATCGTGCCCACTGGAATATCGACATGTTGTTGGGCCTGTACGAATATTTCATTCCACCAGCGCGCTTCTTCAAAATGTTCAAGCTTTGGCACATAGAAGTAAGGGCCAGAACCAATGGCGCGGAGTTTTTTCTGATTGGTCAGGAAATAGAGGGCGAAATCAAACAGACAGCCGGGGATGGCTTTGCCATTGCGCAACACATGTTTCTCATCAAGGTGCAGACCGCGCACCCGGGCGATTAATACGGCAGGGTTTTTTGAAAGCGTGTATGATTTGCCAGAATTCGGATCGCTATGACTGATGGTGCGGTGGGCCGCGTCGCGAAGGTTTGTTTGTCCCTCAATAATGTTACGCCAAGTTGGGGCCAAGGCATCTTCGAAGTCAGCCATGAAGACTTTGACATCGGCATTCAGCGCATTGATCACCATTTTGCGGTCAGTCGGCCCCGTGATCTCAACACGGCGGTCTTGAAGATCGGCGGGCAAAGCGCCAACCATCCAATCGCTGTCGCGCACATCTTTTGTCTCGATGCGAAAATCCGGCAAGGCACCTGCATCAATTTTTGCCTGCCATGTGGCACGAGCGGTAAGCAGATCATCCCGGCGTGCACCAAAGGCATCAACCAGGCTGGCAAGAAACTGACAGCGTTCCTCCGTCAGGATTTCCCGGTCTGCGTCTGTGAGGGCTTCCGTAAATTCGAGCCCGCCGATCATCTCCGCCATGAACGCTATCCTTTGTAATCGCTTGAGAACACCTCATTATCCGCCCTGGTGTTGCAGTGCAACATTTGATGGCAGCGCAAGTGGGCTGGTAAGTCACCGTAATCTGTTCGGCTCGGCGGATGTGTGCTGGAAGATTTTGGTGGCTGAACAACGGTCAATCACATTGGCGGGACAAATTTTTCTCGCATGGTCACCAATTCCTCGGCGATGGTCGGGTGCAAAGCAACAGTTTCATCAAATTGCCGTTTGGTGCATCCAGCTTTGACCGCAATGGCAATGCATTGGATCATCTCGCCCGCCTCAGCACCGACAATATGACAACCAAGGACGCGATCCGTATCCCCATCAACGACGAGCTTCATCAAAACGCGCTCTTCTGATCCGGTCAGCATGTTTTTCATGGCGCGAAAATTTGTTTTGTAAATGTCGATATTTTTGAACTCTTTGCGGGCTTCATGTTCCGCATAACCAACGGACCCGACCGGTGGCTGTGAAAACACCGCTTTGGGAATGAATGTGTAATCCATTTTTTGCGGATTATTGTTGAAGCAGGTTTCTGCGAACGCGGCGCCCTCACGAATAGCGACAGGCGTTAGATTGACCCGATTGGTCACATCACCAACGGCGTAAATATTGTCGACAGATGATTTTGAATATTCATCCACCACAATCGCGCCAGCTTTATCAAGCTCAACACCAATCCCTTCCAAGCCAAGTCCGTTGGTTGCCGGCTTGCGACCCACCGCCCAAAAAATCAGGTCCGTATCAATATGGGTACCGTTTGAAAGTGTCACGCGCTTTTCATCGCCCTCAAGTTTTTCGATTTTGTCGAAAGTGGCTTGGGTGATCACACGGATCCCCTGGCGTTTTAATTCTGCGTGCACTTGCACTGAAACATCCGTGTCGAAATAGCGTAAAATATCTTCGCCGCGATAGACCAGACAGACCTCACATCCAAGACCGCGGAAGATGCAGGCAAATTCAATCGCGATATACCCACCACCGGCAACCACCACATGCTTCGGCAGTTTTTCGAGATGAAAGGCCTCGTTAGAGGTAATGCCAAGGTCGTGGCCCGGAACAGTGTCGTCGACCCATGGGGCCCCGCCCGTGGCAACCAAGATCTTGTTCGCTGTCACATCGCGGTTTTCATCGACAAGATGAACCGTGTGTTTGTCCTTCAAAACCGCTCGGGACTGAATGATGTCAGCGCCGGCATTCTTAAGGTTGCGGATATAAATGCCATTCAGCCGGTCGATCTCGTCATCTTTGTTTTCGATCAATGTCGACCAATCAAAGGATACGTTTTCTGCATGCCAGCCATAACCTTTGGCGTCTTGAAAGCCGTGGCCATATTCACTCGCATAAACCAAAAACTTCTTAGGGACACAGCCGCGAATGACACAGGTACCGCCGACGCGAAATTCTTCGGCGACACCGACGCGGGCACCGTAACTGGCGGCAAGGCGTGACGCGCGCACACCCCCTGAGCCCGCACCAATGGTGAAAAGATCATAATCAAAGTCGGCCATAAATCACTCTTAACTTTCTGGAACAAACCCAATGCGGGTCGCAAATCGCTTATCGTTGAACTCAAGGACTTCAAGTTGAAACGTATTTAAAAATTCGCGATATATTGCTTCGTAAACCGGTTCCAATTTTCCGTCATAAGCGAGGGGAATGCGGATTACCGGTTGTTGTGCGACAAAGACGTCGAAACTATCGCCCGTAACCTCGACAGCGATAACGGTGCGCAACCAAAGAGAACCGGAATCCTCAAAATTTTTGACGGTCAGTGAAAGCCCAAAGTGAATGGGCTCCAATACAATCACGTCGCGGTGGGTATAACTAAAGGCTTCCTCGCCATAATCCTTGCGTGGATCAAATGCCCCTTCTGCTGGCACTGCGCCGACGCAATCGGTGGAACAATCAAGAAAGGCAGGAAACTCTTTGACAATGGTTTCACCCAAGCCTTTACACCGCAACAAATTCTCGAAGGCGGCAGCGCCATAGGTTTTGATTGCGCCCTGTAGTTTTTGAAATCGCGTTTCGGTCATGGTCGCCTTTTTTACTATCTACTATCGATGGAGTGGAACTTAACCGATTATGCGGCTTTGGCGATGCTCACATCATTGTCATCACCAAAAATCACGAGATCGGTCATATCGGTGAAGAGCCCGGTTTCGACGACGCCCGGCAGGCTTGAAAGTTTTGCATCGAGTGGTGCGGGGTTTTCAATGCGCCCCAATTCACAATCGATGATCAAATTTCCACCATCTGTAATGACGGGTGCGCCGTCGCGGGCACGCAAGGTCAGTTTTGCCTGTTCAAAACCACTGGCTTTTAACGCCTCGCGCATGGCCCGTACCGTGAGGGCCCAGCCGAAAGGTGTAATCTCAACCGGCAAAGGGAAAGCACCAAGCGCCGTCACGCGTTTTGATTTATCAGCAATGACGATAAATTTCTTTGCCGCATTGGCGACGATCTTTTCGCGCAATAATGCAGCGCCGCCGCCTTTGATCAGATTGAGGTTTGGGTCGACCTCATCAGCGCCATCAATGGCGAGATCAATTTGTGTTGTCTCATCGGGCTCGATAATTTCAATGCCAACACGCTCTGCGTGGCGCCGCGTTTCCTCTGATGTCGGCACACCACGTAATTGCCAGCCTTCTTTGACGCGCTCACCAAGAATATCAACCAAATAGGCGGCAGTTGAACCCGTACCAAGCCCGAGTGTCATGCCGCGCTCTACATATTTTGCCGCTTCTTCAGCGGACCGGCGTTTGCCAAGATCCTTGTCCATATTTCGTCCCGTTAGTTGTTTTCATGGGCTTTGCGAAACCGTGCTGCCCACCCTTTGATGACGGCTTGTCGACCGCGCGCAACGGCGAGGTCGTCTTTCGCAATGTTTTTGGTAATGACTGACCCTGAACCCACATAAGCGCCATCGCCTATATTAAGCGGCGCGACCAATGCCGAATTGGAACCGATAAAAGCGTTTTCACCGATTATGGTTTTGTGCTTTCCGAACCCGTCATAGTTACACGTGATCGTACCCGCACCAATGTTTGCTTTAGCACCGACAGCGGCATCACCAATATAGCTGAGGTGATTGACTTTCGCGCCGGCCGCAATGGTTGATTTTTTCACTTCGACGAAATTACCGATCTTTGCGCCATCGCCAATCTCAGTACCCGGACGTAAGCGGGCAAACGGGCCAATGGTGGCGTTCGTGCCCACTTGGGTGTTTTCAAGATGTGAAAAAGGTTGAATATCGGCGTTGTCCGCGACTGAAACCTGCGGCCCGAAAATCACGTTTTGCCCAACGCGAACATCTTTGCCGAGCGTGGTGTCGTGGGAAAAATAAACCGTTGCTGGGTCCGCGAGCGTGGCGCCGTTTTCCATGGCGGCCTGACGCATGCGACGTTGAAAGACCTGTTCAGCCTCCGCTAATTCAACCCGTGAATTGACGCCGAGCACTTCGTCATTATCTGCTTCAATCACTTCGCAACGTTTGCCGTCACGGCGCGCCAAGGCAACGATATCGGTTAGGTAATATTCGCCTTTTGCATTGTTGCAATCGATGTCCGACAAACGCGTTTTTAAAAGTTCACTTTCGATCGCCATGACACCAGAATTGCAAAGTCCAATCTTGAGTTCGTCTGGAGTTGCGTCTTTGGCTTCAACAATGGCATCAAGCGATCCGTTCGCGTCGCATTTCAAACGGCCATAGGCACCGGGATCATCCGGCGTAAAGCCGAGTACCGCGACGCCAGCACCGTCTTTGATGGTTGTGGCAAGGCGGACCAATGTGTCGGGCGTAACAAGCGGTGTGTCTGCGTAAAGCACCAAAACGGCGCCTTTAAAATCCTTCAGTATCGGCATGGCTTGCATTACCGCATGGGCAGTTCCTTGCGGCGGTGATTGCACAGCAACGGCGATATCTTTGTCGATAGATTGAGCGAAGTTGCCGACCGCGGGCGAATGATCGCCAATCACCACAGTTTTTTGCGAGGGTGACAAGGCATCCGCCGCGCCAATCACATGAGCGATCATGGCCAAGCCACCAATCTCGTGCATGACCTTGGGTAAGGTGGAGCGCATGCGCGTGCCATGTCCGGCAGCGAGGATCACGGCAGCAATATCGACGTCTTCCATTTGTGTGCTTTCGTGCTTACAAGGCGGCTTGCTTTATCATGGCCGCTGAGTGACGGCACATATAATGATGAATTGACGCGATTCGATAGAAACAGGCGCGTTTATCTTAGACCATAACGGATTTTCATGCCTTCAGATTTGCAAAAGACGGCCATCTTATTCGACCTCGACGGGACGCTTGTTGATACCGCTGACGATTTGGCGTCGTCGATGAATTATGCCCTGGGGGAAACTGGGTGTGATTCGGTGCCACCAACACAAGTGCGCCATCTCGTTGGCTTTGGTGCACGCCGGATGTTGATGCGGGGTTATCAGATTTCGGCTCAAAAAGAGGCCACCGAGGCAGAGCTCGATACGGCACTCGCCCTTTTTCTCGATCACTATGAGAACAATATCGCGGTGCATTCTCGTCCTTTTCCAGGCGCGATTGAGATGATCGAACGCTTTGCTGAACGGGGCGCGCGCTTTGCGATCTGCACCAATAAGCGCGAGGCGATGGCCGTGTTGTTGTTGGAAACCCTAGGGATCGCACCACTTTTCGAGACGATTGTTGGGGCGGATACAACGACCGCCGCCAAACCGAATCCAGCGCCAGTGCACCTTTGCTTAGAGCGGACAAAAGCGACGCGGGGCATTTTTATTGGTGATAGCGATACGGATATCAAAGCGGCTGCCGCGGCGGAAATGCCGTGCTTCATTGCGCGCTTTGGGTATGGTCCGATTACGCTCGCCGATCAGGCGAGGGGGCTTTTTGATAACTATAAAGAAGGCGCGCTCATGATTGAGGACGCCTTGAGGGCCTAACCGGCCTCGGCGGCAATCGGTTTGGTCGGCATGCCATTGACCATATTGCTGCGTAAATCTGTACGCGCAGAACGCATTGTCGAAACAAATCCTTCGTCTTTTGCTTCCACCGCAACATCGAATCCGCGTTTCCGCCAAAAATCCTGGATTTTGATTGCGAGACGGTTCGCGCCGTCGCGGTCACAAAGGTCGTACATCTGTTACCTCTATCTATGATGGAACGTCACATTGAGCGCAGAATATAAGATAGGCTGATTTTTTCAATAGGTTTCGGCAAATTTTTATACTGCTCAGTTTACTAGCGGAAAACCTTATTGGGATGTAGTTTTCGTGCCTGTAATTCAGAGAATTTGAGTGCATTTGCAGAATTTTATCGCGCCTTACACGAAGATGATATAAGTTAAACTTATGAAAATTGATAAATCCATGACCGAAATTGCTGCTGACGCCAGACTTATTGGCGAGCGCATCAAGCAAGCCCGTAAATCGCGGGGGCTAAGCCAGGTCGATTTGGCGCGCCGAATTGGCGTTTCGCAGCCCGCCATTGCCAACTGGGAAAGCGGCATTCACGACCCGCGCCGATTGACCCTCGCCAAATTGGCAGAAACCCTCGATGCCCCCCTTGATTGGCTGGCGGCTGGTGATCGCTCTGCGGCGGAAAGCGATAAACATGCGGCTGCTGCCTATATCCGTCGTCCTGTCCGTCATGTTCCGGTGATCAGTTTGCGTTCGGCGACGCTGCTCGCCAAGGATCTCAATGCTGATCCCCATCGCATGGCCGAAGACTATATTCCGGTCACCTTGGGGCCTTCGGATTTGTTTGCGGTATTTATCAATGATCCGGCGGTGAATTTGGCCATTTTGCCCGACACTCTTGTCGTCATCGATTATGCCGATTGCACGCCCGGGGATGGTGAATTTTGTTTGGCCAATGTGCGTCAAACACCGATGATTCGGCGCTGGCGCGCTAACCCGGCGCGGCTTGAACCCGTCTCAAGCGAAACCGGGCATCCCGATATTTTGGTGACCCCGGATACGCGCATCATTGGGTGCGTTCGGGTCTCCATTCGAATTCACTAGGCGCATCCGCAAGGATTTGGATTACGCCGCATCCTTTGAATAGTGTTCGATCATTTTCGGCAGATCGGTCATTGCGCGTTGATAGGCGCGATGGGTTTTTTTGACAAGTTGCACCAACTCAGCGGTATCCCCAGTGTCAAAAGGGAACCCTTCAACAGACGCGCAAGATTGCGCCAATGTTTTTGCGCCGACATTGAGACTCATGGATTTTAGGGCATGGGCGGCGCTTGCGATCTCTTTTGGATCTTTCGTCTTGATGCTTTTTGCGAGGCGCAAAATGGCGTCGCGTGAGTGATCCTTGAACAGAGTAAGGACGCGCACCGGCAGATTGTCATCGCCCGTTTGCATTTCGATGAGCGATTCTAGTGTCGCTTGATCAAAAGCGCCGCCATTGTTGTTCGTACTTTTGGCAACAGATTTTTCCGGTACAGCTTTCGCTTTATTCACATTTGGATTTGAAGCCGTCGCTACATCACCAGGTTGATTTGTCGGAGGAAGGTACGTCCCGATTGATTTTGACAAGGCATCAATCGAAAACGGCTTGGTCAAATAGTCGTTCATGCCGGCATCACGGCACGCATTTTCTTTGCCAGAGACATGGGCCGTTAAGGCAATAATCGGCACTTGCGGCGTTTTGGCGGCGCTTTCAATTTTCCGAATGGCGCGTGTCGCCTCAAAGCCGTCCATGCCGGGCATCGAGCAATCCATCAAAACCAAGTCGAATTTTTGTTTTTGAAATAACGCAACCGCTTCCTGTCCGTTGGACGCCAATGTTGCCTTTAGATTGAGTTTACCCAAAGCTTCTTTGACAACCTCGCGGTTCACCGCACTATCATCGGCAGCGAGAATCTTTTGCCCGTTAAATAAGGCCGATGCTGATATATCTGGTTCAATCGAGCCAAGAGCGCTTTTTCCTCTCAGCTTGTCTTCAAAAATGCGTTCAACTTGCTGCAACACCTCGCGGCGCGACAAAGGCGAAATCAGAAGATCATCGGCGATGCCGGTTTCGAGTAAGCTGTCCGGTTCAGTGTCGCCTAATTCGCTAATGCAGATACGTTTGGGTGTCCAAATATCCGCATTGGCTTTGATCGTGTCCGCCATGGCGTTTAAGAATTTCGGGCACGCAAAAATCAGATCTGTATATGAGAACTTTTCTCTGGCTTCCTCGAATTTATCGACGGTCTGTGCGGAAATCCCGGATTCTTGTAAATGACGAACCAACATTTTCGACGTCGCAGCGCCATCAATAGCAACAATAGCCTGCATTTTTTTCGATGCGCGCCGCGGTGTTTTTGCTTCTGCAATCAATTTGGTTGGAAAATTGAAGAAGAATTTCGACCCTGTTCCTTGTCGGCTTGTGACATTGATGGAGCCACCCATGGCTTCAACCAATCGCCGACAGATCGCCAAACCAAGGCCCGTCCCGCCGAATTTACGTGTTGTTGTTTGGTCTGCCTGCGAAAAGGCGTCAAAGATTTTGCCTTGAACGTCACTATCAATGCCAACGCCAGAATCGGTAACGGAAAATTCAATCACACAGCTGCCATTGGTGCCGGTAAGGCGGCGTACCGCCACGGTGATCTGACCTTTTTCTGTAAATTTGATGGCGTTGTTGACCAGGTTAGACAGGACTTGCGAAATCCGAACAGGATCACCTTCAATTTCCTCCGGGACTGATGGCGAAACATAGCCCGCCAAATCAAGCCCCTTCGATGTCGCATTTTCCCAGAATAAATTGACGATGTCATCGACAACGGTCGCGGGTCGCACGGGTATTTTTTCAAGCTCCAGCCGCTGGGCCTCGATTTTAGAAAAGTCCAAGATATCATTGATAATCGCCAATAGGCTTTGGCCAGACTTTGCGATGACATCGGCATAGCGTTTTTGGTGCGGCGGCAAATTGCCTTTGCTCAACATGTCAGCCATGACCATCATGCCGTTCATCGGGGTACGGATTTCGTGGCTCATGGTGGCGAGGAAATCGGATTTAGCGACACTCGCCGTTTCGGCTGCTTCTTTCGCCAATTGTAATTGGCGGGTGCGCTGCCCGACAATTTTTTGCAGGTTTCTTTTTTGATTTTTTAGCTTGTAATCCCGCTCTTGCAGCTGATCCAACATATTGTTGAAACTGATCACGAGCTCACCGGTCTCGTCTCTATCTTTCAATTTTGCTCGCCGTGAAAAATCACCATTTTCACGTACATCAGTCATCACCGTGACAAGATCCACAATCGGATCAGTGATGGACCGTTGCATCTTAAGGGCTATTAGCAAACCAATGCCGGCCGCGAATACTGCTGCAACAATTGCGTCATAGACCAAAACGCCAATGGTTTCATAAAGGTCACCGCCATAGGCATAGACCGTCAGTGAGCCAACAGAATTGTCATTTTGAATAATCGGTGCCGTTACCGACAAGCTTTGCGAGAATATTGTCGGGAATCGCGCGAGAATATCGGCAATGGGCGCTGAAAACGAAACGTCGCTATTTGATATGGGTGTGCCGAGCGCGGTGAGCTGTTCGCCATTTGCCAAAATGACCGTGACATATTCAATAGATGGGTTGAGTTTTATCGGTGCTAGCGCCTCTGCAGTTTCGTGTGTGTCACCACTCTCAACATATTCAGAAATGGCATGGGCAAACATATTTGCCGTGGCATGCAATTCAGCATTTTTGACTTGGCCATATTGGGCGATTTCACGTCCTATCGACGACGCGGTCACGATAGTTACCGCTCCAAAAATAGCGACAACAACCAATGACGTTAGGCGCGAGCGTAACGTTTTCGCTTTCTTAACTTTATGCCGAGCCAGTGGAATTCTCCCAAGATCATCCGATGAACATCTGTTTGGCGAACAGCATCGGCGAAATTGTTTGAAATTTGATTGCGTCGCCGCTAGTCGAAATTTTTTTTTAATAGAAATTGCCTAATGTTAACCGATAAAGGTGCCTGCGGTGCACCGTTATAGTATGGCGGTAGTATATATGTCCGAGCGACGTATTGTTCTGGTAGACGACGACCCGATCATGCGCGAGCTTGCAGGAAGCAAGCTTCGTGGTGCCGGATATACGGTTCTTGAAGCGGAAAATGGTGAAGAGGCATTAACCATCTTAGAGGCAGGGTCCGGGGATCTGGTAATATCTGATCTCGACATGCCTGTTATGGATGGGTTTGAACTCACCCAAGCCATCAGAAATCACGAAACCTTGTCGCAAACGCCCGTTCTGGTCATCACAGGGAGTGATCACGCAGAGGCGGTCGAGCGTGCTTTCGCAGCCGGTGCAACAACGTTTTTGGCAAAGCCGATTAATTGGGCGCTTTTCAGTCATGCCGTGAAGTTTGTGTTACGCGCAGGCGAAGATCAAAAAGCACTGACCGCTGCACGTGACCGCGCTCAAGCCGGCGAAAAGTTCAAAGATGAATTGCTCTCAGTCATGAGCCACGAGCTGCGCACACCACTGAATGCGATTATCGGTTTTGGCCAATTATTGGGCGACCATTTTCAAAAATCAGATGACGGTCTGCACCAAGAATATACGGACTATATTGTCGATGGTGGGCGCCGATTACTCAATTCAATTTCCGATATGTTATTGGCGTCTGATTCGCGCGCTGGCTCGATTACGCTTTATGAAAAAGTCACGACCATTGGCCATATCGTCGCTTCTGCAGACGGGGTTTTCGAACAAAATCGGGGCCAGCAAAAAGAAAAGCGTGATATTTCAATCAAGATTCAAGACCCGAATATTGAGGTTTGTTGTGATGGTCAGCTGATGGCGCGCGCTATATCAAAACTCATTGAAAATGCTGTGAAATTTTCCAAAAGCGATACGTCCATTGTGATTGCCGCCGCCCCAACCAAAGCTGGCGATCTTGCCATCATGGTGAAGGATTATGGTGAGGGGATTTCACAGGAAAAATTGAAAACGGTCACATCCGCATTTACCCAGTCTGAAATGACCAGTCGACGGACCAAAGAGGGAATCGGTTTGGGGCTTCCGCTCGTCAAAGCCATTGTCGATGGTCATGGGGCGAAATTTCGCCTCGATTCCAAGCTCGGCGAAGGCACATGGGCGATTATTGTGATTCCCCACAACCGCGTTGTGGCCAATAGCAGCGAGCAACGCAAAATGATCGCCTGATCCATTGCAAGCCCATCAGGTTGAAAATTTACCTCAACAACAACTGCTAAAGTCTGTCCAGAAACGCTGCGTCAGAACGGACGCATTTTGATAAGCAGTTGAAAGCACAGTAATTTTTGCTCTATTCCGGTATTCCCAGACGCACTCTAGCTGATTTTTTCAGCCCCAATTTCATGGAATTTGGGCGACGTCTTGGGGCTGAAAATCATGCTTAATCCCAAGTTAACCGGTTTCGTTAATCATCTAACCGAATGATTGAATTTGGAGAGAATCGTACGGCGCAATTGGTGCGCTGCAGCAAACTTCTTCAAATCTAGCCGGGGAGACATGTTGTAATTTTGTAACGGTAACTTTTTTGCGTTTGCTCAGCTGCATTTGCAACTAGACGATCGTTCGACTTCAAGCAAAAGTGAACATTGGCCGGCACTTAATAACAATACCGTCCAAAAATGGCTCCGTCGGGAGGGGCTAACAAAGGGTCTGAAACATGAAAAGTACGAATAAATCTGTTGCGCGTTCATGCGCTTTGATGGCCAGTGCCGCTGCTGTCGCGCTAAGCGCCGGTGCCGCGCAGGCGCAAACCGATACAATTATTGTGACCGCGACGAAGCGTCCGCAAACTCTGCAGGAAGTGCCAATCGCAGTTAGCGTTGTAGACGCTGATACGATTGAAAAAGCGCACACGCAGGATTTGTTCGATCTTCAAGCATCGGTGCCTTCATTGCGCATCAACCAGCTTCAAAACGCATCACAAGCAAACTTCTTCATCCGGGGTTTTGGTAACGGGGCGAATAACCCAGGTATCGAACCATCGGTTGGTGTTTTCATTGACGGTGTTTACCGGTCACGTTCCGCTGCGGCAATTCTCGATTTGCCAGTGCTTGAACGTGTTGAGGTTCTTCGCGGACCGCAATCAACATTGTTTGGTAAGAACACGTCCGCTGGTGCGATCAGCATCACAACAAAAGCACCTGATTATGATTGGGGCGGTACTGCTGAAGCCACTTTCGGTAACTTTGGTCAGGCTCTTTTCAGAGGCTCATTGACAGGTCCACTTTCAGACACTTTGGCATTCCGTATTTCTGGCAGCATGAACAACCAAACCGGTTACTATGTGAACCAGCTAGACGGCACCAATATCAACGAGCGCGATCGTTGGAGCACACGTGCTGATTTGTTGTGGGAGCCAACGGATACGGTTTCTTTCCGCTTGTCCGGTGACTACAACAAGATTGACGAAGTGTGCTGTGGTACGGTTCAGCTCCGTAACGATGCGGCGACTTTTGCAATTGGTGCACCCCCCCCATTCGGTCTTGGTATTTTGATCGACCCTGCGGGCGATACAGATTACAGCGTTGCGCTTAATACCCCAGTGCGAAACATGCTGACCGGTAAAGGCGCTTCACTTCAAGGTGATTTCGGCTTTGATTGGGCAGACGCGACAATCATCACCTCCTATCGTGAACAAACTGACGACACGAATACGGACGTTGATTTCAGTGCTGCTGACATCGCGGACAATCCACAGACGAAGGATTATAAGACGTTCACACAGGAAGTACGATTGGCTTCAACGGGTGCGGATAATCCAGTTGATTGGCTTGTCGGTGTTTTCTACTTCAACGAAGAAGTCAGAAGCACACGTGACGTTATTTACGGCACGGATGCTCGTGGGTTCTTTGACCTGCTTGCTTTCAGTCCAGATATTCTCGCGGCTGATCCAACGACAGGCGGTAGTGCGCTGGCGTTGATTGAAGATGGGTTGATGTTCCCACGGAGCACATTCTTTACGCCAGGATCAGGACATTTCGGTTCCTATGCAATGGATAACCGGTCATTCTCGATCTACGCGAATGTTGATTTCAACCTTACCGATCGCCTGACGTTCTCGGGTGGCGTTTCCTACATTAATGACCGCAAAGAATACACAACCGACGAGACATTGACGGATGTATTCTCAATTGTTGGTACACCAGCATTGATTGGGGTTGGTTCTGAAGTCCTACGCCAGGGTGCGCTTGCTTCTGGTCTTGCAATGGCCGGCGTTGACCCAACGGATGCAGCCGCTGTTGGCGCATTCGCATTGGCAATGCCAGCAACATTTATGGCAATTTCTGATGGTGCGGCTGCCTTTGCCGCAGCTAATGCGACAGACCCAACGGTCAACCCATTATTGCCATTGGCTGGACTGCAGCTCTTTGGTGTTCCAGTAAATGTTCCGAATGCGGCGGATCCATTGGATGATGGTATCCGTAAGGACGATGCGGTCACGTACACAGCGCGTCTTTCTTATGACGTCACTGACTGGATGAGTACATACTTTACATATGCAACAGGTTGGAAAGCGGCTGCGGTTAACTTGTCTTCAGACACACGTCCGCCAGATCCGGTGACGGGTTTTGGTCGTGAAGCAAACCCAGAAGATGTGCGATTGTTTGAATTTGGTGTGAAAACCAGCTTCGACGGTGGTTTCATCAACGTGGCTGTGTTTGATCAACAAATTGAAGACTTCCAGTCAAACTTGTTTGTTGGCACAAGCTTCGTTCTTGCGAACGCTGAAATTCAATCAGTGCGTGGTTTCGAAGTGGACTCAATGTACCGGCCAATTGATCCGTTGACGTTGACATTTGGTCTGACCTATCTCGACCCAGAGTATAAGTCATTCTTGAGTGCACCTTGCTCAACCTTTGCTGGCTTCGCGATCCCAGCTTGTGTCGCTGGTGCAACAACATTTGACGCTTCTGGTTTCCGCCCAGCGGGTATCTCACCAGTGAGCATTTCAACATCAGCAACATTCACCCAACCAATTGGTGATCACATTGAAGGCTTCGTCCGAGGTGAATTCCTCTTCGAAAGTGCGACACAAGTTGTTGACAATGTGAGTTCAGCGATTGCCTCACGTACAGTTGAAAACTTGAACCTTTCAATGGGTCTATCATTCGACAGCGGTTTGGAAGTAACAGCGTTTATGCGCAACACTTTCAACAATGCTTGGTTGTTGAGTGCCTTCCCATCAGTTGCTCAGCCAGGAAGCTTCACCGGCTACCTGAACGAGCCTCGCACGTATGGTATTACTTTACGGGCTAGCTTCTAACGCCGGACGCGTCAGAGGGGATAAAGAAAACGGGCGGTCCTTCATTGGATCGCCTGTTTTTTTATGGGCGGATATCAGGAAACATGGGGCCCAGCGCAAAGCTTATTAAAAGTTTAACGTCGCGCTTAACGTGAAACAAAACCATTTACTGGCTCCATGTGAGGGCAACCCGCTAGGGAGACAGTGATGGGGTTCGGTGCAAAGACTGAAACGATGGCTGTCGACCCAAGTCGACTGGCGGCGCTTGCAGGCAAGCCACTTGCGCCGACGGTGGATGATACACCAACGCAACCCGCATCTAAGCAATCTCCAACGACCATGACGGCCGCGGCACGACGGGCCAGCCTTGAGCCTGATCAATCGCGAATCAGAAAATGTTCGATCGACGAAACGCCGGCGCAGCGCAAGAAAAGGCTCGCGGCCAAAACCATGAATTTCAGTGCGACGATTATCGCGCGAATCACGATCTTGGTCGCGGTGGGTTATTACGCATGGGCCGAATTCAAGGGCATTGGCGGGGTTCATCGCGGAATTGTGATTGGCATATTCGTGATGTTGGCTGATCTCGGTCGGGTCATTATCAAAGCGCTCGATCCAGGGTCAAAATAACGCCAAGCCTGTTTTGCGCCGCAAAATGTGATCGGAAGTTATCCACCGCCCCCTTTAAAACGCCTGGTTCGAACCTAATTTCTGTAAACCAGGCGAATCACGCGACTAAGGGTCAGGATGGGATGAGAGAATGGGTGCGGTAGAAACAACGCTAATCTTATTTATCGTCATAATTTCTGTGCTTGGCATTTCCAGTCTGATTACCAAGCGCAAACGACGAAAAACGATTTAGACAGCAGCGGTTGAACCGTCATTGCTGTTGGCTCCACACATCTGCACATAATCGGCGGGTGTGACGAAACGAATGTCACGATGTTTAGCGTGGTTACAAATGGTTTTTAGAAATCGTTGAATGCGGTCGGCCGCGCCAAAATTTCGCGCCGCGACGCATAGTGATGGCGGTGTGTGTTGGTCGAAAATCTCTCGAAGCGCGTTGTTGAGTTCAACCAGTTCTACCTCCTCTTGAGGCCGGATCACTTTGTGGACATGCCAATTCTTCATTCCGGATGTTGCCGCCGCCAATGCGGATAAGGCCCAATAGCGTGGGTTATGGACATCGTGCCGCCTATAAGCGGTGAGGGGTATCATCCACATATCGAGCTTGTCGTCACCGCCGATTTTGCTGAACTGTTGTGGGTCTGGTTGATAGGGAAGGTTATCGATGTGCAACATCGATGGGCGCCAACCCGTGCTGTTAGAATTTGGATAGCTATCGCTTAATTTACGGGCGCGCATGCCACTTTCAGCGGACAGATCAAATTGAATCCCAACCGCATTTAGTTTTTGAACGCACCGCGTGTTGGTCCAAATATCGCCCATGCGGACGGATCGGCAGGGTTTACCAAAGAATTGTTGATAGGCATGTGTTGAATGCTCAATGATCTCATCGATCACATCGGGATCACCATAATGAGCGCGCCAACCATTTTGGGTTTGCTCAAGCGAATGAATGTGCAACCCGATTTCATCGCCTGCTTGGGCGGCTTCCTCTAGCAAGTCAGCATTGCGCGCCGCAATCGCATCGGCGTTTCCAAATAGGGTTTCTACTTGCCGGTCCATTCTGACATACCAGCCGAAATTGACCTTGGCACCGGTAGCGTCTTCAATTTCATGCCGCTTTGCTTGAATTTCCCGTAATGAGACACCGGCATTATCAAAGGTCGCTTTGTCGATAGAGGGTGTTGCCTCATCTGGCTCAAGATCCGTCGCAAAATGAATAGGAATAGTTGGCATCTAACACCTTGAACCGAATATTGACGTGACGAAATGGAGGTCCCAATAGCCAGCTTTCGCAAGATTTATGCCTGGGATCAGGCTCGGCGTTCGGGCATATTGAGTGATGCGATGATGATCAAAGTCCAATGGGAAATAACCAAGGTTCACGTCGCTCTATTCCGCAAAACAATGCTATTGTCGCCGATGGGCCCATTTTGAAAGCCCCTATCGTTGCGTTTTTCAGTATTGGCAAAAGCTTGGAACGGATGATCTCTTATGAACAGCCTTAAACAATCGCTTGGACGTCTTGATGCCCTTTTCCTGGGGTTTGGTGCGATGATCGGATGGGGCTGGATGATTCTCGCCGGTGTTGCGGTGGATCAGGCCGGTGTCCTTGGCGCAGGTTTGGCGTTCTTGATCGGCAGTATCGCGATTTTGGTTATCGGCTTCGCTTATGCGGAGCTCGCCTCGGCGCTTCCTTTTGCGGGCGGTGAACATGCCTATACGGAGCGCGCTTTTGGTCGGCTGGTGTCGTTTGTGTGCACTTGGTCGATCATTTTTGGTTACGTTTCCGTTGTGGCGTTTGAAGCGATCGCGCTGCCTGTTGCGGTGGCTTATATTTTTCCTGGATTCAAAATCTTCCCTCTTTGGGAGGTTGCTGGTTATCAAGTACATGCCAGCGAGGCGGCCTTGGGTGCTGTCGCCGCAATTGTCATCACGGGATTGAATATTTTGGGTGTGCGCCTTGCGGTGCGGGTTCAAACCGGGGCGTTGGTATTGATTTTTATGGCGGGGGCGATTTTGATCGGCGGTGGGCTGATCAATTTCGGTACCGTCCCGGCTGAACTGGAAGCCTGGAAAGGGCTTGGCAGTGTGTTCTCTGTCATCATTATAGTGCCGTTCTTATTTGTTGGATTCGACGTCATCCCGCAATCAGCGGAGGAGATGAATACCCCGCGGCGTTACATTGGCCGGGCGTTGATGGGTTCCCTTGTTCTGGCGGTGATATTTTATCTTGCGATTGTTTTTTCCGTTGGCTTCGCGCCTTTTGATCGCCAGGACGCTGTACTCGCAACGGCTGATGCGGCGGGCGCTTATTGGACATCAGACAAGGTTGCGGCCTTTGTCGTCTTCGCTGGCATTGGCGGCATACTGACCAGTTGGAATGCATTTTTGATTGGCGGTAGCCGCGCAGTCTTCGCGATGGCCCGATCAAAACAATTGCCGGGCTTTTTGGCAAAGATCCATCCGGCCTATGGCACGCCTTGGCCCGCTATCGCCTTGATCGGTGGCGTCTCAATCTTTGCGCCATTATTGGGGCGCAACGCGCTGGTATGGATCGTCAATGCCGGTGCCTTTGCGATTTCGATTACCTATGTGTTTGTTGCAGCCGCTTTTTTGCAGCTGCGCCGAAAGGAACCTGAGCTGGAACGCCCGTTCAAAGCGCCCGCGGGAACGGTGCTCGGGTCGATTGCGGTGATCCTGGGTTTGGGGCTGGTTGCGCTCTATTTGCCATGGTCGCCATCAGCGCTTTCCTGGCCTGTTGAATGGGGCCTTGTTGGCGCGTGGTATGGGCTGGGTGCGGTGCTCGCTTTGGCCGCCAGAAAACACGCATAAAGATCAAGATTTCAGTCCTCATAGGCGACGAGTTAGCGATTGCGTCGCAACTGCGCATCGATTGTCTCACCATGTCGTATTGAGATTGAGTCTGCGTGTCGCTCTGCCCACATGTAAGGGAACAGATTTAACGGAGGCGTTTTTATGTTTGGTAAGCCGTCACTCTTTACACGTATCGCTGTCGCCAAGCTTGTGGGGTTCGCCATTGGCATTGGTGGTTTTTTGATCATGCCGGCTTTTGGTATTGATGACATGAAGCTCCGACTTGGGGTTCTATTTTGGTATGTCACGGTCGGTGCCTTTATTGGCATGGCGGGTGTGATGACATTTCACCCTCTTCTCAAAATTAAAATGCCCTGGTGGTTTATCGGGCCTTGGATTGGGGCATGGATGAATTTCCTTCTGATCTTATTTGCATGGGATGTGCTTGTTCCGATCATGGCGGAAAATTCTTTCATGGGACTGACATCACCATGGTGGGGCGTTGCTGAAGGCGCAGTTGTCGGGTTGCTGCTTGCGGGGCTTGCAACATTGTTTGGCGGCGAAGGGCCAGAGACCGCACGTGGCATGTAGACTTCCTCCCTATTGTTGGGCGTGTTAACCTGCGTCCATCAAGGGAGAATTCGATGACAAACGAAAAACTATCGCGCCGCAACATTTTGGCGGCAGGCGTTGTGGCGAGCGTTGGTGCCGGCACCGCCCGTGCCAGTGACGCCAATAAAGCGCGCGTTGTTACCCCGCCGCAAACATCGGGACCATTTTATCCAACGGTGGACCAAACGGATAAGGACGCAGACCTGACAAAAGTTGACGGTCGTGACGGCGTCGCGGCGGGTGAGGTTGTTATTGTCGAAGGTCAGGTTACTGACGATATGGGCGCGCCGATCGCTGGTGCTATTGTCGATGTCTGGCAGGCGAATGCAGCGGGACGTTATGACCATGAAAGCGATCCCAATCCAGCGCCGCTTGATCCGAATTTTCAAGGTTGGGCAATTATGACAGCGGATGATGAAGGGCGATTTAAATTCAAGACTGTCAGACCCGGCCCCTATCCGGCGGAAGTAGGTTGGGACCGGCCGCCACATATTCATTTTAAAGTGTCGCGACGCGGTTACCACGAGATCACGACGCAAATGTATTTTCCTGGTGAGCCATTGAACGATGTTGATCGCTTGATTGCGGCCGTGCCAGCGGAAAAACGCGCGGCGATGTTTTCGGTGAGAGACAGCGATGACGGACCATTCCGGTACAATGTCGTTCTGGCGAAGGTATGAAACAAAGAGCAATTACAAAGGACTGACGTCACCTTGGCGGCCATTTGCTTTTCAGACGTCATTGCGGGAAACTTCGTCTGAATGGGATGAGAAGGGGTATTCTCAATGTTCAGTATGCTGTTTCCAAAAGTGATCGATAATAAATATCGTGGTCAGTGGTTGGCGCTGGTTTTTTTCTTGCCTGTCTTAGCTTTGAAAACATTGATGGGCTTCAATGTAGCGGGTTTTAACCCGGCCATTGCCACGCGCGACATCTTGATCGATGTGGATGGCATTCCCCTTGATAGTTATAGTGCGTCGGCCGCTACAGATCTTTTGTTCTTTGCCAATGCCTGGGGTTTGTCACTTTTTGTGATTTGCCTTGTCGGGTGGGTCGCCCTTGTGCGTTATCGCGCCATGCTACCTTTCGCGATCTTGTTACTGACGATTGAGCAAGTCGCGCGCAAAGCGATGTCGGTCGCGGAATCCGGCTTGGGGTTAAGCTGGCCCATGTCCCTGAGCGGTATGATCAATTGGGGGCTGACGATTGCGTTGGTGTTGGCGCTGGTCTTGTCTGTAATGCGCCGGCGCAATGTTGCGTAATGCTGAAAGAATGAACCGACCCTGAAAATTGCCTTCGGGCTTGGACGTTTGATGGGTTCGAGGGGAGGATAGCGATGAAATATCTATCAATATTGATGATGGTGACCGCTGCCGGTTGCGCGACCGCTAATGACACCGGGCCGACAGCGATGACTGCGGCGTCTGCGCCGAGCGACGTCACCGTAGAAAAGCTGTGTGATGGCGAGACTGATCTGCCATCTGACTTTGCGTTCAGCGAAGACGACTTTTCCCTGGAAGGGGCGACACGTTCAATGGCGTTCCTGACCGAGCGGATCAATCCGATTGTGTCTGAACTGAATTTCTCTGAGGATGCCGCAGAAATTGTGCGTTTGAATTGGGACTATCTTTATATCGGTCGTCCGAATGCGTTGAACAAAATCAATGGCTATCTATTGCGACAACAGGCCGAAACCGCAGCCCCCGAAGAACGCGCCGCGGCGCAAGCCAAGTTTTGTACTTTCTTGGCGGCAACGGCGGTTACGGATTGATTTTGGTAAGAGGTGGATTGCGGGTCAAGCCCGCAATGACGAAAGAGGGGACCTTGGCAATATACACCACCGTCATGCCGGACTTGATCCGGCATCCATAGAACTTCACGGATTAAAAATTCAGTTCCTCAAAAAGATCACGCCATTCCGGATTTGCTTTTTCAATCAGCGCAATCTTCCAGTCGCGTTTCCAATTCTTCAGACGTTTTTCCTGTGCGATGGCGTCGTTGATTTCTTCATATCGCTCGCAATAGACAAGCTTATCCACACAATATTTTGTGGTGAAGCCGGGCGTTGTTTTTTGTTTATGTTGCCAGACCCGGCCTGTCAGATCAGCGGTAACGCCGACATAAAGGGTACCATTCGGTTTTGATGCAAGGATGTATACCCAGCCGCCTTTCATACATTCCAGCGTAGGCGACGCGACATTTGGCGTCACGGTGAGCATCGTTCACATTTCGAAGAGGTGGATTGCGGGTCAAGCCCGCAATGACGAAAGAGGGGACCTTGGCAATATACA
>JAJFGD010000135.1 GCA_021776315.1 Hyphococcus sp. | reverse complement strand
GCGACCTCAAGCGAGGCACCGTTCAACAAGGGTGACCCGCCAAAGGTCAATTTTGTTTCTGAAAGAGATAATTCGAGCGCTGCCATAACCGTCATGTAGCGTGACGACACATGTCTCGCAATCCATTGATGCGTTGATCCTCTTAACACGTTATTGGCGAGTCGCCGGGTAAAATCTGTCGTTCTGGAGCGCGCGAAAACTGAGGACGCCTCGGGATGCACCCACTGAAACAATATTTGACGGATGTTGATGAGCCCTTGCAAGACTTTGCCCGACGTGTTGGCGTGTCGCGACAAACCCTTTATCGCATCATTTCTGGCCGGCAGACCCCTAAACCCGCATTAGCAAAAAGGATTGTTGAAGCGACAGGGCGCGCGGTTGAATTTGGAATGCTCTATAAAATTGGTCGCCAAGAAACCAATGTTACTGAATTGGGCAATGGCAAAGTAGCGGCCCCCCTTAATCAAGACCGACTAGGGTCTGCGCTGTCAGTAGTCGTCAATCATTTAACCGCAGGCGGTGAATTTAGTCCGCCCGAGGAAGCGATCAATATCGCTGCGGAAGCGGTGTTGAACACGTATGTCGCGCTTTCAACGGTGACGACGCGCCAGGGGCCTAATCGTCTTCAGCAAGCTCTTCGGCCAGTGCTCGGAGAAATTTTGCGAGAGTATTCTGACCAGATTCCCGATTCATTGTTGGATCAAGGTGCTGCATTGGCCACGCAACTATATTTTCAGTCGCGATAGGTAAGCCCCGTGTTTGTCGCTGGTGTGTCTCTGATGCTCGGCGTTTCGCGACTTGCCACATGATACGACCAATGCGGGCTGCATAAAAATCTTCATTATGATCATTGTTTCGATTCAAAAAGTCACTCTTCAAATGAACGGATATGGGTGTTGTTTCAGCGTGCAGCCAAATGGATTTTTGCGTTGCCGCATATTGGCAGTCTTGGTTCAGAAAAACTCATCACATCAAAAAATCGACAATTACAAATAAAAATAACCGCAGTAGACTAGCAAAATGTGGGCCTAGCGTTGTGATATACTCGATTTACGAATGTCTCTTGGGTCATCAATAACGCCGCCGCAAAACATGTCCTTGCTGGCCTTTGCAGCGACATTAGTGTCTCAGGCAATGGCTTGTTTCATTGTTTCAAGATGAAACAGCGATGGCTCAGCCGTCAGTCAGTTTTTCTATAAATCTGGCGATATCCGCATGCGCGGTTTTGGTTTCATTCAATCGCCAGTGCATGTGAAATAAATGGAACATGCCATCGTAAACGCGCAATGTTGCATCGACACCAGCGTCGAGCGCAATTTGGGTCAAGCGAGCGGCATCGCCGAGTAAGACTTCACGGGTACCCACATGGATCAACATTGGTGGCATCCATTTGAAGTCACCGTAAATTGGCGAGACCGCAGGATCATCCAGTGCTTTTTCTGGTGCGTAAAAACGATATAGCTTTTTAATCGTTCGGCCATTCATCGACCGGATGAGTGGGTCATGACCGTCGCTAGTTATATGTGTGTCGCTAGTCGCTTTTCCATCAACAAGAGGCGATAGTAAGACAGCACCGGCAGGCGCTGTAACGCCATCTTTGCGCCATCGCATCATGGCCGACAAGACCAAAGTCGCACCGGCTGAATCCGCGACAACGATAATTTTTCGATTTTCCTGACGTGCGCGCACAGCCCGATAAACACGGTCGATTTCATCGATTTGGGTCGGGTACACCGCTTCAGGAAGTAATGTATAATCGACACCGATCGCATCGCATCCAGACAAGTGGCAAATCGGCAAAATTGTCGCCGCATTGACCCGCGGTGAGCCGCAAACAAATGCACCCCCATGCACATATAGAATAAGTGGCTTTTCATGTGATGCAGCACCGGATTCATAATGTACGCAAGCAACGCCGGCGATATCAGTATCGGACATGCGATATTCAAAATCGATTTCCTCGAGCGCTTTTGTCCATGCATCATGGGCAAAATGCCGAGCGAGACCTCGCGTGAGTGGGTTGCGAAATGTGTCTAGCGTTGGATATTGATTAAGGGCCGCAATGCGTTTTTTACCATCATTGCTGATAGCGTCGCCTATGCGTCGTGCGATAACCGGCATGACTTGGTTTTCGTCCCTTCATCAAAAATACGCTGAACCAACTTGTGTGAAAAATGCGCGAGCATAGGAAATATCAAGTTAAGCAGTAGGGTAAATTCTTATCGATAAGGGGTCTGATATCAAGAATGTGAACGTCTGTGAGCGTTGCTCAACCTCATCTTCACGAGTATTAACAACATCTTATTGATATGGGCCCGACTACGCCTGATCGTGGGGACGTCGAAGCGCGCTTTTTTCCTGGAGCGGACATTCTATGACGAAGCATTCAACCACGAAGCATTGTATGACGAAACGGTAGGGTTTTTGGCGTGTCCACGGAATTGGATTGCACGAAGGATTGCGCTAGGAGAACCACAAGCCCGTTTTCACGAAGGAGAAATTTCTTGCGGAAGATTCAAATTATCTCAGCTGCTACGCTAATACTCGTGGCCGCATGTGGTCGATCTGCATCCGGTGAATCAGAAACACCGTCGGATCCGTCAGCGAACGAGAACACCGAAACTGCCTCATCATCAACACCCGAACGCGCTGAAGCGGACCAGGCATCCGCAGAAAATTTAGCGGCTTCCCTCGCTTTTCTTGCAGAAAATGCAGAGAAAGAAGGAATCACAGTCACTGATAGCGGGCTCCAATATATGGTGTTGGAGGCGGGCCCTGAAAATGGCGCTACACCGATCTCAACTGACCGGGTCGTTGTCCATTATGTTGGCACCTTAAAAGATGGCGTTGAGTTTGATTCATCGCGTGCCCGGGGAGCCGCCGCGACATTCCCGCTTAATCGCGTCATTCCTGGTTGGACCGAAGGGCTGCAATTAATGAGCGAGGGCGACCGGTTTCGGTTTTTTGTACCACCGGAACTTGCCTATGGAGAATTTGGATCGGGTCCAGTTATTGGGCCGAATGAATCACTAATTTTTGATGTGGAGTTAATCAAAGTGCAAAATCCGGAAACAAACCTCGCCGCAGCGAATGCTTTTCTCGCCGAAAACGCGAAGAAAGATGGCGTGTCGGCCACTGAGTCAGGCCTTCAATACCAAGTCATTACAAAAGCTGAGGGGGAGGGTGCTTCACCAACTGCCGCAAATACAGTGAAGGTTCATTATGCGGGAACGCTAGTGAACGGAACGGAATTTGATTCCTCGTATGCGCGCGGGGAACCTATTGAGTTTTCTCTGGGCGGGGTTATTCCTGGTTGGACCGAAGGGCTGCAGCTCATGAATGAAGGCGATAAATATCGTCTCTTCATTCCACCAGCACTTGCCTATGGTGCCAATGGTGCCGGGCCGATCGGACCGAACGAAGCCCTCATCTTTGAAGTCGAATTGCTAGAAGTGAAATAGCACGAGACTTTCTTTTCGTGCTCAAAAACCTCTGCCGGTTTGGCAGAGGTTTTTTGTTGCGCTTAGTTAAGCAGCTGTTTGGTGGGTCGTCGGTAGTTGCTGCACAATTTTGCGAATATTGGTACGCGCGTTTTGAATGGCCACCTTTTCGTCGGCCATCAACTGACCGGCAGCGACGAGGGAAATATCCTGGATACCGACAAAGCCAAGAATATGTTTCATATATCGTGTCGCAAAGTCATTGTCCGATCCAATCTCAGTGCCCCCTGAAGCGCTGACAAGGACGCCTTGTTTGTTTTCAAGAAGGCCAACCGGGCCTTGGTCCGTGTATTTAAACGTGACACGGGCGCGTGTTATCTGGTCCACCCAGGCTTTTAGGGCTGCTGGGATGCCAAAGTTGTAAATCGGCGTGCCGATTACGACTAGGTCAGCCGATTTTAATTCATCAATGAGTGTATCTGAAAAATGCAGTGCCGCAGTTTGGTCGGCGGTACGGCCTTCTGCCGGGGTAAAATTAGCGTTGACCCATGTCTGATCGATGAATGGCATCCCGTCGGCGAGGTCGCGCTCGACAGTCGACAATAAAGGGTCTTTTGCTTTTAGTTCGTCAATCAATGTTGTGGTGAGCGTACGCGTTGTTGAGCCTTCTTGACGGCTGCTGGCATGGATAATGAGAATATTCTTGATTGTGTTGGTCATCTCAATTTCTTTCTTGTTCAATGATTAGCGTTGTGCGCGCAGGCTGAAGGCACCTGGCCCGGCCGACACCAAAAGAAGCAGCCCGCCGGCGATCGAAATATTTTTTAGGAACATGATGGTTTGTATTTGATCGGCAAAATTGAAGTGGAAGACGAAAGCCGTCATCAATGAAAATCCTGCGAGCAAAAAAGCTGCAATGCGGGCATAGGCTCCGACGATGATGGCAATCGCGGCGAAGATTTCAAAAAAGATCGTTGGTGCAAGCAAAAATCCGGGAAGGCCGACCGATTCCATATATCCTTGGGTTGCAGCAAAAGCGCTGATCTTGCTCATGCCGGATAGCAAGAAAACACTAGCGAGTAAGATGCGGCCAACCGGCGGCGCGAGGCGTTGTATCGTGGTCATGATGAGGCTCCTTGGAATTCAAATTTGATATGGCGGCATGAGCACCGTTTGCAGGGGCAAGGTAATTGTTCGTAAAAATATGATAAGTCTGGATTATTTGAATATATTGTTCTAAAAACCAGAACAATGAATCGGCTGGCTGAGATAGAAGCGTTTGTTCAGGTTGCGCGGGCCGGCTCGGTGAGCGGCGCGGCGACTAGAATGAACATCGCGAAATCCGCCATCAGCCGCCGTTTGTCGGACCTAGAGGCGCGGTTGGGTGTTCAACTTGTCAATCGCACGACGCGGCGTATCAATCTTACTGATGCAGGCAATGTATTTTTACGACGTGCCGTCACTTTGCTTGATGACTTAGAAGAGGCCGAAGCAGAGGCCGGTGCGGGACAAACCGACCTTGCGGGAAAATTGAAGATCGCCGCACCCTTGTCGTTCGGACTAAAACACCTCCAGCCATTGCTTTCGAAATTTATTCAAGGCCACCCAAATCTAGAAATCGAAATCGATTTTTCGGATCGACGCATCGATCTCGTCGAAGACGGTGTCGACGTCGCCGTCCGGATTGGTGTGCTCGCGGATTCTAGTCTCATTGCCCGTAAGCTTTGCCCTATTCGAAGCCACGTCGTCGCCGCGCCGAAATTTTGGAAACAGCATGGCCTTCCAAAACATCCGCGTGAGTTGGAAGGGCTGGCCTGTTTGCGGTATTCCAATCTTGCGCGTCCGGAATTGATCCCGTTTTGGGGGCCGGGTGGTGAGTCTGGGTCCATAAACGCATCAAATAAGATGTTAGCGAATAATGGTGATTTTCTGACGGATATGGCGATCGACGGGCAAGGTTTCTTGGTAGAACCAAGCTTTTTTCTCTACGAGCATGTAGAGACAAACG
>JAJFGD010000134.1 GCA_021776315.1 Hyphococcus sp. | reverse complement strand
TACTGCAAGAATTCAAGCAACACATATAGACAATAGACCTGAAATAGGTCTTGTGTTTTCGATAGGAAGATGGCCACAGGCCGTGAGCTGACTTGAAGCCTATCAATCTAATAGCAATAATTCCTTCAGCTTGACGGTAGCCATCGGCGCGCCAGCAGAGGGGGAAAAATGCTAATTCTGACCAAATATTTTTCTGCCTATGCCATTATCCCCAATAACGTTTGGACGTGGGGGCCGACAAAACAGAGTCAGTGCCTTTTTCAAGGGAATGCAAAATGAAAACCGTGTTCATGTTCATCGGCGCATTTTTCCTTTTGGTATTTTTAGTCTTAGCGGGCGGCGTGGCTTATAATTGGGAGGCTGCAAAACAAATTTGGCGCTTCAGCCCAGTTGTGATGCCGGCGATGTATGGCGCACCGGAAAACCAAGCTGAGGCTAATGAACAAGACATACGTTTTCTGAAGCAATTTTTGAAATATGATCGGAGCTTTTCTGAAGATGAGCGCACCGCCTTTCTCGACTATGTTGAAGAGTTATCGGCACGCGCTGCCGAGTTGAGCAAAGCAGATCTTTATTTGGGTATTTCTCACGCCGTCGCGATCGCAGACAATGGCCATACCGGCACCAGCGCCAGCCCGCTATATAGAGAATTCAATCGCGTCAGCGCGAAATTTTTTTGGTTTGCCGACGGTCTTTATGTTGTTCGCGCCGGCGGCGCACATAAAGACTTAGTTGGCATGCGTGTTGTTGCGATCGAGGCTCGCAATGTCGATCAGGTGGAAAGAGCCTTGCAAAAATATACCGGCGGGGTACCGGCATGGCGAAAACTGTATTCGTCACTTTTTATGGGCTCGCCCGAAATCATGCATGCTGCTGGTCTCGCCGCATCACCAGATGCATTGTCCATAACGATCGCCGATACAAATGGGGCGGAACGAAATGTCGTACTGACGGGTTCAACTGTTCCGGGGCAAATAGACCTTGCGCGACGACGCCCATGGGAAACTTTGAAAGCAACACCGCTGGCGGACGAAGACAGCACTTGGCAGCAAACTCTTTCACTTAACACGGATGAAGTATCTCATTACCTTCGTGATACGGATGAAAATTTTTACCGCACAAGAATTGCTGATGGCGTTTATTTGCGCGCCCAATTGCTTCTGGAACGGGAGGAGACCCCGATTCTTTCGCACTTTGAGGCTGTCTTAAATGATGCCGCCGAGGCACCATATGCCTTTATGGTTGTGGATTTGCGCTGGAGCCCTGGCGGAGATTACACGAAAGTTATCGACTTCGTAAAAGCAGCCCCAAACGCGGTTCGTGAAAACGGAAAAATTTTTATAATTGTTGGCCCGCAGACTTTCTCAGCAGCAGTCGTAACAACTGCGTTTCTCAAATATTATGGCGGCGACAAATCGGTCATCGTTGGATCGCCCATGGGCGACGGCGAGATATTTTGGGCAGAAAGAGGTCCGCTCCCCTTTAAATTACCGAATTCAGGCTTCAGCGTGAATTTCGCCACCGGCTACCATGATTGGGCTGAAGGTTGTGCGGGTAAACACAAATTTTGTTTCTCACAAAATATCGTCCACGAAGTGCCGGCCGGATCACTTCAGCCCAATGTTCTTATCGATCCAACCTATGCCGACTATGCAAGTGGTCAGGACATGATCATGGATTGGATCTTGAATGAAGAAGCCAAGTCCGAATCTATTTCTGCGCAAAACTAAAGGATAAATCCGCTATCGAACAAAAAAAACGCACACCAAAACTGGGTGCACCGTTCTATCGAACGTATGACGCACCGTTTATATCAATAGTAGAACCGGTTGCTGATGGACATGCACCACTCAAAAGAAAAGCAACAGTAGCCCCCACCTCTTCCGGCTGCGCTACACGACCCAAAGGAATTTCTTTCAACGCATTTTTACGGTCTTCGATATCTTTTGGTGCCATACGCGTTTCCACCCAGCCAGGTGCGATTGCATAAAGTAGGATATCTTCAGCCGCGAGGCCTCTTGCCCAAGTTTTTGTCATCGCAAGCACCGCGCCTTTGGATGCGGCATAGGCCGCATTTTCGACACCATCACCACGATGCCCTGCACGACTTGCAAGATTGACAATAATTCCGCCTTCACCACGCGCACGAAAGTGACTAATCGCTGCACGACAAATATCTGCTGGTGCTTGAACATTGACGGCGAGCGTTTTTGACCAACCATCCGTCCACGTGGAAACATCGCCGCTCAATGGGGAGGCCGTAAACATCCCTGCATTATTGACCACACCGTCAATACGACCAGTGCGCTCCAGCGCGCGCGACGTTAACGAAAATCCAGCGTCTGGTGCCGAAAAATCTTCATAGAGAAAATCATTTGCTCCTTGGCCGACGGATTCCGCAACCTTGGCTGAGGCATCACTCGCGCTACCGGCATGCAAAAGAACTTGCGCGCCGGCATCATGGCAAATTTTCGCCGTTGCCGCGCCGATACCGCGCGCCGCGCCCGTAATGAGGATGGTCTTGCCTTTTAGCTGTTGCATTTTATCTACCACTTATATTTCGATCATTAGCTTTGATAAAGAATTCACTGGCACAATCTGCGCCCTAGACGCCGATCTATCGCGACGCAGAAGCAAACGCAATGTTTTGCCAGCCACAAAGAACGAAATTCGAAAGAACGCTGCTAAATGACAATTGACAATTGTACTTGATCGATACCGGGCTAAAAAAACCAGGGATCTGCCTAGTCCTTTCGAATCTGTTGCAAAAGCTCAAAATGGCTAGGCAGTTTGTTTTTCAAATTTTCGCTTCGAAAGAGGTTTTGAGCGATATAGTTGCGCCAACCCACTTCATCAAAGTCAGCCAACTGCGAAAATGCACGCCCTTTGTAAAATCCTTTTCCGAACAACGCTGCACGGTATGACGACGCATTGAAAAAAACATTTCCGGGAAGATCAAGATCACTCGGTATAGAGTGGTGCCATAAGTCTAAATTTGCGTGCAGCGAGTCTGGGATCTTCATGTCATGACGCACGGCGCGCCAAAACGGCGTATCATCTCGATTGCTCGTACAAAACAACATGCAGATAAAATCGACAATTTCATCATAAAACCGGTCTGTGCGTGCATTGTATCTGTCTATGAGTACCGGGTTAAAATCGCTATCGGGAAAATAGCTTCGCAACCAATCTAGCCCCATCTGTACTGAATAAATTGCTGTGGCTTCAAGCGGCTCAACAAATCCACTCGACAATCCCAATGCAAGGCAATTTTTGACCCAAGATCTTCGCGCTTTGCCAATGCGCATACGAATGATCCGCGGTTCGGCATTTGCTGCTGCGGGACCAACGAACGACTTAAATTCCTCCACAGCCTCATCGTCAGAAATGAACTTACTTGAATACACATACCCCGTACCGACCCGGTTAAACAAAGGGACACGGAACGACCATCCCGCATTCATTCCCGTCGCCCGCGATGTGGGCTCAATTTTCGTCGGGTCGCCATGCGGCAGTTGCACCACGGCCGCACGATCATTCAACAAATAATCATCATATGGCTCAAATGGTTCGCCCAACGCTTTATTGATAATGATGCTCGCAAATCCTGTTGCATCGATCACAAACTCAATGGGGTGCTCACCATTTTCCTTTAGATCAAGGCTTTTGACAAAACCTTTTTCATCAAGATTGACATTATTGACGTGATCAAGAATTTGGCGCACGCCCATTTGCTTGCCGCGCTCCTGGAGCATCTTCGCTAGCTCCACGGCATCCATATGATAAGAATAGGGGATGTCGCCTTGATATTCTGCAGCAATCCCAAGCTTGGGCCCTTTATGCGCAGCAATTAACTTTGGACAAGGAGAAACTGCCTCCGAATAGGTATCACCAATAGGGCCACCATTTGGATGCATACCAAATGTCGAAAAAAGATGACCAGGATTTATACCTTGAATAGTTGGTTGAGAATAGAATGGATTAATCCAGGTCGAACTTTTACCATTTTCGTCCCGCTCCCAGTTCGTAAAAAATCCGCCAATCTTAAAAGTCGCATTGCAGCGCTTGATGAATTCAGCTTCCCCAATCCCGATGATCCGCAGCGTGTCAGTCATAGGGCGAGCTGTCGATTCTCCGACCCCGATTATGCCCACATCTGGGCTTTCGATCACCGTTACGGTCATTTCTCCAGCGGTAATTTTTTGCTCAAACACGCGCGCTAGATAACAAGCGGCGATCCAACCTGACGTCCCGCCCCCGACAATTGTGATGTCTTTAATTGGTGTGCCCATTTTGACCTCCTACGCTAGTTTCGCGCGGTGCTATCGGGCCGGTCAAGGTCAAACCAAAACTTGCGTAAACTCTTGAACACAAACGGTGCCCGCGCTACAGGATCGGTCTTCAACTGCATGATGCGAGAAAGCGGGTACACATGGCCGGACACAGTAAATGGGCCAATATTCAGCACCGAAAAGGACGCCAGGACGCGAAGCGCTCGAAAATGTTCTCCAAGCTTTCAAAGGAGATCACCGTCGCTGCTAAAATGGGTGCTCCTGACCCTGAATTTAACCCAAGGCTGAGATTGGCTATCCAAGCGGCAAAAGCCCAATCCATGCCCAAAGATAATATCGATCGTGCGATCAAAAAATCGACCGCTGCCGATGAAGCCAGCTTTGAAGAAATTCGCTATGAAGGATTTGGTCCCGATGGCGTTGGCGTCATCGTCGAGGCCCTAACGGACAATCGAAATCGCGCAGCAAGTGATATTCGTACGATTTTCTCTAAAATCGGTGGCAATCTAGGTGAGACTGGTTCGGTCTCGTTTATGTTCGACCTTGTTGGGTATATTGAGTATCCAGGGACGGCAGCAAGTGAGGATGACATGCTTGAGGCGGCCATTGAGGCCGGCGCCGATGACGTTCAATCCACTGAAGATTCTCATGAAATTTATTGTATATTTGACCAACTCGCTGAGGTTGCCGCAAATCTCGAGAAGCCGTTTGGAGATGCGCAATCTGTTAAGCCGATTTGGAAACCGCAAAATTTAATTGAAGTGACAGGAGCGAAGGCTGAAACGTTGATGAAGCTTATGAACGCGCTCGACGATTGCGACGATGTTCAAAATGTCTACGCCAATTTTGAACTCTCTGATGAAGATATGGAACGTTTAGCCGGGTAATTACGTCGAAGTGCTATGCGCTCAACCGCTCCCTTTTGTTGGGGCCCGCGCAAAGATATCGCTCAATCACTCGATCGAGCTTATTTTTGCTGATCGGCTTTGAAATATAGTCATCCATGCCAGCCTCGCGGCTGCGTTCGAGGTCCGCCTCCATTACATGCGCGGTCAAACAGATAATAGGCATGTGAGGTCTTTCAGATTCTGATTCCCACTTACGCAATATACGTGTTGCCTCATAGCCATCCATTTCAGGCATCGAAACATCCATAAAAATGAGATCAAAACCGTCGCTATCTTCTTCCACCGCCTGCACCGCAGCTTTACCATTTGAAACGATTTCGACATCAAAATTATTTGGATCAATCATATGTTTGATCACAAGCTGATTTACTTCGTTATCTTCAGCAACAAGGATGCGCAGTTTTGATAGCGGTGTTTCAATTGCAGCACTTTGTGCATTGGCATTGCACGACAACTCAATATTGAAATCATTATTTGCATCATGCTTTTGAAGCAAGTCAACAATAGTTTGATGAAGCAGCGCCGAGCGAGCAGGCTTAACAAGGTATTGATCAATACCAATTTCACGGAAGCGACGTGCCGCGCCAGGGCGATCAAAGGACGTCATGACCATAACGGGAATACTCCGCAAAGTCGGGTTCGCCTTTATTTGACAAACAAAATCATAGCCATCCATTTCAGGCATAGCGCTATCGGTGATAATCAAAGTATAAGGATTGTTTTGGGCCAGCGCGCTTTTCAGCATCGACAAGGCCTCAAAACCACTTAGCGCTGAATCCGTATTATAGCCCCAAGACTCTAACAGCTCAGATAGAATTTGGTGATTGACGTCCAGATCATCGACAATCAGTACACGCCCTTGACCAGCTTCATATGATTGTTGCCAAATGAGATCATCTTCAGCTTGAACAGGAAGCTTTATCTCAAACCAGAATGTTGAACCCTCATCTTTGACGGAGGAAACACCAATTTCACCGCCCATAGCTTCCACGAGACAACGCGAGATCGTGAGCCCCAGCCCTGTACCCCCGTAGTTTCTGGTAGTCGTGCTATCAGCTTGCTGAAAGGCAGCAAAAATTTCGTCAACCTTGCCTTCTTCGATACCAACCCCTGTATCCTGGACGCTAATGCGAAGGGCGGCATCGGTAACGTCACGAGAGCCGGAAATATCAACCAAGACATAACCCTCGGGCGTGAACTTAACAGCATTCGCAATTAAATTGGTAATAATTTGCCGAAGGTGCCCAGCATCACCGACCAACAGATGCGGCAGGTCCGGCTGAAACCGAACAAGGAGTTCTATTTGCTTTTCTTGTGCGCGCGATGCCATCAACGCAGCGACATCTTCGACCGTAGCACGCAAATCGAAGGGAGCATTTTCCAGGTCAAGTTTCCCAGCCTCAATTTTTGAAAAATCGAGTATATCATTGATGATCGTCAACAATACGCCGCCCGAACTATGAATAGTATCTGCAAATACACGTTGTCGGCTGTTGAGATTTGTGTTGGCAAGAAGTTCAGCCATACCAATCACACCATTCATTGGTGTACGTATTTCATGACTCATATTTGCCAAGAACATCGACTTTGCTTCGGAAGCATGTTCTGCGGCTGTGCGCGCTTTAGTTAACTCATCAATTAGATTGCTACGGTCATGATTGACCCGCGCCACTTCTTGACGGGTTAAACTTGCCAACATTAAAACGTAAGTTAGAGCCGACACCAAAATCGGAATGACGGCTAACATCGGCAAAAACGCGCCAGTGCTTTGTGCGCTAAATAAACAATATAAAAATGCCACACCGTAAGGAGAGGTCACGATTAGAGCATTGCTCGGTGTTGATCGAAACTGTGCAAATGCGAGCATGTATCCAGTCACAATATACAACATTGCAATGGCTTGCCCAAAGGGGTGTGCAGACGTCCATGCCAATATTGGCGCTGCTGCCCAGAACGAACATGATGCCATTGCCACCAAGGCGTAGCGACGATTCTTCGTTGCCGCTTGATTTTGCTGTTGATCGCGCATGCGCTTTTCGATCAACGATCGCGCAATACCAGCGGCAAGTGTCAAAACATACCAAATGACAGTTGTTTTGAAATCAACTAAGGTCAACAACATCAATGCCCAAGCGGAGATCAAAATGTACCGAGAGGCTTGGGTAGTCAAAATCGCTGCTAGCGACGTGCTATTATCAGCGTCTTCATGGCGATAATTTCCCGCCGTTTGATCGCTTTTTACATCGTGCATTCTGTGCGCTTTCGTCGAACGTGACCTAAAGCAAACAATAGCTGCGGGGGATTAACCTATTGTGTATACCGGCCTTTCCCTTTGCTCTCGGATTGCGACGAAACGTTCTATTTCTGCGACGGGGACATACTCGTCATGATGAGCGCGGATTAACCTGCTTGAGTTACTATTGTAGCATATCCTCGTGTAACCGGAGACACAGCCAATGAAAATCGTTAAAATCTGCACCGTGCTGGGGATCGCCAGCTTAACTTTACCAATCGCAATCGCACAAAATGCTAGCGACGTGGCTGTTCAGGGTTTTTCCGGCGCCGTAAACTTCGACGGCACTATAAACGAAATCGTTGTCGAAGATTTCACGGGACGAATCGTCGTGAATGTCGGCGGAACGCAAGCAAGCGCAAATCTTCAAGCTGCTAGCGCCGGATCGCCGACTGACCTGTATCAAAATGGATCAATTGTCCATTTTGCCGGTGAGGAACGGCCAAGAAATTTTGATATCTCCCGTGAGATTGGGTGGCGACGCCATGACGAGAACGCGTTCGCTGAATATTTAACGGATTTCCCAATCCTTACCATCTCCGTTCCTGCTGGAACCGCATTAAAATTTGAGGACGTCATTACCATTGCAGCAATTGGTAATCTGAATGGTGAATTTGAAATCGACGGTGGCTATGTTGATGTGGACGCAGGCGACATGTTGTCTGCCGACGTCAGTGTTCATGGTCCTGGTGATGTTATGCTCGGGCATGTTCAGGAGGAACTGATCGCTTCGATCCACGGGTCGGGCGACATTTCCGTAAAATCAGCTGGTGAGACACGGTTTTCCGTGCATGGATCCGGAGACGCTAGCATTGGAACCGTAAGCGGAGATGCCACCCTAAATGTTCATGGGTCCGGCAATATCGATACCGGCATTATTGATGGTGCCATTCGTGCCTCAATTCATGGTTCAGGGGATATTCACACAGGAACGGTTGCCCAATCAGGAGAGTTGAGCATTCACGGATCCGGCGATATTTCTTTGGAAACCATTAACGGACCAGCCAGCGCCGATATCTTTGGCAGCGGCAATATCACAATTTCATCCGGTCGGGCGCAATCACTGCGCGTTAGCATCAATGGCTCAGGAGATTTCGACTTTGGTGGTGTATCGACCAATCTTGTCGCAAATCTCCGTGGATCAGGTGGAATTGACATTGCCCAAAATGAAGGGACAATCCGCACCTCGGGACGTGGGGACATCCGGGTCGGCGGAATTCGGGTCAATGACGACAATTAATTGGTCTGGACTAGTCGGTCTTTAGGCAACAATAACGATAATTTGGCATGTTACCGCCCTGTGTGGGGTCGTTGCCGGCCTTAAGTTGAGTTTAGAGGGGCGTTAAAATGAGGGTTGTTGGAGGCATCATAGCCTTTTGCGCTGCATTGCTCGCGCAGGCGGTCGCACAAGATTGCCCAGCGAATTCCTCCAACAGCGCAGCGCCTGTCGGTGTTGATGGCAACGAGCCCTGCACCATCCTAAGAGATTTTGAAACTTACCGCCCAAGTGTTCGGGCCACACGGATCGATGAAAGCGAAGCGCCAACCATTGACGGGGATTTATCCGACCCTATTTGGCAACGAGCAGAACGTATAGAAGAATTCTACCAGGTAGAGCCGGTCAATGGCGCGACCCCAAATCAAAAAACCCACGCCTATATCCTATATGACAAAAAGACGCTCTATATTGGTATCTATGCGTTTGATACCGAGCCCGAGCTCATTCGTGCGTCACAGCTGCAACGCGATCTAAGGCTCCGGGATGATGATGGAGTACGCGTACTTATCGATCCGTTTGGGACCTATCGAAATGGTTTTATTTTCGGCGTCAACCCAAATGGCGCACGCGCCGACGGCTTAACGCAGAACAACAACCAATTCCTTGGTGAATGGGACGGCATTTGGAGCGCCAACGCCAAGATCGTCGATGACGGCTGGATGATTGAATATGCTATCCCCTTCCAGACAATTTCCTTCGATGCTTCATTGGAAGATTGGAATTTACAACTCATTCGGGTTGTGCGTCGGACCAACGAAGAAATTCGCTGGTCTAATATTGATCAAAATCGCAGCCGCATTGATTTGAGCAATCCTGGATTGCTGTCAGGCCTCGATGATATTTCGAGTGGCATCGGGCTGGAAGTCCAAACATTCGTTGCCGGTGCCACGTCTTATGATTGGCAGTCAGACGATCTTGATTTTGAATTTAATCCAAGCGGCAATGCATTCTATAAAATCACACCGTCTTTGACCGGCTCTCTCACGGTCAACACAGATTTCTCCGATGCGCCACTTGATGCGCGTCAGGTCAATACGGGTCGTTTTTCTTTGTTCTTCCCCGAAACGCGGGACTTTTTCTTGCAAGATGTTTCCGTTTTTGAATTCGGTGGCCGCGCATTCAGAGATTTCAATAACGGTCTACCGTTCTTTTCCAGAAATATAGGCATTGTGAACGGGGCACCTGTCGATATTGTCGCTGGTGCAAAATTGAGCGGGCAAGTGGGGCCTGCAAGTGTGGGCATTATTTCGACACGCACTGGCCCCGCTGACGCCCAAGGTATCGATGGGCAATATCTGTCATCCGCGCGCGTATCCGTTCCGGTATTGGCCGAATCCAAAGCGGGCTTTGTATTTTCCAATGGTGATCCAACCGGCGAGACGAACAATACGGTGGCCGGTGCCGATTTTCAATTTCAACGCTCAAACGTATTTGGCCAGGGTACACTATTTGCCGACTTAGCTTACGTACGCACCATTACAGATGGGGTCGCCGACGATCTTGCGGCGGGTGAAATTGCCTATCGCAGCCAAACCTGGAATGGGACATTTACCGTTCGTGATATTGGTGAGGATTATTCTCCTAAGCTCGGTTTTGTAAATCGAACGGGGTTTCGTCGCTACAGGCAAAACGCGTTTCGTCGTTTCCGACCACAGGGCAGTTTTGTTCGGCGTATTGAAGTTGGTGCTTATAACAGCGTCATCACCGACCTGGACGATGTCCGTACAGACCACGTCTATGGAGGTTGGTTCAACGTGCTCACCAATGCTGGTGATGAGCTGAATTTGAACCATCAACGAAATTTCGTCGAAATTCGCGAGTCATTTGAAATTGCGGGAATTGTTCCGGTTAACCCTGGCCAATATCGCTGGGAGCAATATGAAGTCTATGCAGAAACCACCAGTGCGCGAATGTTCGGTGTCGGTGCCGGCTTTCGCTGGGGTACGGTTTATGACGGCGACTTCACACAAACCGTTTCAAGTATTTCATTCCGACCATCAAAGCATTTTGAGATTTCCGCAGAGCATGAATATTTAGATTTCGATCTACCTACGGGTCGAATAGGCGTTCATGTCGCCTCTATGAATTCGACACTGGCCTTTACTGCCAAGATGGCCATCAACACTGAGATTCAATACGACAATATTTCTGAGACCTTTACGTACTTTTCGCGATTTCGTTGGGAGCCAGAACCTCAACGGGAAATCTTTGTCTCTGTAGGACATACAGCCTTAATCGAGCGAGCGCCCTTCCCGGGTGATTTCAGTTCTCGTGGATCGAGTTTTGGCGTTAGATTGGGCCATATATTCCGGCTATAGGGCAATATCCTTGCTTCGTGAGAGCACGCCTGCTAGAGCGGCGCGCACCTAATCTTCCAAGCGAGCATTTATGAAAATCAACGGCAACGAAATCCGACCAGGCAATGTCATCCAACACCAAGGTGGCCTTTGGGCTGCGGTCAAGGTCGGCGCGGTAAAGCCGGGCAAGGGCCCGGCCTATGCGCAGGTTGAATTGAAGAACCTTGAAACCGGTTCAAAACTGAACGAGCGTTTCCGTTCCTCTGAAACCGTTGAACGGGTTCGCTTGGAGCAAAAAGACCACACCTTCCTTTTTGAAGAAGGCGACATGTTGGTTTTCATGGATCAGGAAAACTACGAACAAATCTCTATTCCAAAAGATTTGATCGGCGAACGGGTCGCCTTTCTACAAGATGGCATGCAAGTCACCGTGGAAAGTCACGAAGGGCGCGCAATTGGTGTCAAACTTCCTGAACAAGTCACATTGGAAATTGTCGAAACAGAACCAACGGTCAAAGGGCAGACAGCATCGTCATCCTACAAACCTTCGACTGTCGACAATGGACTGCGCATCATGGTGCCACCACATATGAGCACTGGACAAAAAATCATCGTCAATACAGAGACGATGGAATATGTGAAGCGCGCGGAGTAAAAAACTCCCACTGAATACGCTCCATGAAGCAGATTTGGAGCGCGCCTAGACGTTTCATCGAGCCGAAAGGCGCGACTGATGACGCACCCTGTCCATTTTCCACTAATGCGATGAACCGTCCCCAAATGGCGACGAGTAGAATATTTGCGCATTGTCGCTATGCGCGCCATGTGGATAGGTGCATGCGGCGGGGCGTTTCAACAAAAATGTGAGGGTGATGGAAATGAAACCAGAAAAGAAACTTATTGCAGCCGCGCTGATGAGCGCTGTCTCGTGCTTTGCCATAAACATAAATGCATCAGCAGGCGAACAGGAAGATGCCCTAATTGCAAAAATCATTGAGGCCTATGGCGGTTCACTGTTCGAAAACCTCAGCTCAGTGCGGATACAACATGAATTCAAAACAGCATTTCCAGGTCAAGGATACACATCTGGCTATGTTGAATTTACGCCCCTTAAACAAGATGCTCAGTTTGATTTAGAAAACGAACGCGCCAGCATTGAAGGCTGGTCGGCGAATTGGAATTTCAATTTTAACACGCGCACGGTTTCAATTGATGATGATATCGTCGCGATCAATTATGCGAGTGAAACTTACCAACCAGCAGCAGGACCAGATTACTACACAGCGTTTGGCCCAACTATCCGGTCGTCCGACACGTTACTCGCTTATGAAATTTCTAACCGCGCTGACACTGCGGAACATCAGGGTACCGAAGACTATATTGGTCGCCCCCATGAAATGATTAGCTTTGAGATCCCAAATTCGCCACCGTTAATGTTGCATGTGGATTCAGAAAGCGGATGGATCTCTAAAATGACCCGCGAAACACCATTTGGTGCATTGACCTATCAATTCCGTGACCACACCACATCAGGTGGCATTGGTTATGGTTCCAATTTTGAGTTTTTTATTGGTTCTGACGTCAATCTCCTCTCCCTTAACATCGCCCTGACGCCAAACCGCGTACGTGATTCTGTCTTTGCGATCGATCGCGGTATTGAGGAAGAACCAACACGGGTCGACACCTCAGAAATGACCGTCGACGAAGTTGCAGATGGCATTCACCTCGCCGGTACCGGCAATGCCTTTACGATGTTTGCTGACGCCGGTGACTATGTGATTGGGGTTGGCGGTTATGCCGGCCTTGGTGCCCGATATGATGCCTATAAAGACGCTGTTGGTCACGACAAGCCACTTCGCTATCAAGTCGTTACGCACCACCACACGGACCATCTTGGGGGTATGGCTGACGCCCTGGCGCTAGGGGCAATTTTTGTCATGCCGTCAAACGCATTGGCAAATGTGACAACGGCGGCGGGTGAAGATATCCCCGATGATCGCGTTCAGTTTATTGATGGACATTTGAACCATGGCCCGGTGGAGGTGTATGATGTATCCACAAGCCACGCAGAAAGCTATGCACTGGCCTATGTGCCAGATGCAAATATCGCCTTTCAAGCGGACCACTATAATGGCAACTATGTTGACGGCCCGTCACCCGCCGGAATTGGCACCGTCACAATGAAACAAGCGATCGATGCGCTTGGTCTCGACGTTGACGTTCTCTTGTCAGCCCATGGCCGTAAACCAAATCCTTGGACGGACATTGAGGCCGCCGTTACAGCCTACAATCCCGAACCTTGTCCACGCAATCGGGCAATCTGTCGGTAAGTTTGGGCAAACCATCCCTACCTAACGACAAGTTAGGTTATTTACAAACACTCTGTCTGTTGCTTTAATTTTCACAAAGCTGCAGACAGGGATATTCGTGGGCACTTTTTTCCGATTTTTCGTTGCTATACCAATTGCAGTGATCGTAACTGCGTTGCTTCTCCTCGGTGTCTACAATCAATTGTCATCGAGGCCCTTTCTTTACACATCGTCTGATGACCCAAATTCTATTTACTTGGAGGAAAGAGTCATTTGTTACTGCGGCCCGACGATTGGACCATTTCTTTCGATAGTGATCCCAGAAGTAGAACCGCAAAACACGTGGACCAAGTCAGAAAAAGCCATACAAGTGCCGCCGGTACAACCTGTTGAACGACCAACGGTTGAGTTTATTAGTAATCTTGCGTTCATAGAAAATATTCGACCATGCATCAGAGAAATTGAATCACCACTATTTGTTCAACTGCCGCCAGCTTATCCACAATCGTGCATCAAAAAAGGTGCACATGGCAGCGTCTCCATCCAATTTGATATCGCCACCGACGGTAGTGTGGGAAACATTCAAATACTTGAGACAGCCGATGCTTGCTTTGACCAGACAGTCATCACCACAGTTGAGGGTTGGCGGTATCAACCGCATTGTCTAAATAACGGCGCTCCCACAAGGCTAGAAGGAATCGTAAAAACGTTTGTTTTTAAACTTATCGACTAACTATCAATCTTCAGCGCTTTGATGAATGCCTCTTGCGGGATTTCGACACGACCAAACTGGCGCATCTTTTTCTTACCCGCTTTTTGTTTGTCGAGTAGCTTTCGTTTTCGGCTGGCATCACCACCATAACATTTTGCCGTCACATCCTTGCGCAATGCGGCGATGGTTTCACGCGCGATCACGCGCCCACCCATGGCAGCCTGGATTGGAATTTTGAACATGTGACGGGGAATAAGGTCTTTGAGCTTTTCGCACATAGCGCGCCCGCGCATATCAGCTTTGTCCCGATGCACGACGATCGATAGCGCATCAACCGGCTCTTCATTCACAAGGATTTGCATTTTTACCAAATCCCCAGGCCTATGCTCGACGATTTGATAGTCAAAACTGGCATAGCCTTTTGAGGCTGATTTCAACCGATCATAAAAATCAAAGACAACTTCGTTTAGCGGTAGTTCATAGACAACCATGGCGCGCGAACCCGCATAGGTAAGGTCTTGCTGCACACCGCGACGCTCCTCACAAAGCTTCAAAATTCCACCTAGATATTCGTCCGGTGCCATAATCGTCGCCCGAATCCAAGGCTCTTCCATATGATCGATGCGCACGGGATCGGGCATGTCCGCGGGGTTGTGCAACTCAATCATCGTCCCATCGGTCAAATGGATTTCATAGACAACACTTGGCGCGGTCGTAATGAGATCAAGATTAAACTCACGCTCTAACCGCTCGCGAATAATCTCTAAGTGCAACAGCCCGAGAAAACCACACCGAAAACCAAAGCCCAGCGCCGCAGAGGTTTCCATTTCAAACTCGAAGCTCGCATCATTGAGACGCAGCTTTCCCATCGCCTCGCGCAAATCTTCAAAGTCATTGGCGTCAACTGGAAAAATGCCGCAAAAAACGACGGGTACGGATGGTTTAAAACCACTAAGAGCAATATCTGTTGGGCGGCGATCATCCGTAATCGTGTCACCGACCTTGGTATCGGCAACTTCTTTGATCTGCGCGGTTAGATAGCCAATCTCCCCTGGCCCCAACAAATCAACCGGCGTTTTCTTCGGCGTAGAGACACCAACCTGATCAACGGTATAGACAGCGCCGGCACCCATCATGCGGATGCGCATACCCTTTTTCAGAGTGCCATCAATAACCCGAACCAACACCACCACACCGAGATAAGGATCGTACCAGCTATCGACCAATAGCGCCTTTAGCGCTGCTTCGGCGTCGCCCTCAGGCGCCGGTAGTCGCGTGACGATCGCTTCCAAAACATCGGGTACGCCCATACCGGTCTTGGCAGAAATTTCCACCGCATCCGACGCATCAATACCAACCACATCTTCAATTTGCGCTTTGACCCGATCTGGCTCAGCGGCGGGCAGATCGATCTTGTTCAGGACCGGCACAATTTCGAGATCGACGTCGATCGCTTGATAGACATTGGCCAATGTCTGCGCCTCAACCCCCTGGCTGGCATCAACGACTAGCAAGGCTCCCTCACAGGCGGATAGCGACCTAGAGACCTCATAAGTGAAGTCCACATGCCCAGGCGTATCGATCAGGTTCAAAACATAGGTTTCACCGTCCTTGGCCGGATATTCAAGGCGCACAGTCTGTGCTTTGATCGTGATGCCCCGTTCGCGCTCAAGCTCCATAGAATCGAGCACTTGCTCTTTCATCTCGCGATTGGCGAGCCCCCCCGTCACTTGAATCAGACGGTCGGCAAGGGTCGACTTCCCATGGTCAATATGGGCAACAATCGAAAAATTGCGGATATTCTTGAGCGGGGTCATGGAAGCAAAAGTACCAATGTCACGTGAAAACAAAGCAGAACGAGGCATATAGACGGCGCGAAGGCGCGCGACAATGGCTCTTGGCCAGTCTAGCCAGTTTCCCCGATCGCTTCAGCCACCTGCCCCAGGCGGTCCTTACCGAAATACATTGCTTCGCCAACGAAAAACGTGGGCACGCCAAAGGCCCCACGCGCCACGGCCGTGTTCGTATTCTCCATCAATTTCGCCTTGATTGCTGGGTCTTGGGTCCGGGCCAAAAGGTCTGCCCCATCAAACCCCGCGTCACTCAGTGTCTGGGCGAACACGTCAGGATCGTCCATTTTTAATCCATCTTCCCACATCGCCTTTAGACCAGCCGCAATATATTCGCCCAACCGACCATCTCCTTCGGCAGCAATCGCACCGCGCATCAACATCAAAGTGTTGATAGGAAAATTCGGATTAAACTGAAATTTTGTGAGTTCAAATTTCTCGATGAATCGCTGCATTTCTAACTGTTCGTAAACCAACTTATTTGGAATGCCGCCAAAAGCTATCATTGGCGCTTGGTTGCCGGTCGCTTTAAAGATGCCGCCAAGCAAGCAGGGTGTGTAACTAAACTCAACATCTACGGATGAAAATATGGTCGGGATCGCATGATGCGCCAAATACCCATTTGGACTGCCAAAATCAAAAATAAATTCGACCTTTGTTGTCATAATATTTTTACCTTCACCATTTTTCCTTCCATGGGCGCAAATCAAGCTCATGTGTCCAGGCTGATTTCAGCTGCTTGTGCAACATCACATAATTCGATGCGATATGGTCAGGGTTTAGAATTGCCGATTGCTCGCGCAATTTATCTGCATTCGGAACGTTATCTCGAATAAAATTCGAATCGATAGCACCATCAATCACGACATGAGCAACATGAATGCCCTTCGGTGACAGTTCACGGGCCATGGATTGAGCCAATGCGCGTAACGCATGCTTAGCCCCTGCAAAAGCGGCATAGCCAACACCACCACGAATACTGGCGGTCGCACCTGTGAAAATAATTGTACCCGAACCCCGCTGCAGCATACGCGCAGCAACCTCACGCCCCATCAAGAACCCGGGAAAACAGGCCATTTCCCAAACTTTACGATAGACCCGTGACGTTGTTTCCGTGATAGGGAAATTTACATTCGCGCCAATGTTAAAAACCGCAACTTCTAATGGCGCAACATCCTTTTCTATTGTGTCGATGAGCGTAGTCATCACTTCCTCATCGCGTGCATCAGCTGGGAACGCTTGCGCTGCATATCCATCGTCACGAATGCTCTGAGCAAGACTTTCCAATGCCTCTTTGTGGCGTGGCCGACGCACTAGGCAAGACGTCAGGCCTTCGCGTGCGAAAGCACGGCCGATTGCGGCACCGGTGTCATCGCCCGCACCAATTATAAGGCAGGATTTCTTTGATGCCATTCCAGCGTCCTTCACAACCATTTTAATGTGCCATGCATATCATCCTCATCGGCCCCCGCCCGCAAGTAAACAACAAACAACAGTTCTATTCGAAACAAAAAACCCGGCTCCTTTTCGGGAGCCGGGTTTCTTCTCACTGGTAGGGGTAGTTAGGTTGGCATGACCAAAGAAACAAACTGGCCGTCGCTCCGACTAATCATGCAATGCTATGGCTCTTAGCGCGCCTTCAAAGAGTCGCGGATCTCCTCTAACAACACTTCAGATTTTGTCGGTGCCGGCGGCGTTGCCGGGGCGGCCTCTTCTTTTTTCTTAAGATTGTTCATGCCCTTGACCAACATAAAGACGGCCCATGCGACAATCACAAAGGAAATCACATTGTTGATAAACATGCCGATATTCATGGTCACCGCCTCGGTATCGGCGGTTGCTTCTTGCAGCGTAATCACGATCTCAGAGAAGTCGATCCCACCCATCATAATACCAACGGGCGGCATAATAATGTCACTGACCAATGATTTTACGATCGTGCCGAATGCACCACCAATGATGATACCAACAGCCATATCGACGACATTGCCCTTGACAGCAAAGTCCTGAAATTCTTTGATCATGCCCATATCTTATTCCCTTCACAGAATGTCTGATCGCGTTTCAGCACCCCCGCACTGAAATTCGATTCGCGTAACTGACATTGGACGCTAGTCTGATTTGCGCTGGGCGCAAATGGGAATTTCTTCAGTCCTCCCCCTAAAAGACCGTCATGATATCACTGAGCGGTTTTTTTATCAGGGCATGATTTGGGACTTGCGCATCAGGTGACGGCCGACCAGTCACAACCAAAAGATAAGGCTTTTCGTTTTTCGGGCGGTTTAGCTTTTCACTTAAAAAGCTCATCGGGTTGGGTGTGTGGGTCAAGGTTGCCAGACCGGCATGATGAAGTGCGGCAATCAAAAACCCACATGCGATACCAACGCTTTCATGGATGTAATAATTCTTTTTATCCATCCCGGCTTCAACCCCGCCGCGGCGTTGCGCAAACACGGCAATCAGCCACGGCGCTGTCTCCAGGAAAGATTTGTTTGCATCAGTCCCTATCGGGTCTAATGCCTCAAGCCATTCCTCTCCAGCGCGCCCGTCATAAAAGGCTCGCTCTTCTTCTTCGGCGGCCGCCCTAATTTCCTTTTTCACACCAGAATCGCCAATCGCGCAGAAATGCCATGGCTGATGGTTGGCCCCCGATGGCGCACGGCCAGCGGCTTCTATGCAAGCTTCGACCACCGTCCGATCAACCGGCTCATCTGTGAAATCGCGAATTGTATGGCGCCGTTTTATGTCTTCAAAAAAGGCAGCGGCGCGCATACGCATTTCATTATCTGAGCGTGCCACATAATCATTTAAGTCCGCCAGAGGCGTAAACTTCTCATCTTTCATTATTCACATCCCGCAATCAACTATGTCTTTTTACAATTAGTTCGCCAAACCTAATGGAAACGATAGCATAGGTGTAGGCATTATTTTCAAACCTCAACGACGCCCAAATAGACGCTCAATATCAGCGAGCTTTAGTTCCACATAGGTTGGACGCCCATGATTACATTGGCCGGAATGGGGTGTTGCCTCCATTTGGCGTAAGAGCGCATTCATTTCGTCACCATTGAGGCGCCGACCGGCACGCACCGACCCGTGACACGCCATTGATGAGCACACTTCTTCAAGACGTTCCTTCAAAATATGGACGTCACCGAAGGCCGCCAAATCCTCGGCCAAAGAACGAACTAATCCTTTAATATCCAATTCACCGAGCAAAGCCGGCGTCTCGCGCACCATAATGGCATCTTCGCCAAATCGCTCAATCACAAGGCCGAGGCTGGCAAATACATCCAAGTGTTTTTCCAGGCGATCGACCTCGTCTTTTTCTAGCTCCACTACCTCAGGCAGCAACAAGCCTTGACTGGCTACACCGTCAACCGCGAGTGCCGCTTTCATTTCTTCATAGACCAGCCGTTCATGAGCCGCATGCTGATCAACAATGATCAGACCATCTTGTGTTTGCGAAACAATATAAGTCTCATGCAATTGCGCGCGCGCTGCGCCCAAGGGATTCGACTCCAGTGTTGAGACGTTTTCCGCGGTGGCGACATCCTCTGACCGCGCACTTGGCGCAGTGACATTCTCAAAAGCCGATTGCCGCTCAGCCAATCCACCATCCGGCGCGTAGACATCCCGACTATAGGGGTTTGGCGGCATGGATGGGCGGTATGCTCCACGCAAGGGAGTGACCGGCCCTGATTGAGGCGTCATACGTCCCAACGCATAGCTACTCGTCGTCGTCGCGGCACGATGACCAGCCTCTGACAATGCATGGCGCAATGCGCCTATCAACAAGCCACGAACTTTTCCCGCATCACGAAATCGGACTTCGGTCTTTGCCGGATGAACGTTGACATCAACCATGCCTGACGGAACCGTCAAAAACAGTGCCACTGCAGGGTGACGATCACGGGCAAGAAAGTCCGCATAGGCACCGCGCACGGCACCGACAATCAATTTGTCGCGCACTGGCCGGCCATTCACGAAAAGATACTGTTTATCGGGAAGCCCGCGATTATAAGTCGGTAACCCTGCAAAGCCTGAAACACGCGCACCTTCACGTTCGGCCCGGATGGAGATGGCGTTCTCTCCAAACTCTTTGCCCATAATTGCAGATAAACGTTTCAACCGCCCATCTTCACCGGGGGATTGGGCGGCTAGGTTCAATAATTTGCGTCCCGATGACGTCAGCGTAAACGCAACGTCTTCACGTGACATCGCCAAACGGCGAACAACATCGCCCGTGGCCGTAGTTTCCGCTTGATCCGATTTTAAAAATTTTAAGCGCGCCGGCGTCACGTAAAATAGGTCACGCACTTCAATGCGAGTGCCATGACCGCCGAGTGCCGCAGGTGCTGGCCCAGACAATGCGCCTCCTTCAACGGACAAGGTCCAGGCTTCAGAGGCGTTCACTTGATCGCTACGTGGACGTGATGTCAGCGATAAACGTGCAACCGCACCAATTGATGGCAGCGCCTCACCGCGAAACCCCATGGTGTGAATATTCATCAGGTCACAGTCGCCATTGCTACCAGGAACAAGTTTTGAGGTGGCATGGCGTTCGATCGCCACGCTTAGGTCCTCAGCGCTCATGCCGCAGCCATCATCGGTAATCAGTATGCGGGTTTTACCGCCATTGACGATTTCCACATCAATGCGTGATGCGCCAGCATCAAGTGCATTTTCAACCAGCTCCTTAACAACAGCCGCAGGACGTTCAATAACCTCACCAGCAGCGATGCGATTTATCGCCCCTG
>JAJFGD010000133.1 GCA_021776315.1 Hyphococcus sp. | reverse complement strand
TTGTAAAACCCGGTTTTCCAATATCGGGTTTTAGACCGTGTTCCTTCCGGCGGAATGGCAACGGCGAGTTTTTCCGCTTCGTCAAACACGGTGACCAGTTGCGATACAACGTCGTTGGTTTTTGATCGATCAATTGGAATGCCGCCCAAGGCCTTCATGAACCACCCGAATGGTGGTTTAAAAAGCGTATCTTTACCCATCCAATGCAGCCGAACGCGAAAATGCAAGGCAACACCAAGCATAAACGGTAGGTCCCAATTGCTGGTGTGCGGTGCCGCAATGACAACAAATTTTTTACCCTCAGGAAGCTCGCCTTCAACCTTCCAACCCGAAAGGTGATAGAGACCGAGTAGCAATGCACGCGCCACCTCCCCTGGGAGCCCCAAGATTTTGTGAACTAACACTTAGGTATACGCCACAATCAAAACGGTACCGACAATCGCCAAAGAAATAATCAGGCCAAGCATCAACCAGTGTTTCGAAGTCATGCAATCAGTATCCTTTTAGAAATATTCAACTGTCATTCGGGCGTTCTTTTCGTCCCAGGGTTACCACCAAATGTTCGTCCTCAACGACAACATCTTTTAAGACCAATCGAGCCGCAAGATGAGACGCGTCAGTTTCATCAAGGGAATAGATTGGACGGGTTCGATAAAACTCCGTCAACGCCAATGAAATTGCTGCATTCGCTTGATTGGAAAAACGATCCGGAACGCCCTGAATGCGGATGTTTTCAATCTCCGGGTTTATCAGGAAAAACTCACCGTTCTCTGACTGGTATTCCACGCCCCCAGCAACATCCACAGCACCTGCAAGCGGTACATCGCTATCGCCAAAATCAATATTGAGTAATAGATCGACACCGCCAGCCACACGATCACTGCCATCCACAAGATCGATACGTGGGTTATCGACGCTGACTTCGAAGACAAAAAGATATCGTTTAGTCCAAGGAAGGCGATCATCCACACGCTCGCGTAGATCACCTTCGGAAAACCGAAAGACAAAATCTTTTTGGGAGACATATAAAAATGCCCCAGCCCCAAGCAAACCAACAGCAACGATGCCTAAAACAAAACTACGCATCATTACGCTGGCTTTCCTTTTGTCGCTAGCACCAAAACGAGCGCAATGATGGCCGGCATCGCCTGGGTAAAGAAAATTGTTGGCTTCGCTGTAACAGCGCCAAAAATACCGGCGACAACGACACAAAGCAAAAAGAAAATAGTGACATCGGCCTTGCGTGCGATGAGCCCCCAGAGCAAACCGGCTGCAAGAAAACCATTATAGAGCCCTTGATTGGCTGCAAGCACTGCCGTCTCTGCAGATTGTTCTGCCGTCATTGAAAACACTTTTCGCCCGATTTCATGGTCCCAAAAGAACATCTCAAGAGCGAGAAAACCACCATGCAAAATGGCGACAATTAGGACAGCGATTGCAGCTAGTAATTTCATTCTTCACTCATTTCTCAAAACTGACTGTATTTAACAGGCTTGTTTCGATCGACCGATTTATTCACGGGTGGCATTGGGTATTTTAAGCCTGTCGCACAATTATACAAAACAACACGATCTGTTTTGGATACCCGACCATCACCTAATGCTTGTCTGTATGCCGCATAAGTTGCAGCACCTTCCGGGCAAAGCAAAAAACCTTCCTCGCGCGCAATCTCATCTCGGGCCTCAAAAATATCATCTTCATCGACAGCAATGGCAAATCCATCTGACGCGCGCACTGCGCGAATAATGAGGAAATCACCAACAGCGACAGGGACACGAATGCCAGCAGCAGCCGTCCAGGCATTCTCCCATACAGGGGCATGTTCCTCGCCTGCTTCCCAGGCTTTAACGATCGGCGCACATCCTGTTGCTTGAACCGCGATCATTTTCGGGCGCTTTGAACCGATCCAACCGATCGCTTCTAGTTCGTCAAACGCTTTCCACATTCCAATCAGGCCAGTACCGCCCCCTGTCGGATAAAAAATGGCATCGGGGAGCTCCCAACCTAGCTGTTCGGCAAGCTCAAGCCCCATGGTTTTTTTGCCTTCTATTCGATACGGCTCTTTTAACGTGGAAACATCAAACCAACCGGTTTTATCTTTGCCCTCACCCACGATCTTCCCGCAATCGTTGATTAATCCATTGACGCGGTAAACATCGCCCCCTTGCAACGCTATCTCCTCAACATTCACAGCAGGCGTATCGTCTGGGCAAAATATCGTGGTTTTCATTCCGGCCGCGGTCGCATAAGCCGCCATTGCAGCGCCGGCATTACCATTGGTTGGCATGGCAAGGTGATCAATACCAAATTCTTTCGCCATGGAAACTGCTAGCGCTAAACCGCGAGCTTTAAACGAACCAGTCGGTAACCTCCCCTCGTCTTTCACAATAATCTCGCCCGTAAGACCGAGTTTTTGCTCCGTATGTGACATACGAATTAATGGCGTTACGACTTCTCCAAGCGAAATACGGTTTTGCGATTGTGTGACGGGTAGAAATTCCTTGTACCGCCAAAACCCTTCTGTGCGCGTTGCCATCTCTTCTTTTGAAATTGCTTTTTTTATGGCCTCAAGGTCGTATCGCACCAAAATTGGTTTACCGGCAGTTGATAGCCCATGGGGTATTCCCGCTTCATAGTGCTCACCGGTATACGAACATTCTAAATGCGTAACGAAACTCATTGACGGTTTTCCTATTGTTTTTGATTTAATTTATTTTCGGCGAGCACAAAATTCGGGTTCAACTCTAGCGCAGTTTGATAGGCTTGCTTTGCCATTTCAGTTTCACCCAGCGCGTCATGGACCAACCCAATATTATACCAAGCAGCCCACGGTTTATTCACATCAAGTTCCAGTGCAATTTTATAATCAGTAAGGGCATCAGAATATTGCCTAGCCCGATACCAGCTATTACCGCGATTCAAATATGCCTCAGCGGAATCACTGTTTATCTCCAAGGCAGCGTTGAAATCATCAACTGCTGCTTGTAACGCACCATTTCGGTTATTGATGATGCCGCGATTGACATATGTTTTTAGTCTATCTTCGCGCGTGGTCTTTCTATCTCTCAAGGCGCGATCACACGACTCTGTATCCGTTGAAAACTGATCATTCGCATGTCGATAGCACGCTGCCGCATCTGTGGCCCCCAAAGTCGATACAGACATTTGTGCGTTCGCAGGCAACACCAAAAATATGAGCAATGCAGTTATTGGACTTAATTTCATCATCCTGGTTCCCTAACAGATCGGACCATTTCAGCAAATGCCCGAAGCGACGGCGTTATGATAAGTGATTTGCTATTGTGCAGCGCAGCAAATATGTTGCCCAAAACCATGCACACCAAAAGGACGATTAAATGACCAAGACCTTGAACGCAGTGATCACAGGCTCAACCTCTGGCATTGGCCTGGGGATCGCGAAATCATTTGCGGCTGAAGGTTGGAACATCATGCTCAACGGTTTTGGCGATACCGATGAAATCGAACAAATCCGTTCAACCCTCGCGGAGGAACACAACATCACCGTCCTTTATAGTGGTGCTGACATGACCAAGCCAACCGAAATCACTGCAATGATAGAAGAGGCACAAGAAGCCTTCGGACAGGTCGATGTCCTCGTCAACAATGCAGGGATTCAGTTTGTGTCACCGGTTGAGGATTTCCCTGAAGGAAAATTCGATGCCATCATCGCGATCAATTTGGTGTCGGCGTTCCACACAACAAAAGCGGTTTTTGCGGGCATGAAAGAACGCGGATATGGCCGCATTATCAATGTTGCGTCAGCACATGGTCTTGTCGCTTCTCCGTTTAAATCTGCATATGTTGCAGCAAAACATGGCGTCGTCGGCTTGACCAAAACTGTCGCCCTAGAGGGAGCAGAATATGGCGTTACATGCAATGCAATCTGCCCTGGTTATGTCAAAACCCCGTTGGTTGAAAAACAAATACCGGACACGGCCAAAGCAAGGGGAATGAGCGAAGAAGAAGTCGTTCAAAAAGTCATTCTCGAGGCACAACCGACCAAGAAATTTGTGACTGTTGAACAGATTGGTGCACTGGCTGTATTTTTATGCTCCGAAAATGGCGCTCAGATCACAGGGGCGGCACATCAAATTGATGGCGGATGGGTCGCCAAGTAATGTCAAAGGAAAATACCAAAAAGATTAACCTCGCCTTTCAAGGCGGCGGCGCACATGGCGCCGTAACATGGGGGGTCGCGGATCGTCTTCTTGAGGACGACCGGATCGAAATCGATTCCATTTCCGGCTCGAGTGCGGGCGCCGTAAACGCTGCAGCCGTTGCATATGGATTACACAAAGGCGGTTGTGAAGGAGCCAGAGAAACTCTTGACCAACTTTGGAAACGCATTAGCGATGCGGGCGAAGTTTATAGCCCAGTCAAAGGCGGTATATTTCCGATGCATTCTGGCGCCGCGGATCTCGTTAACGCCTTTTCCTACCAAATGTTTGAAATGATGACCCGCGCCATGTCGCCCTATCAATTCAACCCGTTTGATATCAATCCGCTACGAGATATTCTTAACGACACTATCGACTTTGACAGTTTAAGAGAATGCAAAACTACAAACCTTTTTATCGCTGCCACAAATGTTCGTTCCGGAAAAATTCAAGTATTCGAAACAAATGACGTCACGACAGATGTAATTTGTGCATCGACTTGCCTTCCCTTTTTATTCAAAGCCGTTGAGATCGACGGAGAACATTATTGGGATGGTGGCTATATGGGTAACCCGGTGCTTTACCCATTTTTCTATGATGCTGAAACATCAGATATTGTCATCGTCCACGTAAACCCTATCGAGCGCGACGAAGTCCCCACTTCCGCACCGGAAATTATGAATCGGATAAATGAAATCAGTTTCAACTCGTCACTTTTGCGCGAACTACGCGCCATTAGTTTTGTGCATAAATTGCTCGATGATGGTTGGATAAAGGATGAATATCGCGATCGTTTGCGCGACATTCGCATCCACTCAATACGTTCCGATGAAGCACTGACAGAATACGACGTCTCTAGTAAATTCCGCACGGAATGGAATTTTCTCTCCGCGTTAAAAGCAAAGGGGCGCAATATAGCGGATGCTTGGCTTGAGGAGAATTTCGATAAAATCGGCGAGCAATCATCCGTTGATCTACAACAAATGTTCGCTGCGACCTAACCTCATCCTAATCCGGCGGTTGAAACAAATCTGGATATTGCGCCTTTAGTCGAGCGCCGAACCATTTGGCACCTTCTACCGAAACATGACTTGCATCTAGGTATAATAAATCATGGTCTTCGTTGAACATTGAACAATGATCATCACACATAACTTTGTGCATGTTGACGACGACCGTTTCTAGATCCAACGCCTCCTCCATCAGATAGGCACGACGTCGATAACTTCTATTTTCGGCGCTCATCGCTTTCACTTGAGCTTGCTCGAATGAAATTGCCGTCCCCACCAATACGGGCGCGCGTTCCTTGAAACGCGGCCGATCGGACAAAAGGACTAGATCTAAACCATGTTCTTCAGCCCACGCTACCAATCGCCTCGCAACCTTATTACGTTCGGCAGGCCAAGAAGCTGATATCACGACACCTTCAAAACCATTCTGCCGAGCCAATTCGAATGCATATTGATAATTCTCCTTGCACCAAGGTCGTTTGGGTTGGTTCGGCAGTGAATTCGGCGCATCCACGTTGCATCCGGGTAACGTCAATTGCCCAAAATAGATTTCCGGAAATGCATGTGGAAGCATTATCGCCGCTCCGGCTGCATAGCTGTCACCAATGATCATATACGATCGGGTCCCATTCGGAGGAATGGCGCATTCATCGACGTCGTAATCCGACAGCTTTTTTCCTTCACCAATATTGCATATGCCATTGCGAACAGCAGCCAACCTTTCCTGCCACTGTGAATTTAGACTCGTATATTGTCGGAGTTCCACTGGAACACGACCCGGCATACCACCCATCGCCCAAAAATGTGCGCCTAGAAAAGTGCAGCAAATGAGCAGAGTTGCCGTGAAAGCAAATGATCGTCCGCCTTTGGCGTGTGCATCACTTCTTTTGAAACGAAAGGGTTTTTCTATGAATGCATGAAGTATTGCACCAACGATGACTGATGCAATAATTGCAATGATGCCATCTAGAACTGATAGATCAAAATCAGTCGCCAGCGGCCACAAGACCATGATGGGCCAATGCACAAGATAGATTGAATATGAACGTTGTCCGAGCCACTTAAATGGTACAGACGAAAATACAGCCTGAATTAATTTTGATTCTGCTGACCAAATGAATGCTGCCGATGCGATTGCAGGGACAACCGCGATCAGCAAATAGGGCGTTCCGTCGTCACCGCTAAAAGCTATTCCAATCAAAATAATAAGTGCAATAAACCCACCAATTTCACGGCTTCGACCAGCACGGAGCGTCAATAATAATGCAACCAATCCACCAAGCGCGAATTGGTAGACGCGAAATGGCATCAGGAAAAATACTGCGTTCGGATTACTCTGGCTGAGGATAAGCGCGGCTAGGAGTGATACGCCACCCAACATTGCCAAGCCTACTGCTGCGCCAATCCTCCCGCGCCAACGTGCTAAAAGGAAAATAATCGCAGGCCAAACAACATAAAATTGCTCCTCAACACCTAGCGACCAAGTATGTAATAGCGCTTTGGACGAGGCTGATTGATCAAAATAACCAGCCTCCAACCAAAAGAAAAAATTGGAAACAGAAACGCTCGCATACATTGCTGATCGCCCCAACCGAGCAAGATCGTCGGGCGTCAAAATAAAAAATGCCGCAATCAATGTTGCCAGCAGGGTTACCAACAGCGCGGGCGTCAATCGGGCAATCCGACGAAGGTAAAAACGGCTAAAAGACCATTTTTCTTGCTCAATATCACGAACGATAAGCCCCGTAATCAAAAACCCGGAGATTACAAAAAAAACGTCAACGCCGATAAATCCGCCCTCAGCGAATCCAAATCCCGCATGGAATAATAGAACCAACCCAACGGCGACCGCTCGAAGCCCGTCAATAGCGTCGAAATACTTGCTCATTACGGTTTTTCAGTTCCCACAAAAAATCTCTGCCGCTAATTTCTTAGCGGCAGATAAGTAGCTGATTCTGTGGGAACTATGGGCTTTTGTCGAGTCCCGCTCTAAAATTCACCACGCAAGGTGAGGAAAACTCGGCGCCCTTGTAATGGCGCAACGTCTTTTAGAAATGAAGTATGCAATCGCGCTTCTTCATCGGTTAGATTGTTCGCCTGCAATTGCACGGAAAGCCCATCTTCGTCGCCACCCGGCCGCCAGGTCAAACCAAGATTAACCAGTGTGTATCCATCGGTTGGCAGCTCAAATTCAGCCGTATTGTTTTGGGCAGACGCGATTTCTACTTCACCGAGCAAATCGAAATGGGTTGACGTTGCTTCCATCCCAAGAATTGAACGCAATGGCGGAATACGCGGTACATCTCCGCCATTGTTCTTAAATGTTGCTCGCACATAATCCACTTGTGCCCTAGCGCCAATATCTACCTGACCTATTGTAAAAAGATCCGCCTCAACTTGTGATTCAAACCCTTTAAACACGACGTCCCGCGCCACAAACTCAAATACCGGTAAACCATCTTCTTCGCCGCCATTTGCAAGCAGCGCGACGAAATCCCGATAGTCCGTATAAAACCCATTAACGGTTACAGAAATCGGTCCAAACTCACCATGCGCTGTGGCGTCGATACCCCGCGCAACTTCTTTTCCAAGGGTTGGATCGCCGATTTCAAATGCATTGGTCGCAAGATGCGGTCCGTCAGAAAATAGCTCCTCTGGAGCTGGCGCACGTTCTGTACGTAGTGCGTTGATGCCGAAGAAAAGGTTTTCGTTGGGTTCCACACCAATACCGGCTGAGACACTGAAAGTGTCGAAACTGCGCTCTAAATTTACCGACCTTGCTTCCGTATCTGTGTGTTCGTAACGGCCAGCAACTTGTAAATGCCAATTCTCAGTTTCATATTCACGCACAGTGAAAATACCAAGCTGATCCGTTATATTGGGCGGTGTAAATGCCTCATCACCGATGGCTTCAAAATCGCGGTGGCGAAACTGAACGCCTGTTGCACCTCGAAAACGACCATATTCTTTTTCTATTAATTCAAGGCGGCCTTCATAGCCTTCATTTTTGAACGTCGTGCCAATTTCAGCACCTTCCAGTTCTTGATGAACGTAGTCGGCATAACCGAGGCGAATTTTAGCTGTCTCAAATATCAAAAACGGCTGATTGAGTTCCCCCATCAAGTCATACCGTTCCTGTTCAAGATCAATTCGAACGGTTTCCTCTTCTTCCTCGCCTTCCTCTTCTTCTTCACCTTCTTCATGGTGATGAGCACCAGGTACACCATAATTTGACCTGAGCGCTTTGCCGGAAACACCAATGAATCCATTTTCAAAGATTAGTGAACCACCGATTGATCCACCTTTGGTCTCCAAGTCAGAGTTTTCGACCAAACCAAAAACCTCTTCCTCTTCTTCATCCCCTGCGTCTGGACCAGCCTCGGCCTCTTCAAGCGCCCTTAGAATTGCCGATTCAGCAAAGCCAGGAATTTCATAGTCGTCTCTCTTTCGGTAAAACCCGTCTCCGTGAACCACAAGGTCTGCATTGCCAACTTTGCCGAGTAACAAATCGAAACCCCCTGCCGTTTCAACGGAATCTTCGTTGAGCCCAAGCCCTGTTCGCAAAGCCCCATCAACACGGCCTTCCGGTACAGATGACGGAATACGTCCGTCAAAAATATTGACAACGCCACCAGCCGCGGAACTTCCGTAGAAAAGGCTTGCCGCACCACGAACAATTTCAACGCGTTCGGCGGTTGCCGGTTCCACAGCAACCGCATGATCATCGCTCACTGACGATGCATCGATCGACCCTAACCCAGCATCGAGGACGCTAACCCGATCGCCGCCAAGGCCGCGAATAATCGGGCGGCTCGCGGCTTGTCCGAAAAATGTAGATGACACACCCGGTTCTGTTCGAAGAAGTTCGCCAATTGACGCCGCGCTGCGCTTGGCAAGCTCATCCCCAGTCAGAACGGATGCCGGTATGATCGATTCGTGTTCTGGATGCTCTAGAGGTGACGTCGTTACAATGATGCGATCATCGATATGACCATGATCCTCGCCATCGTCTTGTGCCAACGCGGATGCCCCAACAAAAAGCGTACCATTGGCAGCACTTAAAAAAAGAATTCGTTTCAACATAATATTAGTCCCTAATCGAAAAGGCGATGCGTCACGCAGTGACGCATTCAAGCCCTTGAATTTTATCAACAGAAAGCCGGTAAAATTCAGCGATTAGGAGGACCGCGAGGACGTGAAGCACGCACCAGTATATGCGCACGTTCTGTCTGAGCGATGTGATTTGAAACGCGCCAGAACATGAAAATCGCAGCCACAAAAATTGTCGCGCTGGCAATAACCTTGTCACCTGACGAAGCGGCCAAAGAAAGTACACAGACCTGGCCGCCATGTTCGTGCGGCCCATCACCGTACTTAGATGTGTGTACGGCCATAAATATTTGAGCAACAACGAAAATTAGCACCGCTAGCAGTCCAGCGGTCGCTTTCCAATTCATCGATTTTGTTAACGTCGAAATAGACATCAACACCCCTAATTCATGGCCAATCTGAATGGCACAAGCGTTATATTCTCACACAATGGCAAAACCATGTCCAGACAGGGCCATCACGCCTCATCCGCGCCCAATGTCACTCCGTCGCTATCATCTTCTTCTGCGGGAACCGTATAAGCGCCTGATAACCAACGGTGAAGATCCACATCGGCACACCGTTTGGAGCAAAATGGCGCGTAGGTATCGACGCCACTTTTGTTACAGATCGGGCATTTTGTGGATTGTGAGGATGTCATCAGATTATCATTGCTCAGTGGTTTCAAAATGGGATTTCATCCTTTTTTCGTCCAAAATCAAACTAAAGCGCACGCTGTACCGCTCTTGCAAGCGCCGGAGCCATTCATCTTTAGCGTGAATATAGTTGAAAAGCGCCTCACCCAACTGCAAGTGAAAATGATGGGTTGGGTTAGCTCTAAGACGATGTTCCAGTTTTCTAATCGCCGATTGGGCCTGCCATTCAACGGAGAAGTTTCGCCCGGGAATTGGGTTTTGCGAATCAATTTCTGTGAATCGCTCACTGAACGATTGATATCGATGTGGAACCGTCATCGAAAACAACCCGGACTTTGAAAAACTAAAACCGCTTGCACCATCAATCTGGCTCATCGTATTTCGCAAAATTTCAGCGAAACGATTTCGGGATATATCACTTTTAAGTTTTGGGAAATCGATGACGACGTGACCACCGATATTTCTGCGCTTGATTTGACGCATGGATTCATGAGCCGCTGCGACGGCAATTTTCTCTCGTAATCGTTCAGATGATAAAGCTGAAAGTCCTGCCGTATCGACATCTATTGCGGTCAGCGCCTGTGCCTCGTCAATGATTAATCGCCCACCCCCAGCGATGTCGATGGAGCGCTCAAAAATTTCCTCCAATACCGGTTCAATGCCAAACGATTCAAATAACGGGCAGGCATCAGTATAGTGATTAATTTCTAAGCCACGGGCCTGATTTCGAAGTTGCGATGCCATTTTGCCATCGTCGATTAAAATCTCTGTTGCTGTCGCGCCGATATTGTTTAGCGCTTCAATGACGGGGTTTTGAAAAGGCGAACATCGTCCTGGTGATCCATCTTTCAACTCATCTGAGCTAACAAATTTAACAACTGCCCCTTTTCCTTGGCGCGGCGGAGATTTGATTTCAACGCGAATGACGGCACCTTCATGCACTGTCGACTCAAGCTTTTTGCTGAGCGCAAGGTAGCCATCACCACCACTACCCAGATCGATGAATGCTGCATTTAAAGAAGCATTGATTGCCGTCACTCGACCAAAATATTGGCGTCCTGCTTGCGGTGTTTGGTCCAAAGGCTCATCGCCGAGAGCAGCGCCGAACCAAACCCGTTCGACTTCGTCATTCTTAACCAATCCTGCTCGCGTCTGCGCGACACCGCACTCAATAACAAGCATTGTCGTATTGTCGCGCCTGCTGGTCATTTGCAAAGGCCTGCACCCTTCAGCAAGTTCGCGGTCTCGTAAAGCGGTAACCCGACGACATTCGGGTGTGACCCAATGATCATAATGATATGTTTTGCGAATAATCCTTGAATTGCATAGCCGCCCGCTTTCCCATCCCATTCGCCGCTCGCAATATATTCTTCGATAGCATCAGTTTCGAGACGGCGGACCTTGACGCGAGTCTCAACAATTCGTGCTGAGATTGACGTGTCTGGATGGACAAGCGCAACACCAGAGAAAACACGATGTGCGCGCCCCGACAACATTTTCAAGCATTCACGCGCCGCTTGTTCATCTTCAGTCTTTGGTAAAATTCGCCGACCGCAACCAACGACAGTGTCGGATCCGAGGACAAAGGCGCCGCCATGACGAGCGGCTCCCGCTAAGGCTTTCTCTCGCGCTAGTCGAAGTGCAAGGTCCCGCGGCAATTCGTTCGCGCGCGGTGTTTCATCAATATCTGCGGAAATGATTTTGTCTGGCGTAACGCCAATCAGAGCAAGTAAGTCTTTGCGCCTGGGGCTAGCGCTGGCGAGAATGAACGGTGCGCCCGTCATTGCCCGCGCCGAATTATTTGAATCGATACGTAATACGGCCTTTAGTAAGGTCGTATGGTGTCATTTCTACGAGCACCTTATCGCCCGCCAATACACGGATACGATTTTTACGCATCTTGCCTGCCGTGTGCGCAATGATTTCATGATCATTTTCAAGTTTAACACGGAAGGTTGCATTTGGTAGCAGCTCGTCCACCGTACCTTCAAATTCGAGTAATTCTTCTTTCGCCATTTAGTCCTCAATGTCGGCCCCAATCAGGGTCACCAACTGGTAATCTCTATTCGGCCGCGAACATGGTGTTGAACGCTAGGAAAATCAAGGGTTTTAATGATTCTCAGCAAATCGCGCTTGAAGTCGCCGCTGCAATTCATCGCGGACTCCACGATATGCCTCCAAAATGGCCTCTCGCCCACCACGTTCTTGGGATGGGTTTTCAATATCCCAAAATTCGATTTTTTCTCGCGGAAGGAAACGCCTGGCCTCAACTGCCGCCTCCGGCGTCAGAGCGACAATCACGTCAACATTTTCAAGCTCGACATTGCTAAGCGTTTTTGGCTCATGGTTTTCTAGGGATACGCCTAATTCCTGCATAACGATCTCAACAAAAGGGTCGAGGCCGCCTTCATAGACCCCAGCGGAGTCGACCTTGGCATCACCTGCGGTTTGACGATTTAGCAACGCCGCAGCCATGGGCGAGCGCACTGAATTCATATTGCAAACAAAGAGGATCGATTGGGTCATTCTTCTTTCCTCACCGCATGTGAAAGCTGCAAATCAGCGTAAATAATCGCCGGGCAGTACCAAAATCTATTTCAATTTTTTCTTCGAGCCGTTCGCGCAAAATATCCGACCCTTCATTGTGCATACCCCGCCGCGCCATATCGATCGTCTCGATCTGCGCTGGGGCCGCATTCCGAATCGCATCGTAATAACTCTCACAAAGCATGAAGTAATCACGAATTATCTTTCGGAAAGGCGTCATAGAAAGGTGAACTTGCCCTAGTGCGGCACCACCTTCCCGACGAACGTCAAAAACCAGACGTCTTTCGACATTTGATAGATAGAGCTCAAACGGCCCGGCATCTGCGCCAATGGGTTTAAAATGGTTTTCTTCTATTAAATCGTAAATGGCGACTTTTCGCTCATGCTCAATATCCGCCGTTGCCGGCGCAAGGGAGCGCTCGTCAAGGTCAATCTTGACGATTCGATAGGCTAATGCGCTAGCATCGTCCTTTGGCACGACTTCTCCGAATCAATAACTTTGTTTTAGCGAAGCGGCAGGCTCACGTCACCTGAGGCGCGCCCCATAAGGCTTAGGTCGATACTCGAATCGATGGATGAAACTCACCTAATCCGACGTCGACCAGAGAGTTGAGTTCATGAAACATCACCCCATCACCATTCTTGGGTCTGTTGTTGTTACAATTGCCCCCGTTTTCGCGCAAGACGCCGCCCCGATCCCTGATCTCGCGCAGGCATTGCTAGATGCCGCCTATGAGACCGGCTCTCCTGTAGAGATTACCGCTGTAGCAAATGCCGCCAAAGCAGTTTTCCCCGATTATGAGATCGCCATTACCACTCAGACTGCTCAAAAGATCTCCGAACTCACGCCACCCGACGTTGAACCCGAAATGATAGCTTCAGTTCCAGAGAATGCTGAAAGTGGCAACGGCTTTTTCGCCATATCTCCCTGGGATGGAAAAGTAGAACTATCGGCTCTTTTGTCATCAGGTAATTCTGACAACACAGCTATTGGTGTGCTTATTGACGCAGCGCGGACCGATGGGGATTTCGTCCATAATTTTGATGCGTTCTTCAACCTTGGCTCTTCAGACAATATTTTAAACCAAAAACGTTGGGGTGCGGCTTACAAGCTCGATTATAATCTTGATGATCGATCATATGCCTATGGGCGCCTTTCTTACGAGGAGGACGAATTTTCTGGTTTTGACTATCGGCTATTTGCTGGCGTTGGTTTGGGGCATTATCTCTTTCAATCCGACCCGTTTACTTGGAAGATTGAAGGTGGCCCCGGCTTTCGGTATTCGCCAATCGACGATACCAGAGAAGTCGATCAACAATTCGCCGCCTATGGGGCTAGCGAAACCGATTGGCTCATCCGTGAGGGCGTCCTTTTTGAGCAAGATTTCGCAGTCACCTATACAAGCATCACGACGACCTTTCAGTCTGTGACCTCACTCTCCACCCAGCTTTGGGGGTCAATATCAACCGGTGTCTCTTTCGAGTACCGCCATGAATCCAATCCGCCCATCGGCCGGCTCAATACCGATACGATCGCAAAAGCCGCTGTTAGTTATGGGTTTTAGTGACCATTTTGCCGGTTGAGCACGCGCTTTGGCTCGCGTAAAACCCTGGCTATGGACCAGAATGCTACAAACCAGATCGTTGTCGCCGCCTTCTACAAGTTCGCGGATTTGCCGGATTTCGCGCAATACCAAGGTCAGCTTCAAGATGTTGCCGGCCAGAACCAGGTGAGTGGTACGATATTGCTTGCCCATGAGGGCGTAAATGGCACCATCGCCGGTCCCCGTGATGGCATCGACCGGGTTATTGCGACTATTAAAACATTACCTGGTTGCGAGACCCTAGAATGGAAAGAATCCTTCACGGACAAAAACCCATTTCACCGTTTGAAGGTGCGTCTCAAAAAAGAGATCGTAACAATGGGGGTCCAAAATATTGAGCCCCATAAAAGCTATGAACAATATGTGGAACCATCGGATTGGAACAGCGTAATCTCCGATCCAGAAACCCTCGTCATCGATACACGTAACGACTACGAAGTCTCCATTGGTACTTTCAAAGGGGCGATCAATCCTGAAACAAATTCCTTCAGGGACTTTCCTGCGTGGTTTAGAAAATTCCGCGAAAAAAATGACATCAAAAAAGTTGCAATGTTTTGTACCGGCGGTATTCGGTGCGAAAAATCAACCGCATTCCTACGCAGTGAAGGTGTCGATAATGTCGTACATCTAAAAGGCGGTATCTTGAAATATCTAGAGACTGTCCCTGAAGACAAAAGCCTGTGGGATGGCGAATGCTTTGTTTTTGACCAGCGGGTTTCCGTTGGTCACGACCTTGCACCAGGCTCTTACGATCAATGTTTTGCATGTCGTCGACCTATAACAGAAAATGACAAGACATCGCCTCTTTACGTTGAAGGAATTTCTTGCCCCGTTTGCTTTGATGAACATTCAGAAGACCGAAAAATTGCCTTTGCTGAACGGCAAAAACAAATAAAACTCGCCAAAGAACGTGGCGAAAAGCACATCGGAATTACGCGCGTGCAAAAAAATACGACGAGCGAAAGTACAGATTTTCCTGGTTTAAAAATCGATTGGGACGAGCGTGACTTGTGATGGCTGAGCGTGCTCACCCCATCCTGTATTCTTTTCGGCGTTGTCCATATGCGATGCGTGCCCGTATGGCGATTGCGATTAGTCAAACACCCGTTCGACTTCGCGAAATCATATTGAGAGATAAACCACTTGCGATGGTTGAAGCGTCACCTAAAGCAACCGTACCGGTTCTTGTTGATGGCGACCGGGTCGTAGATGAGAGCTTAGCTGTGATGCAATGGGCATTGGACAAAAATGACCCCGAGAATTGGCTAGCCTCCGCAAGCTCCACTTTGATCCAAGAAAATGATGGCCCGTTTAAACATCATCTAGATCGGTATAAATACGCGACACGATATGAGGATGTAGATCCGGGCGAACACCGAAAAGCTGGATTTACTTTCCTTGAGGAGTTGGAAACGCGGTTGGAAAAAAGCGCTTTTCTCAATGGTGACAATCGCGGCTTTATTGATATCGCCATTTTTCCATTTGTTAGGCAATTTCGCATTCCCGATTCCGATTGGTTTGATTCCGCACCCATTCCCAATGTGCAACGTTGGTTGAAAACACTTTTGGGATCAGAGTTGTTTCAATCTGTGATGAAAAAATATCCAACTTGGAATGAAAGCCATAAAGAATTTGAATTTCCGGTTTTAACAGCAGGGCACTCACTATGATTTCAAGAATTCAACGATTTGTGCCGGGCATAATTCTTGCCGTTTCAACCTTGGGAATTGTCGGATGTGAAGAGCTTGGTGATCGCATCAAAACCATGTCGCTCCCGGATTGTAAATCCGAACGCGACGTCGCCGGATGGAATGTGTCAACCGGATTGGATAAAGATAGCACCGGTGAATTTTTAATTAGCAAATGGGAAGTGTCACGCGATTATGACTCATTTTTTGGTATACGTGTTGCCTACGATACCAGCTATAGCCCGATCCCATATCTAAAGGTTTGGCACGATTACAAATCAGGTAACTTTGCCATACGTTTTCCAGATGGAGCCCAACTCGTCACACCGCTTGACGCAAGCTATCCTGTCTCGACTGTCCGCTTGCGCACACAAGATGCGGATTCTTTGGCTGCCCAACCAGTTCGGATTGAACACACCTCGCATACGGGTAAATGGAAAGTCTACCATACGGTAGGATTGCCTGACGCTATGTCAGCAACAAAACAAGACTTAGAAATCATCACCAAGAAATATACGGACGAAAACTGCGCGGCATAGGTATTTCATGATCCAATGCCGCAACAGTAATTAGTGAGGCAGCCGTTTTACCGCTCGTGTTTAGGTTTGGCGCGTGTTCGCCAAGGCTCAGACATATCCGACAAATAGGCATTGATACTTTCAACTTCCAAACGGACACCGCCACCGCCAGCAAGGTCCAAAATTATTTCACCAGTACCGTCGTCACCTTGTTCAAACCGCACAGCCAAAAGTTCAACGACAGCGTCCTTTGCTTCCATGCGCAAATGTTGGAATTGCGCGGCCTTCACGTCATCAAAATGCAATCCAGTGCGCACGCGCGCAAAGGGTCCGGCCCGACCCTTACCTGCACACTCCCAAACGAATCGGTTGGCGACCATCGCAAAGCGCCGTTCCGCAGGCAGCCATGCGAAATCGCCCAGCTTCGCTACCGCATCCTGAAGGCAAGCAGAAAACACACCAAGATCTTCTGCATCACCGGCCATCAAACGGAGCGGCGTATATTTCGTCAACGAGGCCAAAATTCTTCCTATTCCCGGACGCGCTCTATCAGCGCACCGCAATTTGCAAGCTTTTCTTCCAACCGTTCAAACCCACGGTCAAGGTGATAGACGCGGTTGATCATGGTTTGGCCTTCTGCTGCCAAGCCAGCGATGACAAGCGACATAGAAGCGCGCAGGTCAGTCGCCATCACCGGTGCCCCTTTCAACCGCTTCACACCGCGCACTGTCGCCGTTTGTCCATCTACCGAAATATTGGCACCCATTCGCGACAATTCCGGGGCATGCATGAAACGGTTCTCAAAGATGGTTTCTTTGATCCTAGAAACACCATTGGCTGTAACCATCAATGCCATAAATTGTGCTTGTAAATCTGTTGGAAACCCTGGGAACGGTTGTGTCACGATATCCACCGCTTTGACCGGATTGCCATTTCGCTTAACACGAACACCGCCATCAACATCTTCGATTGTTAGTCCAGCTTCCTCTAAGACAGACCATGCTGCACCCAGCAAATCGCTTCGTGCCCCTTTCAAGGTCAACTCACCGCCGGTGGCACCAACGGCCATAGCGTATGCACCTGTTTCAATACGGTCTGGGAGCACTGCATGTTGAGCGGTGTTCAGCTGCGCAACACCTTCAATTTTGATGGTCGAAGTTCCTGCATCGCTGACCTTGGCCCCCATCGCATTCAAACATTCGGCCAGGTCTGTGATCTCTGGTTCGCGCGCCGCATTTTTCAAAACGGTTTCGCCATCGGCCAAAACTGCTGCCAACATCGCGTGCTCTGTCGCCCCAACAGAAACGAACGGAAACGTGACTTCAGCCCCATGCAAACCCTTTGGGGCTTCAGCAATGACGTAACCTTCATCGAGCTCAATTGCAGCACCCATGGCTGTTAACGCCTTTAGATGGAGATCCACTGGCCGAGCACCAATCGCGCAACCACCTGGCAATGAGACTTTTGCTTTGCCTTCTCGCGCAAGAAGCGGTCCCAACACATTGAAACTCGCACGCATTTTGCGCACCAAATCATAGGGTGCCTCAGTTGATGTGATGGTGCGGCCGTGAAGTTTTAGGGTCGAGCCTTCAAAATCAACCTCAACTCCATGCTGTTCCAACAGACGTAAAAGCATTTCCACGTCGGCGAGCCTTGGGACATTGGTTAAGGTTAGTGGCTTATCTGTCAGCAACGACGCCACCATGACCTTTAATGCCGAATTTTTTGCACCACTAATCGGAATCTCGCCATAAAGTGGTCGCCCTCCGATGATTGCCAATTTATCCATTTAATCTTCTTTCTTATCGCTTGGGCTAGAACCCGATTTCCGACGCCGCAAATTGGCACGCAGGGCTTCCGCCAACCGTTGTTCCCTATCAGACCCAATTTTTCCCGTCGCCGCCTTCGTCGATGGATCGACAGGCTTTTCTGGGGCCTTCTCTGGGCGCATCTCGGGTTTTTTCGAGTCGGAATTATCTCTTGGCATGGCGGCGGACCATATAGCGGGCACCGGCCGGGTCAAGGACATCAAAAATGCTGACATTACCGGTTTTCGCCTGCCCGTAATTTCAGTACAGGATGTTCATGGTTCTACCATCAAATCTCCACGGAAATATTACGGGCGCGCAGTCTTTTGAGACAGCAGCGCTAATGACCCACGTCGCTTCCAAAAGCGACATTGATGAGCTTGGCCACGTCAACAATGCGGTCTATTTGACTTGGGCTCAGGAGATTGCCACGGCCCATTGGCGCACACTTGCCAGTGAGGCGCTGCAAAAATCCTATGTTTGGGTCGCCCTTCGGCACGAGATTGACTATCGGGACCAAGTTTTAGAAGGCGAACAGGTGGAAATCCGGACATGGCTCGGGCGCGCCGCGGGGCCTCGCTATGCACGTCATGTGGATATCCGCAAACCAGGGTCGTCGCGGTTTTCCGCCCGTGTCTTGACCGATTGGTGCATGGTTGATGCCGCCAGCCGAAAGCCGAAGCGCGTCGGCCCCGAAATTTTCGGCCTTTTTGGCCTCTGATTACCGTAGAAATGCGAAATCTAGGCGCGAAATGGGCGCCCTCAATCATTCGATCCATTTTGGTTGCAAAAATGAGCATCCTTGTTAAAAGCCGCAACCTTCAGCGGTTTGCTGCCGTAGCTCAGGGGTAGAGCAC
>JAJFGD010000132.1 GCA_021776315.1 Hyphococcus sp. | reverse complement strand
TGGGGATGACCGATTCGACATGGGGAATTATCACCCAGACATTGATCGACGCAAAGTCCTGAAGCAAAAAAGCGACCCCAATAGGGGTCGCTTTTTATACACAGCCAAATCCGCCTTTTAGAAAATACCCGGTAGATTCAGCGTTTTGGACTTATTGATTTCAACATCAGCATCTTCACCGATCGCTCGATCAATGATGGCCTGTCGCTGTGCCATCCACTCTTCGGGATTTTCAACCCTCAATGGTGCTGCCGAATCATCAACTTCATCACCATTAAAATTCCAGAACAAAAGTTGATTGGCTAAACTTCGGTCTTTTTCAGCGCGCCCGCCATTTTCTGCATTCAGCAATGTTCGGATGCTTGGGTCCGCACCAAGGGCTCCAGCCTTGCGCAAAAGCAATTGCTCTCCTGCGGTCGGCGGTGCAGCACTGGCATCACCTAATAGAACCTGCTGGGCACGCTCAGACGGGGAAAGTTCCTGTGGACGCGATTCGCCTGGTTTTGGCGGCGTCAGCGCATAATCGGGGGGTATTACCAGAGGCGCTTTGGTCGCGATCGCGAATTCATCTGGCGATTGCTTGCCGGTAAAAGCTTTGTTGATACCGCAACCACTGGTCGTCGTTACCGCTAAAATCGCTATCAAAGCTAAGGGCCGCCGCAGAAATTTATTCATTTTTCTATCACTCCACATCAGTTACGCCGTCCCCGCATCGGGGCGCACTATATCGATCTCGCACCCGCGCGCAAAGCACCAAGCAACAGTTCCATCATGATTTTTTTGATAATTCTGGCTTCTCAACCTCGTCACGGGTTTGCCAAGCATCAAGGAGCAATAGGGCGACGCCTACATTGATTGCCATATCAGCGACATTAAAGACCCAGATAAAGCCACCAATGTAAATTTCCACAAAAGGAAAGGTAGGAATACGTTCAAAATTCGGGAAAGGCACGCCGGAGAAATCAAGGAAATCCACTACAAATCCATAAACAAGGCGGTCATAGAGGTTCCCAAAGGCCCCGCCGATAATGAAACCAACCCCGATCGCCGCGACCCGCCGCGTGAGACTGCCGAGCCAAATCACTAGAGAGATCCCAACCGCCGAGGTAATCACCGCCAAAAGCCACCGCTTCCCTTCGAGTAGCCCAAAGCTGGCCCCCCTATTTTCAACATAGGAGAGGTCAAAAATTTGGGATATCTCGATCTTGCCAAGTTGCGGCAAACCAACTTGATAGACGATCCAGTGTTTTGAGAGTTGGTCCACAAAGATGATCGCCACAGCGATCAATAAGCCGCGCCAAAGCCACGGATTGCCGCACGCCTCTGCCCACCAGGCAACCGCAAGGCTTCTTAGGCGTTCGACGCTAAGGGTATTCATGCAGCGCCCTTTCGCCCATCAACGGCGTCAACGACATCGGCGCACCGCCCACATAATTCAGTATGCGTTTCATGCGACCCGACCTCAGGCAAGATACGCCAGCACCGCTGGCATTTCTCGCCATCCGCTTTCCCCGGAACAACCGCAATACCGCTCGCGTCACCGTCAAGCTTAAAGGCACCATCTGGTGCAGCCGCATCGTTGAATTTTGCACCAGATGTGATAAAGATTTCCGCCGCATCCTGACCAATATAGGCATCACGCAGATCACCATCGGGAACGAACACGGTTGGTGCCGCTTCAAGACTGGCACCGATGCGCTTTTCACGACGCTCAACTTCCAGCGCACCGGTTACAACACGGCGCACATCACGAATTCTCTGCCATTTCTCAGCCAGCCCATCATCGCGCCAGCCAGACGGCGTTTCAGGGAATTGCTGCAAATGAACGGAGCCGTCTTCTGATGGGTTGCGCAGCAACCAGGCCTCCTCAGCCGTGAAGACACAGATCGGCGCAAGCCACGCCGTCAATCGCTCAAAGACAATATCCATCACCGTGCGGGCTGCACGACGACGTATACCATCCACCCCATCGCAATAAAGACTGTCTTTTCGAATATCGAGATAGAAAGCCGACAAATCGAACGAAGCAAAATCAAAAACTTTTCGCCACACGACTTTGAAATCAAAGACATCGTAACTCGCTTGAACTTCTTTATCCAGAACAGCCAATCGATGCAGCATATAGCGTTCTAGTTCCGGCATATCACTCGGCGCCATCGCTTCTTCTTTCGAATACCCATCCAAGGCACCGAGTAAATAGCGAAGCGTATTGCGCAATTTTCGATATGAATCGACAGCTGAGCCGATGATTTCTTTACCAATGCGCAGATCATCCGTGTAATCAGAACTGGCCACCCAAATCCGAATGATTTCAGCTCCATACTGACGAATAATCTCATCCGGTGCCACAACGTTGCCGAGAGATTTGGACATTTTGCGCCCAGCTTCGTCGACGACAAAACCATTGGTGATGACATGCTTATAGGGTGCTTGACCGCGGGTCCCGCAGCTTTCCAACAATGACGACTGGAACCAACCGCGATGCTGGTCCGTGCCTTCGCAATAGACATCTGCTGGCCAGGTCAAATCATCACGATTTTCCATGACAAATGCATGGGTCGATCCTGAATCAAACCAAACATCGAGGATATCCTCAACCTTTTCATAGTCGTCTGCAGAAAAATCCGCACCCAAAAACTCTTGAGCCGGCATATCGAACCAAGCATCTGCACCATGCTCATTGATCGCTGACAAAATGCGCCCATCAACCCCGTCATCGCAAAGCACGTCGCCAGATTCCCGATGGACAAAAATCGTCAGCGGCACACCCCAGGCCCGCTGGCGCGAAATCAGCCAATCCGGCCGACTTTCCACCATGGCGCGCAAACGGTTGCGCCCTTGTGGCGGCGTAAAGCCTGTTTCATCAATAGCGGCCAGCGCATTTTCGCGCAGCGTCTTGCCATTAGCGGTCGGCCGATCAAGCGCAATAAACCATTGCGGTGTATTGCGGAAAATTACTGGTGCCTTTGACCGCCATGAATGCGGGTAGGAGTGCTTCAAACGCCCCCGCGCCAACAGTTTTCCACGCTCTATCAATGCGTCCATCACGCGCTTATTCGCGTCACCATCTTTGCCTTTTTTCTTGCCTTCAATGACAAGCACTTGCGCCCCTTCAAAACCGGGTGCTTCATCCGTATAGGCACCAAATTCATCAACAGTATGCGGGATCTCAGCTTGAGTGCCGAAAGCATCTACCCAGGCAATGTAGTCTTCTTGGCCGTGCCCCGGTGCCGTGTGCACAAAACCCGTTCCAGCCTCGTCGGTGACGTGATCGCCCGCGAGGAGAGGGATATTAAATTCGTAGCCGCCACCATATCCTTTCAACGGATGGTCACAATTAACCCCCTTCAAAGCCTCACCCGGTACATCGGCAATGCGCTTCCATTGCGTGATCAATCCGGCATCGCGAACACTATCTGATAATGCGTCAGCGACAATCAATTTGTCGCCCGGCTTGGACCATGGCTCAAAATCTAGATCGCCCTTCATGGCAGCCACTTCATAAAGACCATAAGACATCTTTGGTCCGTAGCAGATGGCGCGGTTACCAGGGATCGTCCACGGGGTTGTCGTCCAGATGACGATGTCAGCCCCTTCGAGCATTGCGCTCGCTTCATCAGTTTTACTGACGGGAAACTTTACCCAAACTGTTGAAGACTGATGGTCGTGATATTCGATTTCCGCTTCGGCTAACGCCGTCTGCTCAACAGGCGACCACATAACCGGCTTTGATCCCCGATAAAGTAGTCCGAGCCGAGCAAACTTTAAAAGCTCGCCCGCAATCGCCGCTTCCGAAGAAAAATCCATCGTCGTATACGGATCATTCCAATTGGCTTCGCCACCAAGGCGGCGAAACTCGTCGCGTTGCACATCCAACCATTTTTGTGCATAGACGCGGCACGCGGCGCGAAATTCAGAAGAGGGTACGTCTCGCTTCGCGCGTCCTTTACCGCGAAACTCCTCTTCAACCTTCCATTCAATCGGAAGGCCATGGCAATCCCATCCCGGAACATAATTGGCATCGAAGCCGCGCATTTGGCGCGAGCGGATGATCATATCTTTCAAAACTTTGGTCAGCGCCGTGCCCATATGGATATGCCCATTGGCATAGGGTGGCCCATCATGAAGGACATAGGGTTTACGCCCTTTCCCGTCAGCGCGCAGGCGTTCGTAAACGCCGAGCTTTTGCCAGCGCTCCAGCCATGCTGGCTCACGTTTGGGTAGTCCCGCACGCATGGGAAATTCCGTCTGCGGTAGGAACAAAGTGTCTTTGTAATCGCGGCTACCCTTGTCGGGGCCTTTCGATGCATCGGGCATCGTCATCTCGCTTTTTTCTAAACTTTATGGAGGGTGCAGTCAGGCCCGGTCCCGGGCACCTTTGTCAAGTCTGAATGACCTCAACAGTGCCACAGGCCGGGCTGATAATTCGTGCGGGCACCATGGAAATTGCCGAGAATATGTCAAAACCGCCATACATATTGGCGGTTTAACAGATCAGCGAAGATTCGTCACGCGCTGAATAGCCAGGTTGAACTGAAAGGTTGAAATGACGGTCAGATCAGCTCGAGTAGGTAAACCCGGCCCTCATCCGCTTCACAGTACATCGCTCGGTTCCATTCCTCACCCTGCCGACTTTGGGCCATGACGTTGGCGGTCATTTTCCAAGTGCCAGCAATGTTTTCAGCCGTATCAGGCTGAGCTGGTGCCGCAAGCATGAAATCTCGATCCGCCAACATTTGACGCACATGACCGATACAGGTGGAATAGGCAGCACCTGCAGACAAGCGTAACGGCTCTGGCCCGCCATCTAGCCGACGGTCAATATCCGCTTCCTCGCCAGCACCACCATAATTTTCAGCAGGCAAGGTTTCTTCACCCGCATAGCCGGTTTCAATCGGTTGCGCGCGCAAAGTGTTGCGCTCGTAATAGGGCCGGCGCGGGCGATCCCCATAGCTGTCATAGCGACGGTCTTCATAATACTCACGACGCGCTCGATCCTCCGCCAGTTCATTCAGAATAATTGCGCCACCAATTACGCCGAGGGCAATCGCGGCACCTTTACCGCCACCGCCGCGATGACGACGACCATGACGATAGCCTCTATGGTAGCCGTAATTTCGATATCCGGCATAGTGATACCCGCCATAATAAGCTGGTCCGGAATAACCATAGGAGAAATGGCTGCCTGCCGCAGCTGGTCCGCTCAAGCCAAGCCCCAAAGCGACCAATGCGCCCGCAATAATGCTATATCGAAAAATGGATCTGGGCATTACACAACCTCCAGCGGCACGCGAAACCAGCGTGCATTTTTATATACCAATGCAATATTTCCGCCGCAATGTGACAACAATATGGCAAGACGCGCCAGAATTTCCACGATTGCATTAACATTAACCTCAATCACGCAATTAAGGATCACGAAAACGTGAAACCTGCTTTAGATGCACTGTTAAAGCTATTTGTTACGATGCGATTTCTTGCCTGTCAGCATGACCTCTTTGAGGGATTTAATACGGCGATTTAAAACATTATCATACCCACTTTGAACCCAACACTCTACCCACATTCATATTGCCCAATAAAATAATAAGAAGCTTAGCGCGAATTTTTGCCACCCAATACTAACCTTAAAAATTTTAGGACTTTACTCAATGACCGCTCTTTGGAATTTCTTTTCACGCGAACAAACGGACCTCCAATACAACCCAACACTTTGGACAAAACGTCTCCCCGCTGATGATCTACTACCGTTACATGTTGATCTCACAACGAATAGGAGCACTGACTACCGCCGGCGAATCGGTAACCGTCTCCAAGTGGTTTCTTACGGAGAGAACGAATTTGTCGGTGAAATGGATGTTTTCCACTCAGAAAATGCTCAGAGCGATTCACCAATAGTTGTATATATCCACGGAGGTTGGTGGCAGTGGTTTTCAAAAGAACAATTTTCATTCTTGGCAGAACCTTTCAACAAAAAAGGCATGAAAGTATATATGCCTGGATACCGGTTGGCGCAGAATTGGAACAATGGCCAACCGATGGAATCAATCGTCAAACAAATGGAATATGCGGTCGCGCACGTTCTTATGGACGCTGTCAATAGTGAGACTAAGGATGTGTTTTTGATCGGTCATTCGGCAGGCGGACAGCTCGTCACAATGCTACACGATATTAATTGGCAGAAATATGGTTTAGCTGAACGCATAGAAGAAAAAATAAAGTCTATTTACAGCCTTGCCGGACTATTTGATCTTCGATTTTTGCTTGATAGCTTTGTCAATGATGAAATCAACATGACACTTGAATCGGCCAGCGCTGTCAGCCCCCAATTGCAATCTTGGTCGAAGCGCCAGTTGTGTCCGATACACCTAATATTACCAGAGTTTGATACGGCTGAATTTTTTCGCCAGACAAAAGAATTTCACAATAAATTGTTAGATGACGAGAAAGTATCTCATTTAAAAGTTATGAGCAATCGTGACCATCTCGATCTTATTGAAAATTTGGTCAATGAGGACGACCAACTATTAAACTATATTTTAGATGACATGGAAAAGTCCAACAACACAAACTAATGTTCAGTCAGTTGTACCCGGCTGCTTATGTGTCAATCTGCCGGTTGAGAACGAAATTTATGTGAGGCTGTTAGATCCAATTTCTTTGCTACGAATGTTAGTTTTGTGCAACATGAAGGTGCATGGTCTGTGCAGCTTGCGCAAGCATTTCACCATCACGGGAAAGGGTATACTCCGCGCGGTATGCACCGACCGGCCACCCTTTTTCCGGGCGTTTGACACCGGCAAAAACAAACCAACTTATATTGTTTGCCTCCAATGCGCGGTCGATACGCACCAGCTCTTTGCCCTTCGGATCGACAATCACCAATTTCTCCAGATCCCCACGCTCCGTACCTGAAACATCGGCCCAATATACCAACGCGGGTGCATCGGTATTCACCGCCCCTTGGTCATAGTCACCATTGCGTGCCGCACCGGCGTCTGCAGGTCCATTGTGAAACCCACTGCTCAAGACGACCGCGGGACGATAGGGGAGTTTTGAAAGAGCATCTGTTGACCAAATGGGGCTCGCAACCTCACCGCATAGTTTGAATTCACGATCCCCCACAAATGGATCAATCGCCACACCGTTCTGGCGAACGGTGAATTCAATATGGGGAAACTCAGTATTGCCTGAAAGCCCAACCTCCCCCAATGCGTCACCAGACGTCACATGATCACCAACCGATACGCGAACACTGTCGCGTTTAAGATGGCTATATTGCGTCTCCCAACCATTGCCATGATTGATAACAACAGCATTGCCCGCCTCGCGGCCTTTGATCGCCGCATGACCAATGTCACGCACAGAAACATCGTCCATGCCATCACGCACTGCCCGGACAACCCCGTCAGCAGCTGATAGAACTGCAACGCCCTTGTTCATCGCCGGATAGTTTTGCAACCGAAAATCCGTACCCGTATCCCCGTCCTTGCTTAGGCGACCACAAGCATAGTCGGCACGGCCGGGACCAGGATCATGGTCAAAGTATTTTTGTATGCTGCATTCATTTGCAAGGTTGCAATCAATAGGTAGCTCGAGGCTTGGTGGTACAACCTGCTGTGCCTTTGACACGCCGAACAAAAGCAATCCAACAGTACAAAATGCGATTATGGATTTCATAGCAACACTTTCACCGATATGGAGTGGTCGCGTCAATTGTCCTTCAGGATCTCTTTCGCAGACTTAATGTCTATTGCAATTTGCGATTTCAATGCTTCAAGACCGTCAAATTTTTGTTCGTCACGAATGAAGTCGACAAACTCAACATCGATTTGAACACCATAAAGGTCACCGGAAAAATCAAATAGATGTGTCTCCAACAATGGCGCATCGGCACCAACCGTCGGGCGACGCCCGTAATTCGCGACACCGTCATAACGGACGTCATCATGGGTTGCTCGAATTGCATAAACCCCATGGCGCGGCGCAATTAAACTCCCAAGGGTCATGTTCGCTGTTGGAAAACCCAAAGTGCGGCCAAGTTTTTGCCCTTGAACAATCGTGCCTTGCACCGACCAAACATGACCAAGCATCCTGGCGGCACTCAGCATTTCGCCCTTGGTGATGGCGTTCCGAATAGCCGTGGATCCGAATTTTTCTACCTGCGCAGTATCATTCACCAAATCGACAGTCACTGCAAAAAAATCTGGTCCCTCACTCAGCTTTGTCAGCAACGCAGCATCGCCTTGGCGGTCGATGCCAAAACGAAAATCGGATCCGGCCACGATTCCATAAATACCCATCCGCTTGATCAAAACATCATGGATGAATTCCGTTGGCGGCATCTTAGAAAGCGCTTCGTCAAAAGGGATATGCAAAACCTTCTTTGCACCATGGTTGCGCAACAACGCATCGCGCCCCTTGGAGGAAGTCAACATAAATGCAGGAGCATCTGGTTGAAAAAACCGCCTTGGATGGGGTTCAAATACAATCGCCCCAGGCAGCGCATTTTCATTTTGTGCAATTTCGACAGTTTCACGCAACAACGCTTGATGGCCAAGATGTACACCATCGAAATTTCCAATAGCCGCAATGATGGGTTTTGAATTCACCATTTTAAAGCCTGTGTCACGCCTACTACATGGGCACCAGCTTCATCTAAACGGGCCGTAATGGATTGCGCATCACCAGCACCTTCGTGAATGCCTCCATCGCCCGCCACAAATAACGCGTCGATATCCTCTTTATTCGCACCAGCAATATCAGTGTTCAACCCGTCTCCAATCGCAAGGATGCGGGTTTTATCGACCGGATTGCCAATTTTATTCGCAACAAATGCTCTGGCCAATCGATAGATCGGTGCATGTGGTTTGCCACCATAAACCACTTCACCGCCCAGTCCGGCATAGATCTCGGCTAATGCGCCTGCACACCAAATCATTCGCCCACCCCAGTTCACAACGATGTCTGGATTTGCACAAATCATCGGTAGGCTGAGCGCAGCAGCACGCGCTAATACATCGTTGTAATCTTCCGGAGCTTCCCTTTGATCATTTTCAAGGCCAGTGCAGATAATAAATTTTGCTTTTTCCAACGGAACGAAGTCAATCATCAGGCCATCGAACAAAGGATCGTCTTTCGACGGACCAATACGAAAAGCTGGTGCCGGTAAACGTCGCTCAATCTCCGCACGGGTCGCGTCACCAGACGTGACCACCACATCATAGGCTCGTCGCGGCAATCCTAATCGATCAAGCTGGGCGGGAATGATGGACGATGGGCGTGGCGCGTTTGTCAAAATGACAATAGTTCCGCCGCCGTCGCGAAAACGCGTCATGGCGTCGGCAGCACCCGGGAAAAGTTCTACACCATTGTGAATGACGCCCCAGGCGTCGCAGAGCAAAGCATCATAACGTTCAGCAAGAGAACCCAGGCCATCGATGAATGTAACATTGGTCACGTCTACGGCGGATAAGGCCGCGACGCGGCCCGGTCAAGCCGCTAGCGATGTTTGTTAGGAAGCTTTTGCCAATTCGAGACGAGGTCCCGTATAGAATGCGGCGGCGCGAGGGGCACCAAATAGCTCACCTTGTCCATAATCAATGCCGAGTGACAGAATTTCTGGCATATGGCCTTCAAGCTCGACCTTTTCCACGATCAAATCTATCTCGCATTCACGAAGCGTTTCTTTGAATGATTTGACCCGTGCGCGTGCCTCAGCATCGCCCCTGTTTTCGTTTAACAACATAGAGCTTGGTGCTTTTACGAAGCGGAAATTCTTCTCGCGCAATGCAGACCAATTATGGTCGAAGCGGCGAATATGGTCGACTGAAAATGCATAACCTCGCTTCGCGATTGCATCGAGATTTTGCTCGACCTTGCCGTACAACATCTCAACGGCTGGGTAGGTAAATTCGAATACCAAGTTCGGGGCCATGTCAGCATTGGCATCTAGATAGTCGGTAAAGCGCTGAAAGAAATCTTGGTCGAAAATGGTCGCCGGCGAAATATTGCAAAATACCCGATGGTGCCGACTTTCTGGACCCAAATTACGTAAAGCCTGCACAGCACGCAGTAGGATCATGTTATCGATCACACCTATACGGTTTGCCCGCTCCGCAGCACCGAGATATTGGTGCGGACGTAAAATACTGCCGTCCTTTGCACGCAAACGTGAAAATGCTTCAAAATATCTATATTTTCGCTGCGGCAAACTAACGATAGGCTGTAGGTAAAGGTCGACACGATCATTCTCAATCGCATCCTTGACGCGCTCAAGGATATGAGAATCTTGTTCTGACATCGGTGTTTCCGTGTCTAAGATCACCTCTGGCGCTTTCGCCTCCCCTTTGGCATCCGCTTTCCCATTCGGAGAAATTTTCCGAACAAGCCCGCGTAACATTTCCAATTCTTGTTGCGCACGGCTCAATGCGAACCCAGCGCGTGCATGTAAGATGACAGAGACGACAAGAGCAGCGGCAAGCGCAATTTCAAAATCGGGTCTTAGCCCGGCCCGAAGAGACGCTGCGATCAGCATGATACCCGCAATACCAGCGGTGAATTGAACTGCCGCGCCATAGCGCGAGCTTTTTTGTCGTAAATTCATCTGTCTCCCCCACAGAAATTCGAAAAACCGCGCTGCTTAATAGTCGTTAGCAACGATCCCGATCACTGTAGGAAATTTATGTTTAAAAGCGATTAACCTGTCTGTCCCGATACCAGTGCAAATACCGCTTATTCCTTACGATTTAGACAGCAAAAAGCCCGCCTAGCAGACGCCAGGCGGGCTTTCTGCCAAGTTTTGGATCGTTGAGATCAGCTATTAAACTGGCTCTCAATTGGATCAATGACGATCTCCACACGGCGGTTTGCAGAACGACCGGCTTCCGTCGCATTATCAGCAATAGGGCTCGTCTCTCCATAACCGATGGCCTGAAGGCGGCTTGGCGCAACCCCTTGGGAAGCTAGATAGTTGGAAACGGACAAAGCCCGCTGTTGCGAAAGCTGCAAATTGTAATCTTCAGCACCCGTAGAATCTGCATGCCCGTAAACACTAATGGTGGTTTTATCGAATTCATTCAAAACAATCGCAACCGAATTTAGTGTTTCATAAAACCCAGGTGTGATTTCCGACTGTGCAACACTGAATGTAATGTCAGACGGCATATTGAGATAAATGTTGTCTCCCTCACGGGTCACAGAAACACCGCTCGCCTGAAGACGTTCACGCAGTTTTGCCTGTTGGCGGTCCTGGTAGACACCAATGCCCACGCCTGCGGCAGCACCAACAGCGGCACCGATCGCTGCACCCTTACCAGCATTGCCAGCAATCGCACCGACGATTGCACCAGCAGCAGCACCTGCGGCAGCTCCACCTGCGCCACTTGTGACTGTCCGACTCGCTCTTCGTTCGCCTGTATATGGATTGGTTGAACAGCCTACGGCCATGATGACCGCTGCCCCTAAGATTAATAACTTACGCATAGCAAAGCTCCTTATTCCCGCATTTCGGTTGGTCTATGAGATTTTCGCGCCCTTGTTATCGGCTCTGCAGCGATAATCCCGTTATTTCGCTGGCGCAATATGCCCCTATTGCGTGTCTTCGGCCATTAAAAACATGTAATTGCGGCAGAACTAGTACAGCTTCGAGGAGAAATCGGACACCGAACCGAAATCTAAGTCGCCGCCCCTCAAACTCGCCTCACATTAAGTTGAATTTCCGATAAATGCTGCATTGCACCCCTTGACGGGTCGGCTCTGCGCTCCTAAATCGTAACTAGCACTCGGTCAGCCTGAGTGCTGGCAGGGTGAATGATTGCCCTGCCCTTTGTTTAACCGGTTGTTTTTATTAACAAAACTCAACCCAGGGAGAAGTGAACCCATGGCATTTCGGCCTCTCCATGACCGCGTGTTGGTTCGTCGCATCGACGAAGACGAGAAAACTGCAGGCGGCATCATCATTCCAGACACCGCAAAAGAAAAACCAAGCCAAGGCGAAGTGATCGCCGTTGGTTCAGGTGCCCGTGGCGACGACAACGAAGTTGTCCCTATGGACGTTCAAAAAGGCGACAAAATCCTATTCGGCAAATGGTCCGGATCTGAAGTCCGTGTCGACGGCGAAGATCTTTTGATCATGAAAGAGTCGGACATTCTCGGAATCATCGACTAACCCCAATTTTGGAAGTTTAAGGAGCAAGCACAATGGCTGCTAAAGAAGTCAAATTTGACGTCGAGGCGCGCAATAAAATGCTGCGCGGCGTCGACATCCTCGCCAATGCGGTGAAAGTGACGCTCGGCCCTAAGGGTCGCAATGTTGTCATCGACAAATCATTCGGCGCACCACGCGTAACTAAAGACGGCGTATCTGTCGCAAAAGAAATTGAACTCGAAGACAAGTTCGAAAACATGGGCGCACAAATGGTGCGCGAAGTTGCGTCAAAAACAAATGACGAAGCTGGTGACGGCACAACGACGGCAACCGTTCTTGCACAAGCGATCGTTCGCGAAGGTGCAAAATCAGTTGCTGCGGGCATGAACCCAATGGACCTGAAGCGCGGTGTTGACCTTGCGGTTAGCAAAGTTGTTAGCGATATCAAAGAGCGTGCCACGAAAATTGCATCCTCTGAAGAAATTGCTCAGGTTGGCACGATCTCTTCCAATGGCGAAAAAGAAATTGGCGAGATGATTGCTAAAGCCATGGACAAAGTCGGCAATGAAGGCGTCATTACGGTTGAAGAAGCCAAATCGCTTGAAACTGAACTTGATGTTGTTGAAGGCATGCAGTTCGACCGTGGTTATTTGTCACCATATTTCATTACCAACCCAGACAAGATGATTGCCGATCTCGAAGATCCATTCATCCTTCTTCACGAGAAGAAATTATCCAACCTTCAATCCATGCTGCCGCTTCTTGAAGCTGCGGTGCAGTCGAGCCGTCCATTGCTGATCATCGCAGAAGATGTTGAAGGCGAAGCGCTTGCTACTTTGGTTGTGAATAAGCTGCGCGGCGGCCTAAAAATTGCGGCCGTGAAAGCACCAGGCTTCGGTGATCGTCGCAAAGCCATGCTCGAAGATATCGCTGTTCTGACGGGCGGTCAGGTCATCTCTGAAGACCTCGGCATCAAACTTGAAAATGTCACACTCGACATGCTCGGTACGTCGAAGAAAGTTTCGATCAATAAAGACGATACAACAATCGTCGACGGTGCTGGCGACAAAGCCGACATCGAAGCGCGCACGGGTCAAATCCGTCGTCAAATCGAAGAAACAACATCCGATTATGATCGCGAAAAACTGCAAGAACGCTTAGCGAAACTTGCTGGCGGTGTTGCGGTGATCAAAGTCGGTGGCGCAACCGAAGTTGAAGTGAAAGAACGCAAAGACCGCGTTGATGATGCACTGAACGCAACACGCGCAGCTGTCGAAGAAGGTATCGTCCCTGGTGGCGGTACAGCACTTCTTTATGCTTCCAAGGCACTTGAGGGCCTTAAAGGCGAAAATGCTGACCAAGATGCGGGCGTCCAAATCGTTCGCCGTGCTCTGCAAGCACCGATCCGTCAGATTGTTGAAAATGCTGGCGGCGAGGGATCAATTGTTGTTGGCAAACTTCTAGAGCAGGACAACTTCAAGTTCGGCTTTAATGCTCAGACAGACGAATATGGCGATCTGATTGCAACGGGTATTGTTGATCCTGCGAAAGTTGTTCGTCACGCCCTTCAGGATGCAGCATCTGTGGCTGGCCTCCTGATCACAACCGAAGCCATGGTCGCCGACGCACCGAAAAAAGACGGCGGTGCAGGTGGTGGCATGCCTGATATGGGCGGCATGGGCGGAATGGGCGGCATGGGCGGCATGATGTAAGCCGGTCATCTGACCAAAAAATTCAGTTGCGTAAATTGAAGGGCGGCTCGAAAGAGCTGCCCTTTTTTTTTGGGAACGCAAAAATCGTGAGAATTTTAATCGACTGAGTATTAGGCGGGATTATTTTTATGCATATGGAAATTTCGTGGCGTTAATCACATTGCCCCTTGTGAATAGATACGAAAGCCGTTTCCCCCAAAGCGTGCAAAAAATTATTAGCTTCGCGGATGTGGCGAAATTTATTTGTGTGCGGTGCAATATTGGCCTAGCGATATATTTTTGCTATGTTTTGCGTCGGGGTTGTGGGGCGTACAAAAATGATCAAATCAACAAGCTGGGGGCTTGCGGTATATTCCGCGGCATGCGTTCTCTTTTCACTTGCGCAGGCGCAAGAGCCTATAAGTGACGCAGACGAGACAGCTGTCACCGATGCAGACATCGAGACTGTGTCATCCATAAGTGAAATGCCTTCAGATATTTTCTCTAGGGATAGCTTCTCGAACCGCACAATTATCTGCCCATTCAAAGGCGCGGTCGATTACGATGCCGGTGATATTTCTTGCGGATTATTGGCCGTTCCTGAAAATCGAGAAAAACAACAATCAAGAATAATTGAACTTCACTACGTCAAAATTCACGCCAAGCAACCTGATGAGTGGAACACTGAGGAAATTGGTGAATGGGCAAAACGAGATGATCCCGTTATCTATTTAACGGGCGGCCCAGGCGTCCAGGCACAAGGCTATGTGGACCGCCTCAAAGATCACGGCATACGCAATTCACGCGACCTGTATATATTGGAACAACGGGGCATTGGCTGGTCCGCCGATTTTTGCCAGACATACGGCCTGTTCGATCCTTCTGCGGCCAATTCCCCAGAATGGGAAGAATACCAGCGTGCCGGGCTAGAAGCGATGGATAATTGCTTTGAGAAAGCGATCGCAGCCGGGGCAGACTTATCTGGATATTCAACAATAGAGAATGCGCGAGACGTAGAAGCTTTGCGTCGATCACTTGGATATGACGCGTGGAATGTTTGGGGCATTTCTTATGGTTCAATCCTGGGTCAGGCCTATTTAAAACAAGATCCAGACGGCATTCTTGCGGCTGTCATTGATGCGATTGTACCGTTGGATCAAAATGTGTCGTTCCACAATATCGCGCGGCATTATCATCGTGTTCTGGCAATTCTTCAGGAAGCTTGTGACGCGGACACAAAGTGCGCGCGCAATTTTCCGGACCTAACTGCACGCCTAGAAGCCGCAATCGCAAAAATATCAATGGCCCCAATTGAAGTGGATGCGTTAGACAAAGAGCTGTTTCCGTCTGGTAAAGGATATTTTTTCCAAGACATCGTTGGTGGTGCCCCTTTCGTCCTGTTCTACGAACAGGACAATTATGCGACGCTGCCTGCGTTCATCGATGCCTATATTCGATTGGTTGAAACAGAGAACTTTGAACCATTTCGGCTTTTGACCGCGGCTGGCGGCGGAGGCGGGTTTGGTGGCATTTCACAAGGCATGTACAACGCAATAGCCTGCAACGATGGATGGGCTGGATCTATGCGTCGTGCATTCGAAGAAGACCACGCTGACTATCCAGCGCTTGCTATGATCTTCGGCGATGCATCGCTGGTCGATGAACAAGCACGCATTTGCGCAAAGCATGGGTTAACTCCACGCCGCGCGGAAGACTATGAAGCTTTGCAAACCGACATCCGCACTTTGATTGTCGAAGGAGCAATGGATCCAATTACGCCGCCGCCTCTCGCAGAATTGATTCTACCGGGGTTTTCAAATGCCGACTATGTAGAATTCGCATATGCCGGACACGGACCAACACGATCCGTTGAATGCGCCGGGGAATTCCTAACAAAATTCTATGACGACCCAATGGGTGAACTTGATCGCTCTTGTCCAGAGAGCATGGAAGCGCCAGCATTCGCGGCACCTTTGTTCGAAACAAACGCAATTTCTGGAATTGCCAGCCTTGCAGCTGAAGACGAAGAAAAAATGGCTCTGAACGCGATGTGGATCTCTATCCCAGCCGTCATTTTAATATTCGGCTCAGTGATCTACACATTGGCACCGATCGCTCGCGTCGTGAACCGATCCGGCGGCCATCCAACTGGCGGTGCCCGCTTTATGGCCTGGTTGACCGCGCTTCTCGGTACTGCCGGCGTGGGCGGACTTGGTTATGCGGGTTATGCCACCTTTGAGGCCAACCAGTTTGCCCTATTGGTGGGACTGCTTGATTGGGGACGTTGGTTCGCCGCGGCAGGACTGATCTCTGGTGGCACCGGGCTCTGGCTCTTATGGTTGACCTTGAAAGCACGCGCGAGAGAGGCCTTACCAATTGGCGTCCTTAGCGGATTGGTGATGACTGGCCTATCGGGCATTGCGCTCGCCGCCTGGCTGATCCGGTGGGGGATGTTGCCCTTTTAAAAACTCGAGCTCTTACCGCTTGACTGATGGCAAACGCAATGACATTGCGTCTGCCACAATCAACGGTTTTTTCGGCAAAGCAGCCGAAAGAAGAGCAAACAGATGTTATCACAATTTGGCCCCTCGTTTTTAGCTGCCTTTGTCACGCTTTTCATTGTGATCGATCCGATCTTGGTGACGCCAATCTTTGCGTCATTGACCAAGCACGAATCTCAAAAGGCGCGCTTAAAAATTGCGTTCTCAGCGGCAATTTACTCCGTTGTCATCCTATTGGCTTTTGGCTTGGTGGGGAATACCGTTCTGCACCATCTGGGTGTCAGCTTTGCGGCGTTTCGCACTGCCATGGGCGTCATTTTGTTTATCATGGGTTTTCGAATGTTTTTCGACCCAGACAGTGAGACCCAGGCAAAAACCCCAGGGCCAAAGGCATCAGCGCGCGATAACATCGCGTTCTTCCCATTATCAATTCCAATGCTAGCCGGGCCAGGTGCCATTGCAACGGTCATGTTATTGATGGGTCCTCAAGTCCCGATGATCGAAAAAGGAGCAGCGATCTCCGCAATGACGCTTGTCTTGTGCATTGGCGTGTTGATGATGAGTTTTGCCAGTCGCATCGGCGACGCGCTTGGGCGTACGGGCATGAACGCGATTACGCGAATTCTCGGCATGCTGCTCTTAGCATTGTCCACTCAATACATTTTTGATGGGATTCGAACGGGTATTCTTGAAAAAGCTGCTGGCGCAATGTGACGAAAATCCTAAAGCTCGCTATCGAGCAGTGCCTTGGTCGAAGAAAACCCATTATCGTCTGGGCTCGCTCCGTATCGTAGTGCACCGCTGCTCAACGAGGCTCCAGATCCATCACCAGCGCACACAAACCGTGTTATGCGGCGCGCTTCGCTGTTGCCGTCACGACAAACCGCCTCAAGCGCACCAAGGGCACCGTCACAAGAGGCGGCCAAACTTACATCTTCCGGCCAGTTTGCAGCCGAACGCCAGTCGATAGTCGCGCTTATCGAATGTCCGCAAACAGATTCGGTATAAGCAACCTCTCGATCAAGGCTGCTTTCCTCAGCTTCACGGGCTCGAATTTCCTTTAGGGATTGCGCTGATGCTGCCGCGCTCAACACAATACTCGCCGCGATGGCTATAGCCATCGTTCGCCGTAGGTTTATGGTTTTCTTAACGTCCGCCATAGTGATTAGTCTCATTTGCCAATATGGCGGTTTTACGACCCAAAAGCGGAGTTTTTCTTACTAAACCCCGATTAAAGGGTTTCCTCCAAGAAACGTACAATTGTTGCTGAGGAAAGCCGCCCTGCAATGTCCTCATTTGGCACATATCGGATTTCCATCACACCGTCATTCATACGTATATCAGGCGATTCACCTTGAATGAATGAGACCTTATTGATGCGGCTTGCTATTATGCGTGCACCGGTTGGATCATCAGCAACCGCTTGCATGCCATTTGCAGCGCGGACAACCGCGTCAGCGAGGACTGTAGAATCAGCAATTTCATCTGACGGCGCGGTTCCAACATCAAAAATTATCGGTGCCCCAACCAGCGCACTCATCACCGCGGTCGCGGATTGGGCGCGACGCGCAGCAGCAGCATGATCAATTGGTGGTAGGCGAAGCGATCGATCATCGCCGAATGATTTGGACGCCGCAAAACCGCGTCCCTCGCCTGGCCAAAAAACTGTTGCGCCGCCATAAGAAGCGATACGCAAAAAAGTCTCTCCTTCGATATTTTTATAAATCATATCGCCCCGCGGACCACGAGTTGGGCTCAACAAATAAATTTCTGGCGCTGGTCCAGCGTCATCCAATTGACAATCCAAGCGTGGATCGTCCTCGCTACACAGGAATTTTACGCGCGCGGCTTCCCCTTCATTTTCGAATAAAAAAGCACGGTCGTCAGAGGCCAAAACATAACGCTCAACCTCACCACCACCAGCACGCCGCCGATCACGCTTTTCACGACTTTTTCCAACTAACGCTGAAAATGGGTTGGATGTTGCGTCAGAAATTTGAACGCCAAAACTCACCAATAATGGAGACGCATGAACTGCCCCACCACTTGTTAAAATCGCCACGGCCGCGAAGGCCGTAGCCCCTACAATGCCCGTTTTCCAAGCCACAATTGGCTCCCTCACAAAAACGCTTCGAGGTACCATTCTAATCAGTCATTTTGGTGAAAAAAGGGCCCCGTCACGTGAAAAATAGTGACGGGGCCCGAAAATACCTACGCAATTTGTCAGCAATTAGGCTTATGACGCAATATATTGCCCACCATTGGCGGTCAAAACTGCACCGGTGATGAACCCGGCTTTGTCATCTGCCAAAAAGGATACGCAATTCGCAATTTCTGAAGCCTCACCAAGACGGCCGACAGGAATCTGCGCAACGATTTTTTCGAGCACTTTATCATCCATAGCGGCCACCATTTCGGTCCCAATATAGCCAGGCGCAACAGCGTTTACCGTAACCCCTTTAAAGGCACCTTCTTGGGATAATGCCCGAGTGAATCCGATCATGCCCGCTTTTGCAGCAGAATAATTGGTTTGACCCATCTGTCCCTTTTGACCATTCACGGATGAAATATTGATGATCCGACCAAACTTTCGCTCGCGCATACCGGGGAAAACCTGGCGCGACATATTAAACACAGAATCAAGATCAGCGCGCATGACTTCGGCCCATTGGGCCGGGCTCATCTTATGAAAAAATCCGTCGCGAGTGATACCAGCATTGTTGACCAAGATATCGGTTGGGCCATGGGCAGCCTCAATTTCGGCAACGCCTGCTTTGCACGATTCATAATCACCAACATCCCACTTATAGACATTGATGCCGGTCTCTTCTTTGAATTGTGCAGCCGCTGCATCGTTACCCGCATAGGTCGCTGCAACCGTGCAACCATCATTCTTCAATGCTTCAGCAATAGCGCGACCAATACCGCGGCTTCCACCTGTTACAATCGCCGTTCTAGCCATGTTAACTTCTCCCTTTCGTAGTTGGCGTTCTACCAACTTAATTAATTCGTACCCACACTAAACTGCCACTATCGCTCGACGCACATGGCAATACCCATACCGCCGCCAATACAAAGTGTCGCCAGACCTTTGTTTTTGCCGGAACGCTTCAATTCATGAACCAATGTGGTCAAGATCCGAGCACCGGATGCGCCGATCGGGTGACCAAGCGCAATGGCACCACCGTTGACATTGACCTTTTCCGGGTCCCAGCCAAGCTCTTTGCCAACCGCCAAAGCCTGCGCGGCAAAGGCTTCATTGGCTTCGATCAGATCAAGATCATCAAGCTTCCAACCTGCCCGATCCAGCGCAATGCGCGATGCCGGGGCTGGGCCAATACCCATAATTGCCGGATCAACACCACAATGCCCCCATGAGGCAATGCGCGCCAAAGGTTCAAGATTGCGTTTGTCAGCTTCCTTCGCCGACATCACGATTAACGCAGCTGCCCCATCGTTTAGGCCTGACGCATTGGCCGCCGTTACGGTGCCACCATCACGGACAAATGCAGGTCGCAAACCGGCGAGAGACTCAGCAGTCACACCTTCACGAATATATTCATCACGATCAAAAGTGATGGTTTCTTTGCGTTTTTTGATAGCGACTGGTGCAATCTCGTCAACAAACTTGCCTGCTTCTCTGGCAGCTTCGGCTTTGTTTTGGCTAGCCGCAGCAAATGCATCTTGCTCGTCTCGGCTAATCTCATATTTTTGTGCCAAGTTTTCCGCAGTCTGCCCCATATGGTAATTGTTAAAAGCATCCCACAATCCATCGACGATCATAGAGTCGGCAAAACTAGACGGTCCCATTTTGACGCCGGTGCGAAGCGTCGCTGTGTGGGGCGATAGCGACATGTTTTCTTGTCCGCCAACAGCCACGATATTGGCGTCGCCGAGACGCACTTGTTGGGCACCCATGGCAACGGCTCGCAAACCGGATCCACAGACCTGATTGATTGTAATGGCTGGACGCTCTTGTGGCACACCGGACGCCATACTGGTTTGGCGTGCTGTGTTTTGTCCCTGTCCGGCCTGTAGCACATGACCCAGGATCGTTTCATCCACATCTTGGCCGGAAATACCAGCACGTTCGATTGCTGCGGAGAGCGCCGCCTCGCCCAATTTTGTCGCGGGCGTTGTACTTAATCCTCCGCCAAAAGACCCGATTCCGGTCCTCGCAGCGGACACAATTACCACATCACTCATAATCTCTCCTGTTTGTTGCACTGCAATATTTCAATTTTGGCCGTGTTTTGAGGGCCATCTACCGTGAAGGGCCAAATAACTCAACCACTTAACCCAGCGGAAACGCGACGAGGCGCGTAGGCATTCGCTATTTTCATGCTATAGCAAGATTAGCAAGCGCACAAAAAATCGAGACTGCGCTCAGTAATCCGTTTTTGGGTACAAATGCTCGAAACGGCTGGGATCGGGAGAGAACGCCTATGACTACCAAAGACAAGAACGGGCGCAAGAACGGCGCGGCCGGCGAAGCCGCCGTGATCAAGAAATATGCAAATCGTCGCCTATATAACACGGCGACAAGCTCGTACGTTACCCTCGATTATCTCGCAGAGATGGTCAAAAATGGCGATGATTTCGTCGTGTATGATGCAAAATCTGGCGAAGACATTACACATTCGGTGCTCACACAGATCATCTTTGAGGAAGAAAGTAAGGGCCAAAACCTTTTGCCAATCCAATTCCTTCGACAACTGATCAAATTCTATGGTGATAGCCTGCAGAATTTCGTGCCATCGTATTTGGAAATGAGCATGGACGCATTCTCGCGCAATCAAGAAGATATGCGTGAACGAATGATGGGAGCCTTTGGTACCAATCCTGGCTATTCGATGTTTGAGGAATCCGTTCGGAAAAACATGGAGCTCTACGGCCAAGCCATGAAAATGTTTTCACCGACAGGTGGGAATATGTATAGCAGTGGAAACGAAGCTGCCAATGCGCCATCAGAATCCGGGGACATTGACGAGTTAAAATCTCAGCTCGCAGCACTGCAAAACAAACTCGATAAATTGGAAAAGAACGGCGCCTAAATCGCCGTCACCCAATGCAACAAATCAGAAACGGTTGATGGCGACAGGTGGCTCATTCGGAGCGCCTTCCGCCAGCCAATTTGGATTGGTTTCTGGTTTACCGATGAGAAAACCTTGCAGATAGTCGACCCCAAGCCCCTTAAGGAGCATGGCGTCGGCTTCATTGTCGACCC
>JAJFGD010000131.1 GCA_021776315.1 Hyphococcus sp. | reverse complement strand
CACCAATGCGCACGCCATCAGCGCTCTTGCCGGATTTCAACAGGACCCCAATAGCCTCGACATCAATTTTCTAACCGATCTCTACCAAGCATCGCAACATTGGAATGCGCCAATGCTGCGTGGCACCTTTGATGAGCTTTTGTCTACGGGTCGGATTGAAACTGTGGCGGATGAAGAGGCGCGTCTTATTTTGTCAAATCACTATGGACGACAATCAACGGTACTCACGACCCAAAATGAGCGAACGGATTATCGTCGAATCGTGCGGGAAATGATGGACCAAAGGGTCCAAAGCGAAATTCGTTCCCATTGTGATGATCGCTATATTAGTGATGAACGCAATTTCATCGTTATTGAATTGCCTGAGCAATGTGAAATCGATCTGCCAGTAGATCTTGTTAAGGCGGAAATTGCGCGCCTCCATGGCAGCGACGAAATTCAACGTAGCCTGCGATTTCACAAAAGCACATTGAATGGAAAGCTCGGCTCTCTTCAAACATCTATCGGTTCGGCGCAAGCAACGCTTGAAGCCTTGACGGGCGCGCAATAGCTGGCGCATTGCAAGGCCCGCACTGTCATTGCATCCCCCCATGACCACTTGTACCCTTGCATTTAAACAGGGGGCTTAGATGAAAATTATTCAGATTTTGCTGACGGCTATTTTTGCGGTGTTGATCAGTGTCAGTTCTGCGTTTGCTGATACAACCATCCTTCGGGCGGCGCGCATGGTTGATGTCGCCAGTGGCGACATCATCAGTCCAGCTGTGGTTGTCATTCAGGATGGTGTGATTGATGCCGTTAATCCTGAGGTGCTCCCCGATGGTGCGGCAATCATCGACCTTGGTGATCGCACATTGCTGCCCGGCATGATGGATATGCACTCTCACGTCACTCTTGATTTTTTCACCGGCGATCATTGGACGACAGCGGCGGTTTTTGAAACGCCGGCTGACTGGGCACTTTATGGCGTTGCCTTTGGTCGCCAAATGCTCGATGCCGGGTTTACGACCGTGCGTGATGCAGGGGCCTGGCCAGGCTTTCCCGATGTTGCCTTGATGCGCGCAATTGAAGCGGGCCGAGTAGTTGGGCCACGGATTTTTCCCGCGGGGCATTATTTGTCGATCACTGGCGGTCATTGTGATGTGACCGGTTTTGCGCCGGGCATTATGGAGCTTGGCCCGAACGAGGGCATTGCCAATGGTGCCGATGAAATATTGCGCGCCATTCGGTATCAAGCCAAGCATGGAGTAAAGGTCATAAAAGTTTGTGCGACCGCAGGTGTTTTTTCAAAAGGGGACCAACCAGGTGCGCAACAATATTCCGATCACGAATTAGAAACTATTGTTGAAGAGGCATCGCGTCATGGTTTGAAAGTGATGGCCCATGCCCATGGATCGGAGGGCATCTTGGCGGCCGTCAAAGCGGGCGTGGCCTCGATCGAGCATGGCTCAATGCTGACGCCAGAGATCATTCGGGAGATGAAAAAACGCGGCACCTATTATGTGCCGACCATTCACCTCAGCGATGTGCCCTTACCGCCCGATACGCCTGAATGGACTGTGAAGAAGAGTGAATTTCTGGCACCCTATGTTGAAAATAGTTTCGAAATGGCTGTCGAACGCGGCGTGAATATTGCGCTGGGAACGGATGCGGGCGTTTTCAAACATGATGAGGCAGGGAAAGAGTTTTATGCCATGGTGCGCCGGGGTATGACGCCAACTCACGCGCTGCAATCGGCGACGATCAATGCGGCGGATTTGCTCGGGGTTTCAGATCGCGGTGAATTAAAGCCAGGATTGCTCGCAGATATCATTGCGGTAGATGGCAACCCTCTCGACGATATCACAGAGATGGAGCGCGTGACTTTCGTGATGAAGGGCGGCGATGTCATCAAGCATCCTTGATAGATTGCTTTGTTGCGCGCCATTCGTTGAATAGGATTGGAAAAAATTTCATTCTAGCGAATATAAAACGATGACCGAGATTATTGCATATCAACCTACTGACCTCGACACCATATTGGAGATTACGCGACGGGCATGGGAGCCCGTTTTTCCATTAATGCATGAAGATATTCCAGATTATGTTTACGATGCTTTTTATCCAAATGGGTGGCGTGAACGACAATTAGCTGATGTTGAAGCGGTGTGTCGTGACAATGAAACCGACCTTTGGATTGCGCGATCGGGTGGAGTGGCGTCCGGCTTTCTCGGATTGCGAGAACATCCGGCGGATTCTATGGGTGAGATCTATATCATTGCCGTTGACCCTAATTTTCAACGCGAAGGGGTTAGCAAGGCACTCATGGAATTTGCATTTGTGTGGATGCGCAAGCGCGATTTAAAAATGGCATTTGTTGAAACGGGCGGGGACCGCGGTCACGCGCCCGCACGTGCAAGCTATGAAAGCGCCGGATTTGAGCGATACCCAGTCGCCAGATATTTCAAGAAAATGTAGCCCGAATGGCTTTGGCGAGGCCTTACCTTTGCACGGTGCAAGTGTATCGAAAAGCGCGTTGAAACAACGCGTGCATTAAAAAGGAAGAAAACAATGACGATTTCAGGGGCTTTATATGCTCTGGCATTGATTGCCGGGATGCTCTGGTTTGGGATGGGTTTTCGGTATTTCGGGTTTCAACAACACACAGCAGCGCGCGTGTTGATTCCAAAAGAGGCGCGCAACTCCCCTTTGTTTGAAACAACGGCTGCAGGTGTGCGTTTTCTCGGCGGCTTCAACGCGGCCTTCATGTTGTTGTGTCTGATATTGCTGGTTTTGGTTTTTACGAATTCTGTTTTGTTCACAGCACCGATGGAGCGCGCTCTGATGGTATTTGTTATTGGGGCGGCACATTTTTCTCAATTTGCATTTAATTTGCCGGTACTTAAAGCCGGTGAGAGAAAAAATATCGCGTTGTGGTCCGTTCGTTCGGGGCCAATGTTTTTCATCTTCGTTATGGATATTGCGCAGGCGGCTTTATGTGCGCTCGCGATTGCGGTTATTCTATTGAGCTAGGTGTGGCAAGAAAAATGCTAATTCAGGACTGATTGATGCACGGTTATTGGCTCAGTCTATTACTCTTGATAGGAAGTGAAAAAGCTCTCTTGAAAGCTTACTAACCACATTGCCCACGGTGGAGAAGCGCGTGATCCGCAAGCACCAGCGCCATCATGGCATTAGCGACGGGCACACCGCGAATGCCAACGCAAGGGTCATGGCGGCCTTTTGTTTGAATGTCGGTTTCCTGACCATCACGCGTAATGGTTTTGCGCGGCGTTAGGATGGATGACGTCGGTTTGATTGCTAGGCGTAAGACAATATCTTGTCCGCTCGAGATTCCGCCCAAAATACCACCGGCTTTATTGGACAAGAAATGCGGTTTGCCATTCTGCATACGGATTTCATCGGCATTGTTTTCACCAGAAAGGGCTGCCGCTTCAAAACCGGCACCAATCTCAACCCCTTTGGCGGCGTTGATCGACATCATCGCGCTCGCCAATTCCGCATCGAGCTTGCCGTAAACAGGCGCACCAAGTCCGGCGGGCACGCCCGATGCCACGACTTCGATCACCGCACCCATGGATGAGCCCGCCTTGCGTGCAGCATCAAGCTGGCTTTCCCAGCGTTTTGCAGCCGCACTATCAGGACACCAAAACGGATTGTTCTCAATCTCCGACCAGTCAAAGGCAGCGCGGTCAATTTTGTCCGCCCCCATCTGAACCATACACGCGCGAATAGTGACTGTGCTGTCCAAAACCTGCGCGAGAGCTTTTTCGGCGACGACGCCAGCGGCAACCCGCGCCGCGGTCTCCCGCGCTGAAGAGCGCCCGCCGCCGCGATAATCGCGCAAGCCATATTTCGCGTCATAAGTGTAGTCAGCGTGGCCGGGCCGATATTTGTCGCGAATGTCCGTGTAATCTTTTGAACGCTGATCGACATTTTCAATTTCGAGACTGATCGGCGCGCCGGTGGTGACGGGACCTCCAAATTCTTTTTTGATGCGGTCGTCCTCGAATACGCCAGAGAGGATCTTAACCATGTCTGGTTCTTTGCGCTGGGTGACAAATTTCGATGTCCCGGGCTTTCGTTTGTCGAGGGCTGTCTGTATTTCTGCGGCCTCCAGGGGGATGCCAGGCGGGCAGCCGTCGATCACGACACCCAGGGCGGGGCCATGACTTTCACCCCAAGTGGTGATCCGAAAGATGTGTCCGAAGCTATTGAAAGACATAATGGTTTCCGGTTTGACGTAAAACTGCCGCGGGGTCAAAACCTATCATGTCGCATGAAGGACGAATATTGGTTAATTTTGTTTACAAATTTCGGGATATGTCATGGTTACTGAGAAGTTAATTCCGCCAAGCCCCAGTGAAGAGACCTATGCGGTTGATGAGGACCAGGGAGAGGTCTTTACGATTAACGATCCGACGGCCTTGTTCGCGGAGTGGTTATCTCTGGCTAAGAAAAAAGAGCCCAATGACGCCAATGCCATGGCATTGGCGACGGTGGATGGTGATGGCATGCCCGATCTGCGCATGGTGTTGTTAAAAGATGTCGATGCCGCTGGTCTGACGTTTTACACCAATACCGAGAGCGCCAAGGGCAAGCAGCTAAATGTTAACGCCAAAGCGGCGGTGTGTTTTCATTGGAAATCGATCCGCCGGCAGGTGCGGTTTCGTGGCACAGTGACACCGGTGAGCGCAGAGGAAGCCGATGCCTATTTCAATACGCGCGCGCGCGGTGCCCGGATCGGAGCCCATGCCTCTGATCAGTCACGCCCGCTTGAAAGTCGCTTCGCGCTTGAAAAACAAGTGGCGGCGAAAGCGGCGAAATTTGGCCTTGGTGAAATCCCGCGCCCGGATCATTGGTCAGGGTACAGAATAGTACCGTTACAAATTGAATTTTGGGTCAATCGCCCATTCCGTTTGCATGATCGACTGGTCTATCGCCGCGACACGGCAACCAGTGAATGGACGACAGAAAAGCTTTATCCGTAATTTTAACCCAAGCGAATCCCCATGACCCAAAAAGTCGACACAATAATTTCGCCCGATGTCATGACGCCCATTGGACCATATAGTCATATTGCAAGAGCAAATGGTTTGATCATGATCAGCGCGATCGCCGGTGTTGATCCTGCAACGGGTGAATTGGCGGGCGATGATATTGTTAGCCAAACAACACAAATCATCAAATCATTTCAGGTGATGTTGGCGTCAGTCAATTCTGATCTCGCGCATATTATGCATATCACAGTTTTTCTGACCGACATGGAGAATTTCAAAGCCATGAATGACGCTTATGCTGCAGCGATGGGCGATCATTGCCCAGCGCGTTCTGCCGTGGCCGTCAACGCGGTGCCTAAGCCTGGCGCGCTCGTGACCATGAACTTGACCGCAGTTGAAAAAGACTGACGGTATCGCTTTGAGAATGACGTCATTTGTCGTTCCGGGAAAGTCGCTTTAAAACATATTCTCCAAATCAGCCTTTCGAGCGGAGACGAGCACCCATGCATATCATCATTGCTATTTTAGGCGCCCTGGCAGCGGCGTTTTGGGCTTTCACCCATTTCGTCAATGCAGCAAATGAGGGGCGAGAGGCTGTCCGCGATGTTAAGGGCGTGATTCGTTCCGGCAAATGGAATCGCCGCGTCGATCAACGTTTGATTGAGAACCTATCTGACCCGCGTGAGGCAGCCGCGATATTGATGTATCAAACCGCCGCCTATGACGGGGAAGTCACCGACCGGCAAAAACAAATGATGTTAGATGCGATGGCACAATCATTTGAGGCAGACAGCGAAACCGCAGAAGGTCTTTATGCCTTTGCGCGCATGGCTGTGGGCGAGATCAATGATGCGGGGAATTCAGTTCGCAAAATTTTAAAACCGGTGGTCGAAATTTGCACGGTGGAAGAAAAACAACAGCTGGTGAGTCTGCTTGATCAAGCCGCCGAAGTGGAAGGGTCGCCAACGGATGTGCAACGCAGCTTGATTGCCGAAGCGCGACGGGTGTTGATGGACGCTTGAGTTAGGGCCAGCAAAGAATCCTCAGCCCAGCAGATTAAACCCACTGTAAGAAGTCATGTTCTTACAGTCGAACAGTGATCGCTTGCAGTATACCTGCGTTTTCTCGCAGAGCTTTAGTAACAACATCACGTGCGGCCAGTTCCATTAGCTCAGCATCGCAATCTGTTATTTTTAGATTGGTTGGAATGAGGGCGAGGTGATCGCTAATCGCTTGTGCATCATTGACGCGATCCCCACAAGAAGCCGGCCATTGTTCGATCTTTGCATCAGTATACCGCATTGTGATGGTTGTGATAGTAAGCTCATCGCTCGTCCGCGTGTTGCGCAAGGCAACATCGCGATAGGCTTTGGCGCGCATGCCGACAATTTCAACCACGCGACCAGGATCGCTTGTCCACAGTTTCAAGTTCCGTGTCTCCATCATAGATTGTGATGGTGTACTGCGCCCCGCATCAAGCGAAAAAATGATCACACGTTTTGCTTTAGGGCCGCCGGTTTTGGCGCGCAACGCATAGTCCTCTATGGTTTCAACACCGGTATTGTCGAGAATGCCTCCATCACCGAGATGCCAATATTGGGTTGCGCCGCCATCACAAGTTTCTGGCATTTCTATTGATGCCGGTCCGAGAAGAGGGGGAAAGCCTGCAGAAATAGCAATGGCGAGCGCAACGGAAAACTCTGGTGGCGTCGGCCGCGTGCATCCTGGTTGTGAAAAAGATGCTGTGCGCAATGTTGCATTGGAGAATTGTTCAATGTCGCTGTCCTCTTCGGGAATCGCAACATTTGAAAACACAAAACGACGACCGTCATCATAGCGCGCGCCATTGATCAACAATACAGGCGATGCAGGAAGATCCGAAAATGTCGAATCCTTGATGATTTGATGGTCCAGTGCTTCTTGTAATGATGACAAGCGCCTCGTTGGGCTCGTGATACGCCCGGGTTTGCCGAACTGACGAAGTGTCATGTCCGATAGAAAATTGTGACGCATGGCATCTTTGAACAATGCATAGCTTTCACTGGTGCAGGGCATTGTCGTTGAATGGGCTTCGCATGGGAATGGTTTGTTAAGCGCATAATAAGCAGCCGGGAAACCGCCGCCAGATACACTGGAGATATATGTGGCTTTTTGTACGACGCCAGCTTCTGCCAATACTTCCAGGCCGGCTGCGCCGAAGACTGATGCCCGGGACCCGCCGCCGGATAATGCAATGCCGATGACACTGCCGTCACTTGTGGCGGGTGCGAGCTTTTGCATAAGGGTGTTTGGCTCTGCCGCTTCGGACTGTTCTTGCCAGGTGTAGTGGATGCGGTCAGGCGTGAACATCGCACAACCATTGGTCAGTAAAGCGACAGCCAAGGTTGTTGCAATAACAGAAAATCGATTACTCATATTCGTCAAATCCCCCAAAGCATCGCTCAAATTCCATTGGGATATTGACGGAGGATGAAAGGGCTGTCCATGGAGACAGCTGTACAAAAATAGATTGGTGCTGCGTTTAACTTACTACGAATTGATACTTGTTCGTCATCCCTGGCGCGCCGTCACAAGTGACTGTTCCGATACGCACCAGCCTAATCAAATGAGCAAGAACATTTAGCGCTGCCGCACCATGTAAGCGTTTGTCCACATCCGCATACATGGCGGCGGTGATCTCCTTAATGCCTGTGCGTCCTTTTTTTATTTGATCCACAATTTGCGCATCACGCATCAACCGATGTGTTCTAACCGCACGGACAAATCTTTTGGGGTTCTCGATCGGTGCTCCATGGGTCGGAAAATAGATCTCGTCATCACGCGCGAGTAATAGATCGAGGCTTTCTAAATAATCACCCATGTCGCCATCAGGAGGTGCGACGACCGTCGTTGCCCAGCCCATCATATGATCGCCCGTGAACAGTGCTTTTTGTGCGGGCATGGCGAAGCACAAATGATTGGAAAGATGGCCTGGCGTATGAACGGTTTCGATGCGCCAGTCCGACCCTTCCAACATGTCTCCATCTTTGAGCACAATATCAGGCTTGTAAGATCGGTCAGCCCCTTCATCGAGATCCGGTGCATCATATTCTTTTTTGCGAATGGGATGTGCACCAAAACCATAAAGTGGCGCGCCTGTTGCCTCAGCAAATTTTTTTGCGAGACCACAATGATCTGAATGGGTATGAGTGATCAATATGTGTGACACCGTCTCGTCTTTAAGGGTCGCGAGAAGTGCATCAAGATGAGCGTCACGGTCGGGGCCAGGATCGATAACCGCAACGCTGCCTGTACCGATGATATAGGTGCCGGTGCCGGTATAGGTGAAAGGGCCAGGATTGTTTGCGATGACCCGGCGAATACCAGGCGCAAGTTGATCCACCACCCCATGGGTGAAGTCGACATCTTTGACAAAGGGAATGCCAGCCAAAAGTCAGCGCGCCTTATCGTTTGAGTGTGTCGTCAACCATCATGGCAAATGCGTCGGCAAGACCACGCATGGCCTTTAGTTTGTTTTGTGCTGACAATGCAGATGGTGGGCCCATATCAGTTTTGTTGGCATCCACAATGTAAATGCGCCCATCATTGCGATCGCGCAATACATCGAGCCCGCCAAAATCAAGTCGCATGGCACGAGCAAAATCGATAATCTGTTCTTGTTCGCGCTTGGACAGTAATGTGTTGGTATCCGCTAGGTCGACCCGATGGTTGTCATTTGAAAATCGCACATCGCGTCCGCGCCGTTTGATATAAACAAAGGGAATTTTACCCCCAACGATTGGTGTGCGAATGTCTATATGATCGCGCCCGTCAAATGTATTATCGACTAAGCGTTGATAAACCCGATCGCGTGCGGGAACAGCAATGGGACATTCAACGATACGCCCATCATGTTTACCGTTGCCTTCTGATTTTTCTACCGCGAGTCCATCATGGGTGCGTGGGTCAATCGCCAGACTGTAACCAAAAGTTTCTTCAAAGATACGCGCGACGACACTCTTGCGAATATCAAAGCAGCCAATATTGAAGGCTGGCCGCTCTGACGGCGCATCACGTTGTGCTGTTAGGAATTCGCGATCTTCGAAATAGAAATGTAGATCAGCCTCAGTCGGGTCGTCAGTAATCTTGACATCGGCCAATTGGCAGACCGGCCAGATCGCATAATAAGAGCGCGGCTTTTTCGGGAAGAACGAAATGCGCGCGCGCGGTTCGCGTCCACGAACAACGCGTGTGGCCCGAACGGCATTGACCAACCAGACAAAGCTGGCGATTCGCAAAACCTCGGCTGCAAAGCTCGGGGTTATCGGAATCGCGGCACCGGTCTCCGTCGCGACCAGCTCATTACCGTTAATCTTAAACTCACCAAAATAAGACATTCCCACCTCAGATACGCCGCCACCCGCAAATCGCGGGGGCAAATCACTTCCCCAATGAACATGCCTATTGTGGCAATGACAAGGAAATAACGAACCTTTTAGCCCCAAAAATGGTCGTTGCGTCGATCCGGCCCGGCTTTTGCGACATGGGGGCTATGTGTATCACTCGTAAACAAACCGTTAATGTCGCTGTTGGTCTTTTTGCCGCCTCATTAACCTTAGCTGGCCAGGTCATGGCCTCAGAGCCACAATTCGCGACGGCTGGTGGCCTTGCCATTGGAGAAGCGGCGGGCGGCGTCACGGATCGTGCATTTATTACGGCACCGCCAAACTATCTCTTCGTTGTCGAACGTGAACCGGGCAGTTTTCTCGACTGTGGTGCAGGTCAAGACGTTCACGCGACCGATACTGATGGGCGTGACATGGCAATCTTGCGTTGCGGCGTGACCTTAACCGAGACGATTGTTATTCCAGCAGCGGCGGAGAGCGCACGCATCATTGTGCATTATTAATCACAATGAATCGGATCGGTTGATTTTAGCGTTGTCATTCCCGACTTGATACGGGGTCCAAAAACTCAAAAAGACTTTTTTATTGTGCCAATCAGCGGCATGCGTGTCCTATTTGGCAGAGTCTAATTCAGGCATCAAACAAGCATCTGTTTCTATTGCGCCTTCTTCTGTGCGGCGAACGATCAGAGAATATTGTAATCCATAATCAAAACTGAGGCCGCACTGGCTTTCATTGGTTGAGTGCCAAATGCGGGTGCGCCCTTCAATATCGAAATCATTATTGGGTTTGATATCAAAAATCGTCGCCTGGCGCTCATTTGGGGAACGACCGTCTGGGGCAAGGGTAATCTCTGCATCAACAACCAAACCACGCAATATCAGTAAGTCCTGATCTATCTCATCGGGGCAGGTACATTCAGGGGCTCTACGGATTTCAATTGGCGGTGCGGCAAGGTCGCCAGCGTCTTGCGCCATTGCCATCATACTCAACAGTGAAATCAACATGGATATTTTCTCCCAGGCATACGCATTCTGACCGCTTAATTAATGATCTAATACCAAACCTTCAAGAACTTAAACCCTCAAGCGCGGGGGCATGCCCCGCAATATCGTAGCCTGCAGCACCCGCTTCAGCAATCAGCGCAGCAACGGGTTGGCCCGCACGCGCTGCGGCGTAGGACCGAAGAATGATGGACCGAGTTCCTGACGCACAAAAACTGAGTGTCTTTGGGTTTTCAACCGAGCCAAGCGCTTGATCAAAAGCATCGAGATGGTCATGGGACAATCCGCGTTGATCAACAGGTATATGTGCGTAGGCAACATCCGCTGCCTTCGCCGCCATAGCGATTTCAGCGCTTGTTGGTTGTCCGACCATTTCACCATCAGGTCGGTTGTTAATGATCAAATTTATGCCAGACGAAGCGGCTTCAGCTACGTCCGCCACAGAGATTTGCGGAGACACGGAAAAATCATCAGTTACGTTTTTTGCTTGTTGCAGCATTCGTGTTCACACCTTCATTTATTCTTCGGTTTCGTTTGCATTATCGTTAGAGGCAGCTGCGATTTGTTTTTGCAGTTGGGCAACAAAAGCATCGGTGTCCACATAATCATTATGTTCGACAATTTTTCCGTTTTCGACGGTTAAGATCATCAGGAAATCGAGTTTAAAATTATATTCTGATTCCGGTATTTCCCCCACGGTCATGAGCATATTAAAATCAGCCCAGGCACCAAAAATGAAATTATTCCCTGACCGGAAGCGTCTGATTTCACGACCATCAGGACCTGAACCGGTAATTCTTTTATACACCTCAGTTAAACCTTCAATGATTGCGTCTTTGCCTTGCCAGGAATTGGATGGATCGTTGAATTGTGCGTCATCAGCCAATAGTGCCGCCAAAGCCGCGGTGTCTTGGGAAAGATAGGCGGCCGCATAGTTTTGAGCCGCGAGGGCGTCAGGATCAGTAATCTCTTGTGCGCTAGCCAGTCCAGTCATCACGAAAAAGGCAATCAATATGGTTCGAATTGTGTGGGTGAGTTGTAAAAATCTATCCATGGCTGACCCTTTCCGGTTTGCGATTTTTCGCTTGGCGTCTCGATGCATATTCATCAACCGACCGGACAAATGCAAATGCCTAATCTTAGCGATGTCAGGAATTGATAGGCTCGCAAACTAATAGTCGATCGGCGATTTGCATCTACACACTGATTTCTTAGGGTATTTTTTCAGTCTGTCGATTCTACCAATGCTCAAGCGTCTCTATTTTATCTGGAAACGAAAGGAGAAAATCATGGCAAAATTTTTGTTTGTTTATCACGGCGGTAAAAAACCGGAGAACCCGAAAGAGGTTGAAGACGTGATGGCGAAATGGGGGGGCATGGCTCGGGGGCATGGGCGCAGCGGCGATTGATCCTGGCAATCCTGTCGGCATGTCAAAGACCGTTTCAAACGGATCAGTTGCTGATAATGGCGGCGCTAATCCGGCTTCCGGCTATGGGATCATCAATGCATCTTCGATGGACGAAGCGGTCACTTTGGCAAAGGGGTGTCCGATCTTGGACGTCAATGGTTCGGTTGAAGTCGCTGAGATCATGGAAATGTAAGGTTAGTAACGCTGTCACATTATCGCCATTGCTGAACGTCGTTTGGCAATGGCTTTTTAAAGGAGAAAGCACATGCATATTCCAAAAGGGTTTGCGCAAGTGACACCGTATATTTTTACGCGTGATGCGGACCAATATATGGATGGGTTGTTGCTGGCACTCGGCGGCAAAGATATGGGGCGCACCCATCGTGATGATGGTAAGCTTGCTAATGGTCAAATTTGCTTTGGTGATGCAGGCATCATGATTAGTGAAGCCGGGCGCGGTTTCCCGCCATCACAATCGACATTTTATTTCTATGTCGCTGATGCAGGCGCGTCGATGAAATTAGCGCTCGACAATGGCATGACAAAAATCATGGATATTGCGGATATGCCTTATGGAGATCGACAAGGGGGCGTGAAAGACAACGCTGGAAACATTTGGTGGATTTCGCAAAGACTTACCGACGCTCCCTACTGATCATAGGGGCGAGATATCAGCATGGTTTTCGTTCTTAATCGTCGTCGCCAATATCACCAAGTGAGCGTAGCGCGACCCAAATGTTCCAAAAGACAAAGACGATCAGCAGAAAAAATATGAGAAACTGCCAAAATGTCATAACCCCTATATGGTAGCCGTCGAATGCGTCGCCAATAGGGCAGATGCGGTAGCTTGCAGATAATTGACTGTTTTATAGGGTTTCAAGCGCGCGTTACGGCTCAAGATTGAGCAAATGGGCCAGGCGCGGATCATTTTCAATCAATGACCGTTGAATATCGACGTCCTTTTGGATTTCCGCCAAGGCCGACTGAAATGCTGGGTCGTCGTGCACTGTCCTAAAAAATGGCGATGCGTTTAGCCTTGCGACGTCCCGGTAACCCCAGCTTTGTGCGTCCCGCAAAGCAGATGCCGCCGCTTCCCCATCATTGATCGCCGCGTAAAGATAGGCGGCCCCAATAGACAAGTAAGGCCATTGGTCTCCATTTTCCCGATCTGTGCGAATCTCAGTCATCAATGGATGTGCATCGATCTCGTCGCGGCGACTAGAGGGATCAATGGCAAGTGCTGTTTTTTCAAAAGTGCCTTCGAAATTATTTTTATCATGCAATAGGGCTTGATCAAATGCAGCGCGGGCTGCATCGACCTTTCCAAGGGCTAGTTGCGCTTCTCCATGTAAAACCATCAAAGATGCACGGTCATGATTGGCGGTATTATCAGACGTTGCTGCTGCGTCGCTATATTGTTGTTGCGCCAGTAAAAACCCGGCCTTTGTGTCGGCCAGCAAAATATTGTCCGGGGTCAGGGTTTCGGCGCGGATGAGCCAAATATTCGCAGCATCATTCAATCCAGCAAGACGCAAGGACGATGCAATTTGGATAAGGGTGAACATGCGCGTTTGCCCGCGGGCTAAGATATCATTTTCAAGCAGTAAGGCTTCGTGCAATCGTCCCTGAACTTGCAATAAATATGCAGCACTAGAAATCGCACCAAAATCTTCAGGATCAATAGCAATGGCTTGTTCATAGGCACGCAATGCCCCTTCAGTATCCCCTTGCGCGTCCAAGGCAAATCCAAGTGCATGCCAAGCGCGACCGTTACTTGGTGCCAGATCCAAAGCTTTTTGCGCTAAGGCTTTTGCCTTGTTGGACGATGTGCGGTCAAAATCATATTTCGTTTCCCGGTGAGAATGCGCAAAGCTTTGACCGATCATCGCTGCGAGATTGCTCGCGTCTTTTTCTTGTGCTTGCTCGAACAAAGACAAAGCGCGTTCATTGTCATCAAAAGAACCGCGCGCCAGATATTGATAACCACTTTCGATCAGATCATCGGTGCTGACAGCTGCGGTGATGTCCGATGTTTGCGGGACAAGCACGGCTTCCCGATTTGGCTTCCAAAGGATTAGCAGTGCCAAGGCTGCGATGGTCGCTGCCCCAGCCAATAAGATCCTTTTCTGATTTGAAGGCGGTGGCGCCGAGGCCGGTGCCACCTCGGCAACAAAACGATAGCCAATGCCCCGTTCGGTTGCGACATAGCGCGGGGTTTTGGGATCGTCATTGAGGCTGCGCCGCAGTAATTTGATGCGTTGCGACATGGTATCGGGCGAGACTTGTTGTTGGGGCCAGGCCAGTGCTGCCAATTGCTCATAACCAACCGTTTCCGGGGCGTGTTCAATCAAAACGCTAAGAACGCGCCAGGAAAGGTTGGATAGGGAAATCTCCTCCCCATCGCGGCTGGCAGACCGCTTGGTCATATTGACGAGGAGATCGCCAGCTCGATATTGCCCAGTCTCACTCATTGAAATTCCCTGAAATTCAGCCCTTTCAGCAAGTTTCACGAAACTTCAGGCGTTTTCAATAGCCAACATTCCCAAAGGTGCCGCAAATGAAAATCTGTTTGGAGGAATATTCATGAAGTTTTTCAGATCCTTTGTCGTCTCTGTATTTTCAGTGATGTCATTCTCAACGGCCAACGCGCAATTGCAGTGGTCGAATGAAACATCAAACGCCCTTGGGGCTGCTATCGACGCTGGAAATTATCAAACCATCACCAGCGTGGTAATCCGTCAGCACGGGACGGCGGTTTATGAGGGGTATTTTAACGGGGCTGATGCCACGTCCCAGCACAATACCCGCAGTGTCACCAAAACCATCAATGGGATGGTGTTGGGCGCAGCCATAGAGGCTGGGGAGATTAAAGGCGTTAATGCCCGTGTCTTTCCCTATTTCAAAGATAAAAGGCCAATCCTCCACGACGACAAGCGTAAGCGGGACATCACCATTGAAGATCTGTTGACCATGAGCTCGCCATTGGAATGCAATGATTGGAATCAATATTCCCAAGGCAATGAAGAGCGCATGTATATCGTTGAGGATATGGCGAGGTTTTATCTGGATTTGCCCATGCGCGGCTATCCGGTTTGGTCCCCGCCGCCGCAACAACGTCCTTTTGGTCGAGCATTTTCTTACTGCACCGCGGGTGCCAATTTGGTCGCCAAAATCGTTGAGCGTGCGACTGGCGAAAATATAGAGGATTATGCCCAGCAACATTTATTCACACCGCTCGGCATTGATAGCATTAGCTGGCCGCGCACAGGAACCGGAGACATCATGGCGACGGGTGGGCTTGAGCTGACCAGTGATACACTGGCGCGTCTCGGTGAACTCTATCTCGGAAAAGGTACATTCGGTGGCAATCGTATTTTGCCGGAAAGCTGGGTTTCGACCTCAATCGAACCGCGTGCGCAAGTCGATGACGACACCAATTACGGATATTTGTGGTGGCTTGAACACTATGAGGTCGATGGGAAAAACCATCCTGTCGCCTATATGAGTGGCAATGGCGGCAACCGCGTGATGATCCTACCCGATCATGATCTCGTGGTGGTCATTACCAAGACAGATTATGGCACGCGCGGCATGCATGATGCGGCGCAAGCCTTGTTTGATGACTTTATTGTCGCCAATCTCGAAACATCTGTTGAATAAAAATGGGTGGCAAGGCGGGCTTACCCAAGCGCACCTTGCCATTGCATATTCATAACTAGTTTTTCTTAAAAACGATTTCGCCATCAACAATGGTTAGGACCGGTTTCGCAGAGAGAATTTCTGCTTCCGGCACGACCATGATGTCTTTTGAAAAGGCTGTAAAATCTGCACGCTTGCCCGGTTCAATTGTACCGAGCAAGTTTTCCTGGAACGACGCATAAGCCGGCCAGATCGTAAACATCTTTAGCGCTTCGACACGGGAAACCGCTTGCGCTGGTCGCCAATCCTCATTTTGGGTGCCATCAAGGCCGCGACGCGCGACAGCGGCGTAAAATTCAATCAGTGGATCACCGCGTTCAACCGGTGCGTCGGAACCACCTGGAATAATCGCGCCCGCATCTATCAGTGCGCGCCATGGGTAAGCCCCATCCAGCCGATCTTGGCCGAGACGATCTGGCGCAAAGAACAAATCGCCGATCGCATGACTTGGCTGCATCGATGGAATGACATTCAATTCTGCAAAACGCGCAATATCATCGGTATCCAAGATTTGCGCGTGTTCGATGCGCCATCGCAAACCGCCAGCATCCTGATTTTTGGCGAATGTGTCTTCATACCAATCAAGGACTAGCGTGTTGCCTTTATCGCCAATCGCATGGGTAACAATTTGAATGCCCGCTGGGATCGCACGGTTGAAATAGTCTTTGGCTACTTCTTCTTGCAGTCGTAACAAACCGCTGGTTTCAGGGGCGTCTGAATATGGCTCGGCGAGTAGTGCCCCCCGTGAACCGAGTGCACCGTCCACATAGAGCTTGATCGTTTGTGTCATTACTTTGGCGTTTAAGCTGGCCCGCGGACCGTCGTTTTCCAACAATTCAAAACCTGCTGGATCGAGCGCATTATAGACACGAATATCGAG
>JAJFGD010000014.1 GCA_021776315.1 Hyphococcus sp. | reverse complement strand
AGCTGTTATCGCCGCATCCAATTGACGTAGAGACCCAGCCGCAGCGTTGCGCGGGTTTGCAAAAGCGTCTGGCGCTCTTTCACCTTTACCTGCTTCTGTGACGAGGCGCTTGTTCAACGCTTCGAAATCCCCGTGGCTCATATATACTTCACCCCGCACCTCGAGGGTGCCTGGCGCCGAATTCAACGTCTTTGGGATATCTTTGATAGTCAAAACATTCGCAGTGACATTTTCTCCAGTCTGGCCATCCCCGCGGGTTGCGGCACTAATCAACTGTCCGTTTTCATATCTCAGACTTAACGACAACCCGTCTATTTTTGGTTCAGCGGTAAAAGCAATAGCCTTTTCATCCACGACACCCAGAAATTTCCGAACCCGCTTACAAAAATCCTCAACGTCACCCTCACTAAAGGCATTATCGAGTGACAGCATAGCTACAGCATGTTTGATTTTTTCAAATTTTGCCGATACCGGTGTACCGACACGATCTGATGGAGAGTCAGAGCGTTTTAACTTTGGAAACCGTTTTTCAATTAATAAATTGCGCCGGCGCAAAGCATCATACTCTGCGTCCGAAATTTCCGGCGCATCATCGTCGTAATAGGTTTTGTCTGCCCTCAGGATGATGTCGGCTAAACGGGCCAATTCAACTTGTGCATCATCGGCAGTTAGCTTTCCTACGGGCACGACCGAAAACGTTGAAACTCGTTTCACCATATTTTTTACGCTTTTTTGCGCGTCCGTTTTTTTTTCGGCGCTATTTTAATTCCACCTAGTAAGCGCTGCGCCGCAGCGCGCGCCTCATCCGTAATCTTTGCACCCGACAACATTCGCGCGATTTCTTCGACACGTTCATCGTCTTCTAACATGGTGACATTGGTCGTTGTCACCTTCTTTCCTTGCTTCTTATCAATCCGCCAATGCCGATCAGCCTGTACCGCAACCTGTGGACTGTGCGTCACCACCAATACTTGCGCATCCGTCGCAAGCCGCGACAATCGCTCGCCCACCGCTTCCGCAACTGCGCCACCAACACCGGCATCGACCTCATCAAAAATTATCACTGTGCGATTTTCTTTTGCTGCGAGAGCGGCTTTCATTGCCAGCACAAATCGTGACAGCTCGCCGCCAGAGGCAATCGTCTTTATTGGCCCTGGCGGCGCACCTGGGTTGGTTGCCACCATGAACTCAACATGGTCCACCCCTTCTGACGTAATTTTTTCTTCGTTGGTTTCGACAATTGTCTGAAACTGTGCAGCACCGAGTTTTAGTGGAGCCAATTCAAGCTCAACGGCTCGGTCGAGCTTCTTGGCGGCCGCTACCCGTCCTTTTGAAAGTTGTTTCGACGCATCATTGAGCGCAGTTTTCGCTATCGACTCTGCTTTTTCCAATTCCGTGAATGCAGCAGCACCGAGTTCTAAATTGCCTAATGCTGTACGGGTTTTTTCATGGAAATCAGCCAATAGGTCGGGCGCGACACCATGTTTACGTGCTTCGGCTCGCAGCGCAAAAAGACGTTCCTCGATGCTATCCAATTCATCCGGTCCGGCACCAAATTCATCAATAGCCTGTCCGATAATGGCACGCGCTTCCATTGTTTCATTGAGCGCTCGGTCAAGGCGAGTTGCGGCTTTTGATAAAACCCCGTTTTTGGAGTTGATCCGTTCGCTAGCCCGTTCAATATTGCGTAAGCTAACCGAAAGTTTTGTTTCGACATTTCCTTCATCAAGTGCTGCTGCTGCTGCATTTAATTCATCAGCAATTTTTTCTGAGGCCATCAATTCTGCCCGGCGCGAAGCCAGAACAGCTTCCTCTCCTACCTCTGGTGTAAGCGCATCTAGTATCTTTACGACATGGCGCAAATATTCCGCCTCGCGGGCTGTGGCATCACGCTCCCGACGATGTTCGGTAAGATTATCTTCAATGTCTCGCCATTTTCGCCACAATGAAGTGACCGACTTTGCTTTTTTATCAAGGCCGCCAAACTCGTCTAATAGGCTCCGATGCGTTGAAGCTGTTAAAAACCCGCGACCGTCATGTTGGCCATGTATCTCGAGCAAAAACTCGCCAACAGTGCGCAACATGCCAATCGAAACCGGCTGGTCATTGACAAATCCGCGCCCACGCCCATCTGACCCAAGTACGCGCCTTAGAATAATTTGATCATCATCTGTATCGAGTCCGTTTTCTTCAAGGAAACGCCATACGGGGTGGTCAGCATGCTCATCGAAAGTTGCCGCCACAACACCTTGTTTTGCACCTTGTCGAATTGCTCCGCGTTCCGCCCGGGCACCAACCGCAAGGCCTAAGGCTCCCAAAAGGATCGACTTGCCCGCCCCGGTTTCGCCAGTCAGCGCAGTTAGGCCGTTGGTGACGACAAGGCGCGCTTGGTCGATAAGTACGAAATTTTGAATGTGCAGAGCGATTAGCATACGGGTGACTTTTAAACGGATTCCCGGAATCTATCGCACTTCGTTGAAAGCTGAAAGCCACCTACGGCGCGGCGTCCTATTCGCTCTCGACTTCACTCAAATCCACTGGTGGTGGTGCCAACGCTCCATTGGGGGAAGTCTCAGCCGACCCCGTCGGCTGGTCATTTCGCTCAGCCGATGTTGGCGCAGCGCGATTGCGTTCACGTACAGTCGATTCAGCTAGCAAGATCCCTCTTCGCTCGAACAATCGATAAGAATCTTGATACCAACGACTTCCAGGCTAGTTGTGACCCAAAACCGCAGCAGCCGAGCGAGCCTCATCTATAATCCCAAGCTCCATATAAGCTTCGACCAATCTGTGCAATGCTTCAGGTACGTGGCTTGTGGTCTGATATTTTTCCAAAACGGTTTTAAACCGATTAATAGCGGAGATGTGTTTGTTATCTTTCAGATAGTACCGCCCCACATACATTTCTTTGCCAGCTAGATGATCGAAAGTCAGGTCGAGTTTTAATCGAGCATCTCGTGCATATTCAGTATCAGGATAACGGCGGATGACATCATTGAGTGTCGATAGGGCATCAATAGTAAATGCTTGATCCCGGCCAACATCACGAATGCGTTCATAATTGCACATTGCTTTCAGGTAAAACGCGTAAGCCGTATCCTTATTGCCAGGATGAAGAGATATGAATTGATCAATTGATTGGATTGCCTCGTCGTAATCATTATCTTGATAATAGGCGAATGATTTCATTAACATTGCTCGGCGCGCCCAGGCCGAATAAGGATGCTGCCGCTCAACTTCCTCGAAAAGTGCAACGGCATCTTCATACCGCTTTAGCGACAACGATCGTGCCGCATCGGAATAGAGGACTTCGACCGGCTTTTCTACGTAAGCGAACCGCTCTTTGCTACCGGACGAACTGCATGCCGTGACTGCATAGCATAATACCGCCGCGCCAAAAATTTTACCTAAAAACTTGATACTGGAATCCACAATACAACCGCCTGACTTGGTTCGACCCCGAGCGCACCGTTTTAGTCGGGCTCGCGCGGAGCGTCAAACGCCGATATTTGGAGCATTTAGCCCAGTGCGGCAACCTGCTCGTTAGCAGAAATCCCAGCCGACTGGCCTTGCGAAATCGCAATAGCGGCACGGGTATTTAGGTCGTGACCAGGCTTATTGGCATGAATCCGACCTTGAATTGGAGCCCCCAACAAATAAAGGTCGCCAATCAAGTCGAGTGCCTTATGAAGCACAAATTCATTCGGATCCCGCAAATTCTCGTCGTTCAGCATTTTGGAGCCATCAACGACGATAGAATTTTCTAACGAACCGCCTCGGATAAGGTTTTGAGCCCGCAACGCTTCAACTTCGTATAATCGGCAGAAAGTCCGCGATCTCGCCAATTGCTCCATCAATTCTACATCGTCAATACCGATTGACATCGATTGCCGACCAATAAGGCAGTCCTCAAAATCAATTTCGACGCTTAATTCAAATTTCTCCGCTGGTTCGATGGTGATCGATCGATCACCCTCGACAACGACGATGGGACTTTCAACGACGATCAGCTCTCTCATCGCTGTTTGCGTGGTTACACCCGCCTCCCGAATTCGCTCCAAAAAAGGAGCAGCACTGCCATCAAGGATTGGGATTTCCGGACCAGAAACGTCGATTACAACATTGTCGATAGAACAAATAGCCAATGCTGCCATCACATGCTCAACGGTAGCTATACTAACACCGTCTGTATTGGCCAAAGTTGTGCCATGACAAGCACGAACAACGTTTTGCGGATCAGCACCAATTAATTGAGACTGACCAACGCCGACACCTGCTCGGTTAAATACAATTCCTGAGTTTTCACTCATCGGCCGCATCACAATGCGGCATTCTTCGCCGGTATGAAGCCCGATACCGGAGATTTGAACTGGCGCTTTTAGCGTCCTTTGTCTTTCAGCCCCCATCTCACACACTCTCGTCCGGTTAATAGCGCAACAGCCAAGGTACAGAAATCGATTGCACCTAATATTTGGCGATCCCCATCGCATATATTGGTTACTAAGTAGCATGAAACTCGGCGATTGTGGGCGCACTATGCATCAAGCAATATTTCATGATGTTGCACCTCCAAAATGAAAACACCCCAGACTTTTAAGTCCGGGGTGTTTTTCGCAATTAAATCAATGATTTCAATCTATATATGAAGCCCTTCAGTTAGCCTGTCTTCTTTTTTCGTAGGAATGATGGAATCTCTAGATCCGCATCTTCTTGGTCATCAAAGAGGTCACCTCGCATTGATGAAGCGGGCTTTGTTGCTTCAGGAGCCCTTGGTGGCGGCAAGTCCCGACGTTGCCGGTCATCGCTTCCTGCGCCGCCCAGCGCCTTGAACATTTCTACGGCAGCTTCAAGTGAATGTTTGCCAATTTCTTGAGCCCCCCGGAACGGATTATTCCGTACCGCATCGGCTGAACGTTGTCCTGTTTGCCCGGATTGCGTGTTTTGACGTAAGGGCAACAACTGGTCCGAACGTCCCGACCCATTACCTGACGCAGCAGGCATACCGGCAGAGCCTTCTGTCAGCATCCGACGAATCCGTTCGTGCACATCACCAACAGGATTTGCTGTTGCGGTGACGCTAGACGGGGCTACGCTTTGCGTCAGGACTTGTTTTGCCGCGACTGGCGTTTTCACTGTTGCTGCGGTTGGTGATCTAACTGGCGTTGGTGCCGGTGTCCCAGCCGACGACGGATCACTTTTGACAACAAGCGGTTCACGCCATGGTTTCGCGACAGCACCGGCATTGACTTTGATATGCGGGCGCGCCTCGTTCTCCTCAGCATCGATTCCGGTCGCTACGACGGAGACGCGTACGCAGCCTTCCAGGTCTTGGTTGAATGTAGATCCAACAATAATATTCGCTTCAGGATCAACCTCGGCACGTATCCGGTTTGCCGCTTCATCAACTTCAAACAAGGTCATATCCATTGACCCAGTGATGTTGATCAAAACGCCCTTAGCACCTTTCATTGAAACTTCGTCAAGGAGCGGGTTTGAAATCGCAGCTTCTGCAGCATGGATTGCGCGCTTTTCACCCTCGCCTTCACCTGTGCCCATCATCGCTTTGCCCATTTCGCTCATCACTGTACGCACGTCAGCAAAGTCAAGATTGATGAGGCCAGGCATGACCATTAGGTCGGTGATCCCGCGAACACCAGAATGCAGGACTTGGTCGGCCATTGCAAAAGCTTCGTGGAATGTCGTGCGCTCATTCGCAATTGAGAATAGGTTCTGGTTAGGAATGATCAGCAAAGTGTCGACGTGCTTTTGGAGCTCTTCGATACCGGCTGCGGCGATCCGCATCCGCCGTGCACCCTCAAAATGAAAAGGCTTGGTGACAACACCGACAGTTAGAATATCACGCTCTTTTGCCGCTTTAGCGATGACCGGCGCGGCTCCAGTGCCCGTACCGCCACCCATCCCTGCGGTTACGAATAGCATATGCGCATTACCGACATGTTCGAGAATCTCATCAATCGACTCTTCGGCGGCAGCCTGTCCGATATCAGGTATCGATCCAGCTCCGAGCCCTTGGGTTGTTTTTACACCAAGTTGGATTTTCTTTTCCGCTTTCGCCAAGCCGACCGCCTGGGCGTCGGTATTGGCAACAACAAAGTCAACACCTTCAAGCTGGCTTTCGATCATGTTGTTGACTGCATTACCGCCAGCGCCACCAACGCCAATGACGGAAATGCGGGGCTTCAATTCTGTAAGTTCCGGCACACTAAGATTTAAAGGCATGAATTGCTCCGATTATGCACGCTAGGTCGGGGGCCGCCTTCATGGTTACCCCGTCGTTAAAGATTCGTTCAGAACCCTTACCAAATGGTTAACAGCCTCTTAACGACAGTCAGAATTTTGCGCCTAGCCAAGCGCGCATGCCACCAAGAAAACTTGCTTCTGTTCCTGAGTGAGCTGATTGGGTCAAAACGCCAAGCCCAGATCGCCATTCACCATCAGAATTTATGAAATTTTGGATCACACCCGCACATACCGAAAATCCAGGCGCACTTGATGCCTCCGGCGCACCGGCGATTTTCATCGGTCTACCTAAACGACATTTCATAGAAAGGGTTCGTTCAGCGATTTCACGCGCGCCGATCAGAAGGCTACCGCCACCAGTAATGACTACCCGGCGGAGACCAATGCCGCGAACACCATCGACCGGTAATTTCTGCGCCACGAGTTCAAATATTTCTTCGACGCGCGGAATAATCACCTCACAAAGGTCCGCACGGGAGGCTCTCGCTAGATTTCGTCCACCGCCGATCTCCGGGTAGTCAATGAGCCGATGCTCATCGCCAGGGCCGAGTAAAGCCGCACCATGAAGGGTTTTTAAGCGTTCCGCATCGGCTAAAGGTGCGCCAAAAATTTGGGCTATGTCTTTTGTAATGTGGCCGCCACCCACGCCAACGCCGCCGCAATCCAACATGACGCCATTGTCATACACTGCATAACTCGTCGAGCCCGCGCCAATATCGATCATCACAACGCCAAGGTCTTTTTCGTCTTCAATCAAAGTTGCCTCAGCAGCAGCGAAGGGCGCTGCCACAAATTGATCGGCAATTAGACCGCACCGTTCAATCAGCGAAGATAGGTTGTCTAAAACGCTTTGACGTGCTGCAACGCCCAACATTTCAGTTGATAGGACAGATCCGTTGAGCCCAGCGGGATCAAAAACCATTTCTTCTCCATCCACTTTAAACCCTGTTGGAATGGAATGAAGCCCTGAAAAATCTTGCGCCGCTACGAGCGCAGCGCCTTCCGCCAAAGAGTCTTCGATATCTTCTTCGGTGATTTGACCGCCAGGGATGTCCATATCGACACCAATTCGTTTAGTGCGAAGAAACCGGCCATCGATGCCAACGCTAACCCGACGAATGCGCTGCCCAGCCATGCGCTCAGCTGTCTCGACAGCGCTACGCACTGCTGTTTCAATTTCGTCGATGCCTACAGTTTTTCGCGGCCGTACTGGTGCACCATGATGACCAACGCCAATAATTTCTGCTTGGGGTGCAAAACCTGGCTCTGAACCGACCCGCGCTATCATGCAAGCCGTTTTTGAGGCTCCAATATCAAGCGCTGCGACGTTTGAATCATATTTGCGATTGCGTCGAATGTTGCCCTTTTGCGCCAATGGTACTTCCTTACACAGATACTTGTTGATGCGCCGACAATCTTAT
>JAJFGD010000130.1 GCA_021776315.1 Hyphococcus sp. | reverse complement strand
ACCTGCGCAAAAAGCAGACGTTCTTGGTTGTAACGCTAATGTCGAATCTATGTCCCTTAGTGATCCAACATATTATCAGATGAGCGAAATTGCTTATACGCTACCATTGTTTGAAATATGCGGAACGAGTATGATGGATCATGGCTAGTGTTGTAGCTCATTTCTCTTTCCAACCACCAAACGGCTCTCGCCAGCCGCACCGCCACGCCGAGCCATATGCCGCGCTCGTTTTGTCCGGTGGCTACATTGAAGCCGGCCCTGATGGCCTATGGAATTGCCGGCCTGGCGATGTTGTCTTCAATCCGCCATTTCATTTGCACACAAACCGGTTTGCACAACGAGGTGGTAAAGTACTTAAGCTTATCTCTAGTTATCAATCAGATTTGCAGGAATGCCACACATTCACAGTTCGTCGCGCAAAAAATCCAGGGAATATTGAAAGACTAAGCCGCGTTGACCCGAGAAGCGCTCTCCTTGAGGCGATAGAAAATTCCACGTACCGTGACGCTGACCCTGTTGTGGACTGGCGTGACGCCCTCGCCCGACAATTGCCGCACAGCCGTACGATTGGTGACGCACTGCGGGTACTGGACCTTAACTACAGCAGTGCTCATGTATCACGCGCTTTTTCTGACAGGTTTGGCATCGGACCGAGAACGTTCGGAACAGAACAAAAAGTGCGATCGGCACTGAGAGCATTTTCACGCCGAGAACCAGGGCTGGCGATCATTGCGGCCGGCACCGGATTTGTAGACCAAGCGCACATGAGCAAGGCCCTTAAGGCGGCAACCGGCTACACGCCAAGAGCATTGCAAAAACTGCTTCACTGACATCAAATTCATACAAGACAGAAAATGCTCAACACCTGTCATTCTGATGGCTAACAGTTGGATCGGCACATGTTTCAATGAAAATAAATAATTATGCCGTTTTTGGTGCATTGGCGCTTTCAATGTCGGCATGCAGCACATCAATGCAAACGGTAGCTGATGCTTCTCCTATTGAAACGTTTGCAATCGTCGATGTTTCGATCATACCGATGGATCGAGAGCGTGTTCTGTCACATCAAACGCTCGTAATATCGAAGGGCGCCATTTCTGAGATGGGTCCTTCTGAAAAGACAGCCATTCCCGACGAAGCGTCAAAGATAGACGGTCGCGGATTATTCTTAATGCCGGGCTTTTATGACCTGCATGTTCATCAAGAGCGTGACGAAGAATTTCTTTTCTATCTTTCAAACGGCGTTACAACGATTGTCAATCTGCATGGCAATGAGGCCATACTCAATCGGCGCGCCGCGATCGCTGCCGGCGAAATCATCGCCCCGCGTTTGGTGACCTGCGGCCCGCCGCTACAGGGCGCCGAATTAGACAAGGACGGCGCGCTTGACATGATAAGAGCGATATCTATCGCGGGCTATGACTGCGTAAAAATTCGTGAAACCTGGGATCAAGAAGCCTACATCGCCATTGCAAATGCTGTAACAAATACTGGTTTGCTCTTTATGGGCCACGCTCCACGCGGCCTTCCGTTTTCCTCAGTAATCAAAGACGGCCGTCAGCGTATCGTCCATATTGAAGACATCGTTTACACTACAAAACTTCTGGATGACTGGCTTCGGCAATTTGAAGCAAAAAATAATGATCCCCCTCACGATCCTAACCCACGAGAATCACTGCGCGAAGTTGTGGCGGATACAGCACGGCAGCTTGCAGAAAATGGAATATGGGTGATTCCGACCCAGCTCGCCATCGACAATTATTTAAAACGCTCCTCACCGGAAGGTCGCGCAGCATTGGCCGCAAGGCCGTATTTGAAATATTTGGATCCATTTACGCGTCGCAGGTGGGCGGATTCCGCCCGCACCGATTACGCTCGTTTTGAGGCGCAAGTCGCGTTGGAGTATTACATGCTCAAAGTTTTTCACGATAGCGGCGTTCCAATCGCGGCGGGGACAGATTCGTCAATCGACAGCCGATTAAACATAATGCCCGGTTGGGGGCTTCACGAGGAGCTGGCAATTTTGACCAAGACCGGATTTTCACCTTTCGAAGCCCTTCAAACTGCGACTTCGAAAGCAGCCGCATATTTAGGTAAATCCGACGAAGGTGTTATTGCGCCTGGAAACCGTGCTGATTTTATTCTTCTCAAAGATAATCCTCTTGAAAATTTGGCGCACGCGCGCGAACCGGTTGCTGTAGTCACCGCCGGCAGATGGTTCCATCGAAATGAATTTGCCGACCAACTTGAAGCGTTGAAGAGTACTTACGCTAAGCTTGAATCCGAACTCGCCCCGATTGAACGTGCGTTAGAATCCTCCGACCCGTTGGAATGGCTGAAAGCCTACCAAACGCTGGAAAACCCTAGCCCTGAAATCGCTGCATATCTTGAATCAAAACTCAATGACTATGGTTATGAGCTGCTGTATGAAGATGGCTTTATTGATGAATCGATCATCGTTTTTCAGGCCGGTGTCGAAGCGTTTCCCCAATCTGCAAACGCTTATGACAGCCTCGCCGAGGCGTATCTTGCCAAGGGCGATAAGGAACGCGCAATTTTACTTTACAAAAAAGCGCTTGAAGTTGATCCGGAATTGGAAAACGCCAAAGGTATGTTGAAACAACTCGATCAGGAATAAAAACGGCCATCACCTGTTAAGTTGGCAACTTGGACATTCGCTTCACGTAAGGGTATGTCGCCTTTGGGCCAGAAGCCGCCGCTCGGTGCAAAAACCCATCACCACGAGTGTGAGAGGCAGTTATTGGCCCATTTATGACATTCGTAAGAGCCATTTTTTTGCTCGCGTGTCAGGGATGCAATCGCGGTGTCATAAATAGGCGTTTGCGCTTTGTGGCCCAAGGACGGCGTATGCTGTTTCTCAGTTTCGTTCATAGGCTTAATTGCCAAAAAACTGCAGCT
>JAJFGD010000129.1 GCA_021776315.1 Hyphococcus sp. | reverse complement strand
TAACGCGCCCATTGGGCGGCGGATGACAGGAGCATCAAACAAATGCATGACTGCTTCAACATAGGCAGCTACATTTCGCGGGGGACACAATATTCCGGTCTGACCATCAGCGATAAGTGATCGAGCGCTTAGTGCGTCTGCGCTGATAACTGGGAGGCCGCTGGCCATTGCTTCGAGGACAACATTGCCGAAGGTTTCAGTAATGCTTGGGGTTACCATCATATCTGCGGAGGCAACTGCGCGTGCAAGGTCGCGCCCCTCCAGATGCCCTGTAAGAATAGTTCCTGGGATTGAATTGAAGCTATCCGAGGCCGGGCCGGCACCCACTATTAGCGGCCTTACCGGTGCACGCTTTTGTAATTCGCGGATAACATCCAAGAATATGTCAATCCCCTTTTCCAACACCAGCCGACCAAAAAATAGAACCACTATCTCATCTTTAGCGATACCATGCGCTTGCCGCCATACGTCATCGCGCATTTTCGGGTGAAACAAATCATGATCGATACCGCGGCTCCAGACGCTCGCGCAGTCATCCCCTCTCAACTGTTTCATTTTCGCAACCAAGCCTTCCGTCGGCGCTACAACATGATTACTCCGACGGTAAAATCGGTTGAGATGTGATTCGATAAGAGGGCGCGCCCACCCAAGGTTGTAAAAATCCAGATACGTTTCAAAATGCGTATGCATACTTGCAAGTACGGGCACTCCCATTTTTTTTGCCAGCGTCTGAGCACGTACGCCAAGTATGTCCGGCGTTGAGACATGGATAATTTGCGGGTCAAACTGCGCCACGTTATCGGCAATTGCACGAGGAAGACCTAGTGCGAGTTGGAATTCTCCGCGTACAGGCAGTGGAACCGATGGAACCGGCACCAAGGTTCCTGCGGGATCGAATGCAGGCGTATCAGTTACCGGAGAGTAAACCCTGACTGTGCAATCAGCCTTTTCCTCCAGGTAGCGAACAAGTCTGTTCAGCGCCTGGTTCGCACCCTCGCGTAAATAATTGTAATTGCCCGAGAAAAGCGCAACCCGCAAAATTACACCTGTAAAAAAATAAAACCGGCGTTCAGCACAAAACCGCCAAGGCTGCGATACTTTTTGCCATGGAGTTCATTAAGCTGCTGACTGTGAAGGCTGTGATGCGCTACGGCGGTTGACTTGCTCATCGGCATCGGCCCAGTCGGACCGGCGCGATGTCCAGGGGTTCAAGAATAGGAACGGCAGTTTAAAAAACAACAGCTCGGAATGAATGAACGTATCGATAGATCGCTCCCACCATTTGGATTCACGTTTGCCATGGGTGCGTAGCCAACCCTCATAGGGTGCCCAATGGCTGGGCTCGTCCTTATGAATGATTTTGAAAATTCGTTCCAAAAATGGGTCACTACGAACGAAGCGATTTTTCAGCAAAATTTCGACCTGGCGAAAGCCACGTTGTTCGGTGATTGAAATGACCCGGCACAGCTTTTCAAACATGTCATCGCGATCAATTACCGCTTGCGTGTCTAGCTGGTCTATTTTTGTCCTGAAAAGAATTTCGACAAATCGGTCAATATGGCCAAAAGTCCTGTCGACTGAGAGTGGCATTATATTACGCCGCTCAAACCAGCGGCGGAACATAAGATAGTGTTTCCGCTCATCCGCGCGGTGTTTTTCAATCGCAGATATCAGCTCTGTGTCGTCTGGGAATCGTGCACGAACAGCTTCAAGAACTCGGTCAATGGCCGTGTATCCCCGGTATTCATTGTAGATGTAGATCGATCCGAGAACGTCCAGGTAACGGCGACTAAACCAAGCGATCACGATATTCTCCCGTTCTACCCAACTTACTCAGGCAGGCCGCTTTAAATTACTCTCCCTGATATATGAATGCAAACAAATGACCAGAATCCAACTGTTTTCGTAAATGCATACTTGAGCAATTGACGATCAAGCCGCCCTTCGTATGAGCCCAGCCTAGTGACTGGAAAGGGCCAACAACCGCCATTCAAAATCCCACTACCTATAGCTCCAACGCGTCAGCCATGACATGGAAGATGTAGTTCTGCTCAATCACACCGCCAATAAGATGTGCCTTTGGACCGGATGCATAAACCGGCACATCCTGCCCGCCATGGGTTTCACTACCCGTTGGGATCAAGGCTTGTTGACGATAGTTTGGTGTTGCGACGTCGTCGGCGCTTGGTGCCGGGCGTCCAACAGAAAGGGCGCTACCATCTCTAAACAATGAACCGGGGCCATTAGCGTAGACCAGTGTCGTGTAGGGTTTTTCGTCCCGCGCATCATTTGGAACGGTTTCGCCTTCATCATTCGTGGTTGTTGATAGGCCGAGAATGTCACTGCCTTTTGTCGAATAACCTTGGATAGACAAAGTGTGCCCATGGTCAGCGGTCACGATGATCAGTGTGTCTTCTTTATTGGTCATAGATAGCGCAGTTTCGACAGCTTGCGCATATTCTTGGGTTTGACTTAACGCGCGATAGGCATTGCCACCATGATGCGCATGATCAATTTTTCCCGCTTCAACCATCAAGAAAAAACCATCAGGATCGCGGGAGAGAATTTCTATCGCTTTGGCTGTCATTTCCGGCAGTGATGGTTCACCA
>JAJFGD010000128.1 GCA_021776315.1 Hyphococcus sp. | reverse complement strand
CCAAGGCCATCCGATCCTGCATTGCTTCAGCTGCTCGAGCGCGGGTTAATTCCAACGAAAAGTGGCCGAGACTATTGTCGCCGCGCCCTTTCCAGTCGGCTTTAACCTCATTGCCGGGCTGCAAAAGCGGGCGCATCTTTCGCCCCTGTCCACCATAAACCAACCCAGCCCAACGGCCATGTTCGTGCATGTAAATATCTGCAATCGCATGGGTTTCACCATGAGCGCGCGCATCGAGAATTATGCCATGATCGATAAAGGACATAATTTATAGGTAAGACATCCACCACGCCTTTGAGCGTTTTTTGACGCCGGCGAACCACCGACTTGGAAAATATAATGCGATGACAATCGCAATCCAAAAGGCATATACGCCCAGAAGTCCAACACCATAACCCGGCGGGAAAAAGACGAAAAAGGTCATCGCCATGCCGGGCCCCTGCCCTTGCACCGTAGCGAGTAAAACCGCCGCCAAATGCGCTGCATAAAGATGGATAACATAAAAGAAAAGTGGCACGCGCCCGAACGTAACAAAGACATCGAATGCCTTTCCTTGCCAACGCTCGGCCACAGACAAGGTCACCAAAGCAGGCCCAAGGGTCATCAACAAGAACAATAGTGATGGCGGGTATTTCGTAACATTTAGGAAAGACAATACGGTTTTGACAAGACTATCCTGAACCGACCAATGCGATGGATCACCGTACATATTGATGCCGCGCATCGCCAAAAACAGTATGATCGCACCGATACCCAACTTCATTAGCAAAGACTTGCGTTGGGCGTCATCGCGCAGATAAATATCGGCGAAAACATACCCAAGTGCCATCACGCCAATCCACGGGATAACGGGATAAGCGGTGAACGCGACAGTTGGGCCAATCGGTATGCCACCGGGCATGTGTAAAATCAGCCAGATCGCATCACTCAATGATGTTGCTGCTGGGAATGGCCCCCCTTGGGCCAACCCGGCCATCACGGCAGAATCGATGGGTGCCAATAGGTTATGGCCGAACACCATAAGAATACCGATTGCAGCAATGGCCCGCTTCGGTAACCAAACAAGCGCCGCCAGCGCGATCATACTGATCCCGATTGCCCAAATCACTTGTAAAAAATGATAGCCAATAAAAAATTGTAGGTTGAACATCCAGGCCATCTTCACAACCGTCAGCTCAAGGAAGATAAGCCAAACACCCCGTTTCAAAAGAAACATGGAAAGGTCTTTGCCCTGCTTGCCCACTTGCGCCTGAAATCCTGCACTTGTTCCCGCTAAAAAAATAAAAACCGGTGCGCAAAAATGCGTAATCCAGCGGGTTAGAAACAATGCCGGATCAGTTTGCTCAAGATCTAACGGGTCAAAGCGAACATTGGTCACAAAATCACGAACATGGTCGAGCGCCATGATGGCAATAACCAACCCTCGCAAAAAGTCGACTGACTGAATACGGCTTTTGGCTATTTGGGTGGGGTCGGCCATGTCATGGACTCCTTTGGACTGCGATAATTGATGTACTCTGATTACACCAGCAGTGGCCAGGGAAAGCGTACTGACCATAGCTAAAATGCGCAGCCAAACCGAATTCTGCACGGCGTGCTTCGGAGAAACTCTATTCTACTCCACCACGTCCAAGCCCATATTGCGAAGGCGGGCCGCCTCGTTTGCCCAGCCTTCTCGCGTTTTGACATGCAAGAATAAATGCACAGGCTGGCCTAAGATCTCGATAAGCTCTTCGCGTGCAGCTTTACCGATAATTTTCAAGGTCTCTCCGCCCTTACCAACGACGATGCCTTTTTGGCCCTCGCGAGCAACGTAAATTGTTTGTTCAATGCGGATGCCCTTTTTGGTCTCTTTCCAATCATCGGTTTCCACTGTTGAATCATAGGGAAGCTCTTGATGTAGACGCAGAAACAGTTTTTCGCGTGTAACCTCCGCTGCCATTAAGCGATCAGAAATATCGGACAGCTGATCTTCTGGATATAACCATGGGCCTGATGGCGCTTTTTCAACAAGGAATGCCTTTAAATCCTTCATGCCGTCGCCATTTTTGGCGGAGATCATATACACATCAGAAAAAACACCGGCTTCGTTCAGCTCTTGCGCTAGCGCCAGTAGTTTCGGTCTTGCGATTTCATCAATCTTATTGAGTGCGAGCACGACTTTAACGCCCGCCTTGTTCAACCCCTCGATGATCCGATCGGCATCGGCGCGTGCCTTGCCCGCCGCGCCTTTTTCGGTTTCACCGGCAACATAAGATGGCGCATCAATCATCAACACGGTGATGTCAGAACCTTCTAGACCACCCCAAGCCGCAGCAACCATGGCACGGTCCAGACGACGCCGCGGGGCAAAAATTCCCGGCGTGTCAATAAACACAAGTTGCGCATCCCCTTCCATAGCGATGCCCCGCACCCGCGCGCGCGTCGTTTGCACCTTTTGTGTTACGATCGAAACTTTGGTGCCAACCAGAGCATTGACCAATGTCGACTTTCCAGCATTTGGGGCACCAATGACGGCAATAACCGCACAGCGCTGTTCAGAGGTTTCCAACATCAAGCCTTAATTCCTTCACGCATCAAAAATGCTTTTGCCGCTTCCATTTGTGCCGACCTTTTCGACGAACCATCGCCGGTCGCTGGTGCATAACCTTTTACCTGCACTTCAATTTTAAAGGCAGGTTCATGTGCGGGGCCGTCCGCTTCAACTACATTATAATTTGGTGTGCCGAGTTTTTTGTTTTGCGTCCATTCTTGTAAAGCCGTTTTAGGATCTTTGTGAGCCTTGGCCATTTCTTCAAGGTTAGGTTGCCAAAATTGATCATAAACACCGCGCGCAACTTCTAATCCGCCATCAACATAAAGCGCGCCGAGCAACGCCTCCATAACATCGCCAAGAATAGCCTTCTTCTTTCGGCCACCAGCCTGCTCTTCCCATTCAGAAAGCAGAATGTATTTGTCGACGTCAAAATACAGCGCCGCCTTGGCGCAGGTTTCTTTTCGCACAAGCGCGTTTAAACGCGGTGCCAATTCACCTTCTTCATAGGTTGGATAGCGTCGCCAAAGCTCTTCAGCTGTCAAAAGGCCCAATACTCGGTCGCCAAGAAATTCCAGCCGTTCAAGATCGCGCACGGATTTGTTCCCACCAGACAAGCTGGAATGGGTCAGCGCACGTTCTAATAATGTTTGATCAGAAAAGACGTATGCGAAGCGGTCTTCAAGAGCGGCGAAATTACGTTTTGTCATTCAATCGGATCTAGAATTCGGCCGTAGCGAATAGCAAATGGCCATTTCCAAAATTGCCAGATTTGCGTCGCACCACCATCTACAGAAAAGAACAATCGGTCTGCTCTGCCGACGATATCGTCCATGGGTACATATCCAACTTGTGAAATTGCTCGGCTGTCTTGAGATTGATCACGGTTGTCTCCCATCATGAAAAAATGGTCTTTCGGCACTTGATAAGGACCAACATTGTCATAACGGCCGTCATTCCCGTGACATTCTTCTACCGTGTACGAAACACCGTTATCTAATGTCTCTCGGTATGAGAACACTTCAGCAAGCCGACCATCACATTTGACCGTGACCATCCCTGCAAAATCTTTTTGAACCGGTTCGCTATTTATATGGAGGCGACCACCGATCACTTGAATTTCATCGCCAGGCATTCCAATCACACGTTTGATGTAATCTTTGTTGCCATCTTTTTTATTTTTGAAAACGACCACATCGCCACGTTCCGGCAAGCTCGCAAAAATGCGTCCTTCAATCGGAAGTCTGGTCAGCGGATAAACCAATGATGCGCGCGAATAGCCATAGGCCGGTTTCGAGACAACCAGAAAATCACCCACCAATAAAGTCGGCTTCATGGATCCCGACGGGATGTTAAACGGTTGGAAAATAATGATGCGCAAAACAAGAGCGATGGCGACAGCGATTAACACGGTCTTGGCTAAATCCCATGCTTCTTCAGCGGCAGTCATTTTGTGCTGATCAGACAGAGCATCGCCCTCGACGCCTTTGCTGTCACCGCCAAGGTTCTTAAGCGTCTCGCCAAATTCTTTCAGGGAAAACCCCATACTGCTCTACCTTTTTTTGCCCCACCCGAATGCTTCTATTTAGCCCGCGCGTAGATAATGACAATGGCCTGTGCCAATGGGAAATCATCTGTAATAGTTAAGTGAATATCCGGTTCATGCCCATCTGGGGTGATTTCGGCCAGTCTTTTCGCCGCCCCGCCCGTCAAAGCAAGGGTTGGCTTGCCCCCTGGCAAGTTCACAACCCCCATATCTCGCCAAAACACCCCCCGAGACAGCCCCGTCCCCAAGGCTTTTGAGCATGCCTCTTTTGCGGCGAATCGTTTCGCATATGAGGCCGCCCGGTTGAGTCGTTTGTCAGATTTCGCCTGTTCGACCTCTGTAAAGATCCGATTCGTGAATCTTTCCTTGTGGCGTTTAAGGGTTTTTTCCACCCGCCGGATGTCGATTAAGTCGTTGCCAATGCCGATAATCATATTCTGCTCCTCACTAGACGACGGTCATGGGGCCACGTCGTGGGGTCTTTGACGCCAGTGTGTCGGGGGTTAAAGCCAAGCCGATCTTGCATGCCACTTCCCGGCGTTCCTCGGCACGCACTTTTACCAACGCATCCGACCATGCAGTGGCGAGCGAAAGCGCCGGTTCGGCCTCCGCACGGGCGAGCCAAGCACACATCCTTGGCCAGCGACCCTCGCTCGGGGTCCAATTTGTATAATGCATGACCCGAAACATCGCTGCGATCGCGATATCTGCCAATCCGAATGCTTCAACAAAGAAACCGTCCTTCGGTGCATGCGCTTCAAGAAAATCCATTATGTCAACGACGTCGGTGTCGACTATTTTTTGGAATTCAGTTTCGTTCGGGGCCGTGCCAAAGACACGTGGTAATACAATCATGGGTACAAAACATTTCCAAACAAATATGTTGCCCATACGCGAACTAGCAAACTCTTCGAACCAGCGCGCTTTTGCCCTTTGTTTAGCCATGTCAGGAAGTGCTGGGGGTGCGGGCCATGTTTCCTCAATATATTGTGCGATCACGGAGGAATCATTTAAAACAAAATCGCCATCAATAAATACTGGGATACGCCGAAGCGGAGAAAGTTTCGTAAATTCATCATTGCCATAAAACGGCGTTATCGGATCAACTTCGAAATCCACACCCTTCATATTCAGGAGCGTCAAAACTTTTTTCACATAAGGTGAAATGGGTGAACCGATGATCGAGATCATCAATAATGTCCGCCAGTGCGCACATCCTGCATGAGGCGTTTCATTTCTTTAACAGCCTCAGCTAACCCCATAAATACCGATTCCCCTACTAGGAAGTGCCCGATGTTCAATTCAGCTATTTGTGGTATCGCGGCGACAGGCTGCACATTGTGAAAAGTCAGACCGTGCCCTGCATGCACTTCGAGACCAATACTATCGGCAAATTCGGCAGCAGCTTTAATTTTTTCAAATTCGGCTGCAATGCGAGCCGGTTCAGTTGCGGTCGCCGCCTCATAATAGGCACCTGTATGAATTTCGATGACTGGCGCACCGGTCAATTTTGCCGCTTCAATTTGGCGCTTTTCTGGATCTACAAACAGCGACGCGCGTGCGCCTATGTCTGATAATTCACGCACAAAAGGCGCAATAAAATTATGCTGTCCGGCAACATCAAGCCCACCTTCGGTCGTGCGTTCATTTCGATTCTCTGGCACCAGACAACATGCATGAGGCTGTACTTCTGAAACGAGCTGCAACATTTCCGCCGTCGCTGCCATTTCAAAATTGAGGGGTAAATCAATCTCTTCTTTTAGGCGTCGCATATCGTCATCAATGATATGACGTCGATCTTCGCGCAAATGCGCGGTTATGCTGTCCGCCCCTGCCGTCGCAACTAGTTGGGCAGCGCGCACTGGATCGGGATGATGACCACCGCGCGCATTTCTAATGGTTGCGACGTGGTCGATATTGACGCCGAGGCGTATTGGCTTTGTGCCCGCAGACGACATTACTGACTGATCCCACGGCTACCTGGTTTCATTGCGGGTGTGCCTTCAAGATGTGCTGGCAATTCATCAGGAGACCAAGCAGCGACATTTAGTTGGGCTAGTGAAATCATCGGGGCCCCGACATCAACACTGCCACCTGACCGATCAACCAAACAGGCGAGCGCCAATACTTCCCCATCGGCTTCGCGGACAGCCATAATGGCTTCACGGGCAGACAGTCCAGTCGAGACAATGTCTTCAACCACCAAAACCCGGGCACCAGGCTTAATTGCAAAACCGCGGCGCAGTTGAAATTCACCGTCGACCCGCTCAAGAAACATGAACGGTACATCAATATGGCGTGCAGTTTCATAGCCATAAATGATCGCCCCCATCGCTGGAGAGATCACGTAATCGATTGAATCATCAATCTCATTCGACACCTTCTGCGCCAATGCACGGCAAAGACGCTCCGTACGGTCCGGATACATCGAGACAATCGATTTATTGAGATAGGTGTCGCTATGCAAACCAGAGGACAAAATAAAATGCCCCTTTTGCAATGCCCCTGCTTGTTCAAATTCTTTTAGTGCCTCAGAGCTGTCCATCACTTTCCGATCCTGTTCGTTCCGCTGAAATGACGCTTGGCGCGGCACGAATCCCGGCTAACGCTTGGGTCAATTGGCGCGCGTCTTTCACTTCAACATCCATCAATAATTCAACAAAATCTTTGGACCGATTCTGCAATCGGATACTCGCGATTGAAATGCCATAGCGCGCAATAATGCCAGCGATCTCACTGAGGACACCAACACCATTTTGGATAGTCGCCGAGATACGCGTAATCGCAGAGGTATCTTCATCTTCTTGGTTGCGCCATTGAAGATCGAGCCAACGAGATTGCGCCGGGTCCTCTTGGGCAAGTTTATCACAGTAAATCGTGTGGACAGTAACCGCGCCATCATCTTGCCGAATACCGACAATGCGCTCACCAGGCAGTGGCGTACAGCATCGCGCCATCTTGACCGACACCCCAGGGGTCAGTCCAGAGATTGCCACACGTGGTTTGAATTCGCGCAAACTTCCCGGCTGAATTTCGCCCTCTGACTCAATCGAGGCACCGGGATACACAGCTTCGATCAAATCATGCACGGGCAAATCACCCCGGCCGACACTTACCAAAACGTCTTCTACAGATTTTTTGCCAAGCTTCTTTAATCCAGCGCGAACACCCTTAACGGAAAACCGCAAGTGGGCACCGGTGAATACACTCTCCGCAATCGAACGACCGAGTACCAAATGTTCGTCATTTTGCATTTTTTTGATACGCCGACGGATCGCACTGCGCGCTCGTCCAGTCACAGCGATACTTTCCCACTCAGCCGGTACAGGGGCATTCTCAGAACGCAAAATCTCAACAACGTCACCGGTTTTTAACGCAGTACGCAATGGTCGTTGACTACCGTTGATTTTCGCACCGATACACTGATCACCAACATCAGTGTGCACGGCATAAGCAAAATCGACCGGTGTTGAACCTTTTGGCAAAGCGATAACGCGGTGCTGCGGGCTAAAACAAAAGACCTGGTCTTGAAACAATTCGAGCTTTGCATATTGCAACGCTTCGTCAGGATCCTCACCCGCTTGGAACATTTCGACTAGGCGGCGCGGTGTTTCATAGGGGTCAAACCCGCCGGGTGTGACAATCTCAACGCTGCGTTCTTTTCGCTGACCCGGGTCTTTATATTGCCAATGCGCGGCAACACCGCGCTCCGCGGTTTCGTGCATTTCGAATGTTCTGATCTGTATTTCGATACGTTGTCGCCGTCCGTCTTTACTGGGCGGGCCGATAACCGCAGTGTGAATAGAACGATAATTATTCGACTTTGGCGCTGATATATAATCATCGAATTCTGTAGGGATCATTCGCCAACTTGAATGAATGACACCAAGCGCCAAATAACAATCCGGAATTGAATCAACGATTACCCGAAACGCATAAATGTCCGCCAACTCGTCGAATGAAACATTCTTTTCGGACATCTTGCGCCAAATAGAATAAGCGCGCTTTTCACGACTGGTGACCTGAGCCTTTAGACCTTGCTCATGTAGTTTTTCGCGCAGCACATTTGCCAGCTCGACAACACCGCCAACTGAATGAGTCTGCAAATCATCGATCCGTGCTGTGATCGTGGCATGAGCCTCAGGACTAATTTCGCGAAAAGAAATATCTTCTAGCTCTTCACGGATACGTTGCACACCAATGCGTCCTGCTAAAGGGGCAAAGATCTCCATGGTTTCTTTCGCAATACGTCGACGTTTCTCGGACTTCTGGATATGATGCAGCGTGCGCATATTATGGAGGCGATCGGCGAGTTTCACCAACAACACGCGCACATCGTCGGCCATCGCCACAACGAGCTTGCGGAAATTTTCGGCCTGCTTACTGGCTTCGTCGCGCAGCTCAATTCTGGAGATTTTTGTGACGCCATCAACAAGGCGTGCAACTTCCTCGCCGAAATTGGATTGAATCTCTTTGATGGAGACTTCTGTGTCTTCAACAACATCATGCAACAAAGCTGTCGCCACCGTCGCCGGATCCGCGCGAAGCTCTGTTAAAATAGCTGCGACCGCTAATGGATGCGTAAAATATGCATCGCCAGATTGACGCGTCTGATCGCCATGAGCCTCCATCGCGAAGACATAAGCTTTATTCAACAGATCTTCGTCGGCGTCAGAATCATAAGCTTTGACGAGTTCAACAAGTTCTGATGGGCGTATGAATCCGACTGGGTTTTTGCTGGCGTCGTCGGGAACCGAATTTTTTGAATTTGTATCAGTAGCCGACGTGCTTTGAGCCGTCATGTTGGACGGCGACGAAGCTGGTTCTTTCGCCTTTTCAGCGTCCCGAACAGATGCGGTCAGTTTATCAGCCATCTCCATCCGGCCATGAATTCTACAAGCGCCCGGAAGTGCGTCACATCAATGCAGTGAGACATCTGGCGCTTTGGTTAGCCTTTCGGCAAAGTCATTGGTGTCGTCATACCAGCAGCCTTGATGGCCTGAAGATAATCATCCTCATTCATTACATCAAATTCTGGCGCATCAGCTTTTTCAGACGCCGCTTCGTCCTCGTCGTTTTCTTCTACTTCAACTTGTTTTTGGAGCGACTGAACAAGGTCTTCACCGAGTTCGTCAGGGACAAGGACTTCGTCCGCGATTTCACGCAGCGCGACGACTGGGTTTTTATCGTTGTCACGGTCAATTAACAGTGGCGCGCCCGAGGACAAGATACGGGCACGGTGCGCTGCAAGCAGGACCAGGTCAAAACGATTGGTGACCTTATCGACACAATCTTCCACCGTAACGCGCGCCATATCATTCTCCTCATCTTAAGCAAGCAACGAGAGATATCCCCACTATGGATCGGATACAAGCGCTGCAATGCAAAAAAGCGCTAAATCCTATGGGCTTTTTGCTTTTTTTTCGCTGATTTTTTGGGCGGAGCGAGTTGGAAGCGCCTCCAACATCTGTGCAGCGGATTTCCCGGTCTTCGGATGGCACCAACGCGGTGCGAGGTCACAGAGCGGTGCCAACACAAATTCCCGGTCCTGCATCCGCGGATGCGGCAGTTGGACCCCAGTTTCGTCGTCCTGAATAAGCTGGCCATAGGCGACGATATCCAGATCCAGGGTGCGCGGCGCATTTTTGACACCCCGTACACGTCCAAACCCGGCCTCAATCGTATGTAGTGCTGCCAGCAGCGCGTCGGGGCCAATTCTGGTCTCAACCAAAGCCACGGCATTAATGAAGGGTGGGTCAGACGGATCCGGCCAAGCAGGCGAGGAATAGAGCGCCGAGATACCAGTCACCGCCACGACGCTTCCGAGAGCAGAATATGCTTGTGTAACAATCTGTTGCGAATCAAGGCGATTAAAAGGAAGACTTGAACCTGCGGCTACGATAATCATGTCATCTTTGGTAATTAACACTTTGATATTTGGGATTTAAAAGCGGCCGGATTGGCCAAGGGGGAGTTATGAACACATTTTTAGGTCTACGCGAGCAAGAAAAAACCGCCTTTTTTCTGGATGGTGCCAATCTTTATAAAGCTGCTCGAAATCTCGGTTTTGATATTGATTACAAAAACTTCCTACAAAAAGCACAAGCGGCATGTCATCTCATTCGGGCGTCTTATTATACCTCAATTCAGGAAGAAAAAGACCAAGACTATTCCCCACTACGGCCGTTGGTCGATTGGCTCGATTATAATGGTTTTACCATGGTGACCAAAACCACACGGGAATTCACTGACCAACAAGGACGCAAACGCTACAAAGGATCCACCGATGTCGAGCTCGTTGTCGATATGATGCTTCTCGCTGAACGCGTTGATCATATTGTGCTTTTCAGTGGTAACGGCGACTTTCGGCGCGCAATAGAGGCGGTCCAAGCAAAGGGCGTTCGGGTCAGCGTCGTTTCCACCGTTAAATCGTCCCCGCCGATGGCATCCGACGAGCTAAGACGTCAAGCAGACTCTTTTATCGATTTGGCTGACCTTGAAAAAATCATTGGTCGCAGCGGAGGACCGGCGCGCAAAACAAAGTCAGATGCGGAATATGATGATGATTTTGAAGATGAATTTGAAGACGACTACGAAGAAGTCGATTGAGCATTGACCAAAAAGATCCCTCCCGGCGCAGAACCGCCAAAGGATTGCAAGCTGTGTCCGCGGTTGGTTGAGTATCGCCTCGCGAACGCCGAAACATATCCAGACTATTTCAACGGAGCGGTTCCACCATTTGGTGCCCCGAGCGCCAAATTTTTAATTGTCGGGTTAGCCCCGGGGGTCCACGGAGCCAACCAAACCGGTCGCCCTTTTACGGGTGATTATGCAGGGGACCTATTATACGCCACAATTGAGAAGTTCGGCTTTTCTAAAGGTCGATATCAGGCCTCGCCTACCGATGGTCTAAAACTCCAACACACAGCAATCACAAATGCAGTGCGTTGCGTCCCCCCTCAAAACAAACCAGTTGGCCTAGAGATTCGAACCTGCCGCCCTTTTCTGACCGATCAGATCCAGGCAATGACCAAACTTCGGGCAATTTTGTGCCTTGGTCGAATCTCGCACGAATCAACAATTGCGGCCTTGGGGATAAAGCAAAAAGAGGCTCCATTTGGCCACGGTGCCGTTCACACGGTCCCAGGAACAGCTTATTCGGTGTTCGACAGCTACCATTGCTCACGCTACAATACGAACACGAAACGGTTGACGACGGCCATGTTCGAAGAGGTTTTTTCAGATATCCGGCAACACC
>JAJFGD010000127.1 GCA_021776315.1 Hyphococcus sp. | reverse complement strand
CAAGCGTTACCATCGGGAACATGATGTGAAGAGTTCGCCCTGCCCCTGCAGCGAGCAATGCACGAATCTGTTGACGCAACATGCCAGGTCTATCAACTGCCATTCGAAGGCCACGCCACCCCATCGCTGGATTGATGTCGGTTGCGTGATCCATGTAATTCGCAGTCTTATCACCACCAATATCAGCAGTACGAAATAAAACCGGTTTGTCTCCTGCTAGGTCGAGCACTTCGCGATATAACTTTTCTTGCGACGCAACACTCGGCAGCTGTGAACCAACGAGAAACTGCAATTCAGTGCGGAACAAACCTACGCCCGCCGCACCTGTTGATTCAAGATGCGGCATATCTAGGGCCAGACCTGCATTCATCATAATGGCAATATTGACACCATCTTTTGTTCTCGACGGTTGGCCTCGCTCTTTTGCGAAAGCGGCTTGTCGTTCAGTCTGCAATTCGCGTTTGGCGCGGTAGGCCTCAACAACATCTGATGCCGGACGAATATGGATTTCGCCACTGTCACCGTCGATTAGCAGCGAGTCTCCCTGCTCACATCGATCAATGGCATCGCCAACACCGGTTACCATAGGAATATCGAGAGCCCGAGCGACAATCGCCACATGAGACGTCGCTGAGACCTCGCCCAACACAAGCCCCCTCAGGGATTTGCGATCATATTCAAGCAATTCAGCTGGACCCATTTCCCGAGCAACGAGAACAGTGTCTTCAAACATGGCATCGCTTGCGCCCACTGTCTCGCCAGACAATAGGCGCAACAATCGATGCGCTAGGTCATCAAGATCATGCAAACGTTCACGCAAATATGGATCTCGCGCCTGCAACATTCTTGCGCGGTTTTCCGTCTTCACTTGCTCGACGGCAGCCTCAGCCGTTAGCCCAGAGAATACCGCAGCACGCAACCGCTCCTTCCAACCACGGTCGTAGGCGAACAAACGATAGGTTTCTAAAACTTCTCGAGACACGCCGCCAAGAGATGCATTTTGCGACAGCATCTCATCCACGGATGTACGAAGAGCGTTTAGCCCCTCTTCCAATCGTTCTGCTTCCACAGCGCTGTCATCCGCAAAGACTTTACGAACGCGTGCTGGTGGCTGAAGAAAAACAGCGCGCCCGGAAGCAATTCCCCCTACGATGCCCGCCCCTTGCAGCAACTCTGAACGGTGCAGCATTTCGTCAACGACGGCCGTTTCTTCTCGGCTTAGAAGTTCCCCAGATGCAGCAATTTCTGCAAGTAGTGCCGCAACGGCCTGCACCGCCTCGACTTCATCATCCGCATAATGACGGGCGGTTTTATTCTGAACCACCAAGACACCGAGCGTCTTTCCAGAGCGAATAAGTGGCACGCCCAAAAATGAATGAAGAGGGTCCTCACCTGTTTCCGGACGATAGGCAAAAGCCGGATGTGAAGGCGCATCGCTCGTGACAATCGGACGATGACTTTCGGCCACCAGGCCAACCAAGCCCTCGCCCCATTTCAATCGGGTTTTATGAACCGCCTCTCGTTTGAGACCTTCAGTAGAATAAAGCTCCAAATCATCATCGGGCCTACGCAAATAGATCGAACACACATCAGCGACAATATGGCTGGCAATCACATTGGTGAGGTGATCAAGGCGGTCTTGAGCGCTTCCTTCTTGAGCAACGGCATCATGCATCCGCCGCAACAAGACGGTTATACCGCGTTCACCATGGCCACCATGGGGTGGTCGTGTATTCTCAATATTCATTCTGCACTCAAGCTTTGGGGTCGGAAGCAACAGCCTGTCTGTCTAGGCCATATGCGTCATGAAGCGCGCGCACCGCATATTCGGCTGCATCTGAATTAATCAATACGCTGATTTTAATCTCAGAAGTCGAAATGTTTTGAATATTAATCCCTTTGTCAGCCAGTGTTTGGAACATGATGCCCGCGACACCTGCATGGCTCTTCATCCCAAGGCCAATTACGGAAACTTTCGCAACATTGCGATCAGATTGCAAAGATGAAAACCCGATTACTTTCTTTTCTTCGTTCAAAGTTTCGATCGCACGTTCAAGATCTTTTTCGGTCGTCGTGAAAGATCTGGTGGCAAACCCCTGCTCGCGCGAGGCACTGCGCACAATCATATCAATGTTAATTCGCTCTTCGGCCAGCCGTGTGAAAATTCTTGCGGCCCGGCCAGGCTCATCTGGCACGGCGAGAACAGTCACCGATGCTTCGTTAAAATCTGGCGTGATTGCAGCGACTGTTTTTTGTTCCACGATATCATCCTCATTACAGATGGTAGTGCCTGGCCCCGGAGCATCGGGAGGGTCAAAACTCGATAGCACCCGGACAGGCGTATTGTAGGCCATTGCAATTTCTACAGACCGAGTCTGTAGAACCTTGGCGCCGACGGACGCCATCTCTAGCATCTCTTCATACGAGACCTTTGCGATTCGCCTTGCGAGTTTTGTTAGGCGCGGGTCCGTCGTGTAAACACCATCCACGTCAGTATAAATGTCACAGCGGGCTGCGCCAACTGCCGCCGCCAATGCTACTGCCGATGTGTCAGAACCACCGCGGCCAAGGGTTGATATCCGGTCATCGTCAGCGATTCCCTGAAAACCTGTAACAACCGCAATTTCACCACCGTCAATGGCGTCCGCCAAATTGGTGTCATCAATATCAGTAATCCGGGCACGACCATGCTGCAAATCGGTTTTGAGTGGAATCTGCCAACCTTGCCACGACCGGGCTCTGTAGCCGAGATTTTGCAGAACGAGCGCCAAAAGGCCGGCAGTCACTTGCTCGCCCGTTGCTACTATGGCATCGAATTCAACAAAACGGGCATCTAGAGCGGGTGCTGGAGGGCCCGCTTCCTCGCTAAGCTCTACCAACCGGTTTGTCTCTCCGGACATGGCTGATACGACCACCGCGACGCTGTTGCCCGCATCCACCTCTCGGCGGACAAAAGCCGCTGCGGCACGGATTCGCTCAATATCCGCGACCGAAGTACCGCCAAATTTCATTACGATGCGGGCCATAGAAAAAATCGGGTTGCGTGAATGCGCCGCCTTGTATCCAGTGATTGAAAACGTATTTCTTGTGCGTATCTCTAGGCAGTGACCCCAAACAACGCAAGCGAGGATAATGATCCATGGCCCAGGCAGATATAGATAGCAGGGCGTTTGTGGGGAAAACCACGATCGATCCAAGTGAAGTGGAAAAATTCGCGGCCATTGCTGACGAATGGTGGGACCCGTTTGGCAAATTTAAACCATTGCATAAATTCAATCCGGTGCGCCTCGCTTATATCCGCGATGGTGCCTGTATGCATTTTGGACGCGATCGACACGCAGAAAAACCACTGCAGGGCTTACGGCTCTTGGATGTCGGCTGTGGCGGCGGACTGGTAGCTGAACCGATGCGCCGTTTGGGTGCTGAAGTGGTCGCGATTGATGCTGCCGAGCGCAATATCAAAACCGCCCTTGCCCACGCCGAACCACTTGGTCTCGAAATTGATTATCGAAACACCAGTGTAGAAAATCTAAAAGATTCCGATGAACCGTTGTTCGATATCGTCCTCAATTTAGAAGTCGTCGAGCATGTTGCGAATGTCGACCATTTTCTTAAGACGAGTGCTTCGTTGGTAAAGCCTGGTGGAATGACGGTGATCGCTTCCATCAATCGAACGCTCAAGGCCTTCGCACTCGCGAAGGTTGGCGCTGAGTATATCTTGCGTTGGCTCCCGGCAGGTACACATGATCCGCGAAAATTTGTGAAACCGGATGAAGTCAAAATGGCGATTGGCCGTGCTGGCATGATGGTAACGGCAAACACCGGTGTTTCCTACAGTCCATTGATGGATATTTGGCGGATTAGTGACGACACAGATGTTAACTACATGCTGACAGCGATAAAAGCCGAAAACCATTAATCGGCAGCACTCGCAATCGTATTTAACGTATACCAACGGTCTTCGATGGCTTCTTTAGCCGCTTCGTAGCCTGCCGCCACCGCACGGTCATATTCAGTCCAGTCGCGCAGTTCGACGCCCTGGACCTGCGGTATAATCATAATATCTGCTGGATGCACTTTTAGCGTGCGCTCATGTCTCGCGGTGGCTGTGCGCATCAAAAGCGAGATTATCGGCGGTGCGGCCCCAAATCCGTTTTGGGCCAGCCAAGAGAAAAAACCGGGCGGGTCTCGAAAAGCTTCAATGTCGATAACGCCGCGGCGTGCGACATCAATTCCAATCGTCAAGCCCCGATGAGTTGTAGCCATAATATCGGTAGGGAAATTATTAGTGACAGCGCCATCAACCAAAAGGGCATCACCGTCCACAACTGGCGGTAAAATTCCAGGAAGCGCAATCGACGCGCGCAATGCTTTGCGAAGTGCACCACTGCGGTGAATACGGGGTGCCCCGTCGACAAGATTAGATGATACGCAGAAAAATGGAACAGTCGTTTCCTCAATCAACGTATCTTTGAAGTGTTTTAGCAGACGCTCTTCAACACGTGCGCCTTTAGTTAGAGCTACCACGGGCAAAACATGATCGCCTAATGGATTTGACTTTACAAAAGTTTCGCGAATGCGGTCTTCGATTTCGGTATCGGACCAACCCATCGCGACGCAGGCAGCAACAACCGCACCCATCGACGCGCCACTCACAAAGTCAATTGGGACACGCGCCTCGCGCAGCGCTTTCACCGCACCAATATGGGCATAAGCGCGGGCGCCACCCCCAGACAAAACCAAACCGACAGATTTTCCCGCAATAATGCGCGCCAAGCGTTCTACGCAGGCGTTGCCGCGACAATTAATGATGCGTGCAGCCCCAATTGCTTCAGCCCATTCAACTACCGGACAAGCAGGCGTGCCTTCATCAAACATCACGAGATCAACAAGCCGAAATTTTTTCGCGCGCCCGCCCGCTTCCAATGCTAGCGGAAATGGTTTCGAAGGCCGCGCATCTCGGCGCGCTAAAACGAGGAAACGATCTGCATGACGCAGGACAAAACGGTACCAAGGACTGCCATCGACGCGCGCCGCCAAGAGCAAAACATCGTGGTTTTCCTCTGCATGGTCAAATGCCCGCGATTGCGGCGCTTCGTCGGCAACCGGCATCCACGTGGTCCGCACTCCATACCGACTTATGCGACCGGCAAGGTCCTTCGCCCTCGCATCAACATCGATTGATGGTGACGATCCGACAAGTGCGAAAACGCGAGGTGCTGATTGTTGGAAACTGGCATTGGGATGACGTGATCGCGTTAAGATGACCCGTGCGAGTGCACTGGCAAATTCACCATGATCATGCAACAGCGTTTCGACGTCTTCGCTCTTGAGAGAAAGTATTTCTGTATCGCGAAGCGCGTATACGGATGCGGTATGAGCCTCACCAGAAATCAACGACATTTCGCCGACAGGTTCCCCGGTTCGAACATAACCGATGACGTCTTCTTCGCCTTCATGGCTATGGCGCACGACAATTAGACGGCCCGAAAGGTTGAAATGTAGAGCTGTTGATGTCTCGCCTTGACGAAACAACTCCCACCCACCGGCTACGGACTGCCAAGCCCCTTTTTCGGCGACAGCGCGAAGCGCCTCGTCATCCAAGTTTTGAAAAAACGGCAGCTCTAACAATCGTTCGTAAATAGCGCGCATGGCGCAAAACTAGTGATGTTCGGGTTTCAGTGCCAGCAATTGTTCCCCAAATATAAGGTTTTCTCCAAGTGTGTCGGGACCCTAGGGGACATGTAAA
>JAJFGD010000126.1 GCA_021776315.1 Hyphococcus sp. | reverse complement strand
ATCACGCTTTCAGGGGTTTCAGTGGCGAGCCTCCATACGGACGATTTTGTGTTTGTTTAAATTAGATCGTCCGCTTTCGCTGGGTGACATTTCTTAAGATGGTCACCCGCCACACCCAACGTAGCAACGCAAATATTGTTGCAGGGATAAATGCGATCGTTAGCCACAGCGCCAAAGCCTCACCAGGCAATGTAGCGGCAATCAATAGACCAAGATATGAAGACACGGCTAACAATACAGTGACAACGACGGGGCGCGCAATTTGCCGTGCACCGGTAAACCAGAACACGCCTTTGACAACCAATGCGCCAAGTAAAAGTGTGAAAGCAGCAGCAATCCCCTTGCCGAGCATCATTGCGCCTTCTTTTGGATGTCGTTGAAAGTCGAATGGTACCGGTGCCTGTGATGAGACGAAGAGGGGAGGCGTATCAATCGCGATTGGAAGATCCATCGCAGATTTGATATGGCCCATCGTCGCCAACTCAGCACCTGTTTTAGCGTCCCAGACGCGGGCTGTATTGTCGCGAGAGCCACTGACGATAATAGTTCCATCCGCAGAGGAATCTAATCCACGCACACCGTCTTTGTGGCCTTCCAATTCCGCAATCACAGTTTGATCTTCAATTTTCCAAAGCCGGATTATCGGATCAATGCCACTTGTCGCCAATGTTGTATCGTCATTTGCGAAAGCAACCGCAAAGGCTTTCTCAGCGCCATGATCGAAAGTTGCAACGCGTTGGCGTGATCCGGTATCCCATATACGAATGCGCCCATTTTCTGCAGCTGCTGCGAACATTGAACCGTCATTCGAAAAATTAATGTCGTTGCCAGAGCCGCCAATCGACACGGCAGAAATACGACCGCCATTGCGCCAGTTCCACAAGCGCGCCATGCCGTCATCAGAAGCCGAGGCAATAAGATTACCGTCAGGGCTAAAATCAATGGCGTTGACGTTGCCAGTGTGGCCAGTCAACGTTCGGATGGCTTCACCCGAATTAGCATCCCAAATGATGATCGTGTCGTCACTACTCGACGTGGCGATGATATCTTCTTCCGGATGCCACGCAGTGTCATAGACACTGCTGCGGTGCCCTTCGAGTATTGTTATCAACTTCCCATTTGGGCTTTCCCAAATTCGCGCTGTCAAATCTCGTGATGCGGAAACAGCACGTGATCCATCGGGCGAAAAGTCTGCACCCCAAACCCAACAAAGGGGCTTGCCAGCGTCGTCTGTTTCTTCGCAGTCGCTTTGGTGTTGATTGAATTCACCAAGTTCGACACCGGTATTTGCGTCCCAGATTTTGACGGAATTATCGTCTGATGAGGTCAAGAGGCGATTGCCATTTCGTGCAACGGCAACGTGATTGATATCGGCACCCTCAATCCCTTTGACCTGGACACCTTCTAGTGCCGCTGCATAGAGACGCCCCTCTAAAACCAAGGGTGAGATGGCGATTAAAGAGAATAATATGAGAGCGATATAGGATCGCGGCAACAGCGCCAGCGACGCAGCCCCAGCGGCCCGGTCCGCCTCAAGCGTTCCGTATCGAGATAAAAAGGCAAGTATGCCCATACCGCCAACGAAAAATGGACGGTAGGCGGCAAATACGAAATCAGATGTGTAGGCAAGCGCCGCAAAAGCCGCAGCGATCAATGCCGCCATAAAAATTGATTGCCCAAAAAGTGCTAGGCGACGTTTTGAACCCGTGGTCGTATAGGCGCGTTTGGCTGGCTTTGGTGCCTTGGGTGGTTTTTGCTTTTTGACTTTTTTGGGCTTTACCTTTGGGGCAGTTTTGACTTTTTCAGCTGGGGCAGGTGCCGATTCTGGTTCGCGCACTCTTGCCGGTGCTCCTTGGGCATTGTTCGCACCATGAGCAATCGTCGAAATAAAAGCTTTCAGTGCAGGATCATTTAGATTGCCGCGCCAATGGGTCAAGTCGGCCGTTTGAATTTGGCGAAACCCCAATGGAATATCGACATTATCGATGAGCGCGGGGAATAGGATTTCCCGGGCCGCACCTTCATCGGCTTCGTCGCAAACAAATCTGGAACTCACTGAATTACGCGACCATATCACTAGAACGGACCGAGTATTGGTCAGTGCGTCTGCGATCTCCTGGCGAAAGCCAGTGCCTGTTTTAATTTGTGGATCCCACCAGACGCGAAGTCCGGAATTTGTCAGCGCATGCGCAATTTTCTCGACCTTTGGTCGATCCTCGCGCGAATACGAAATGAATACGTCGTGATTGCCCAATATTTCTCTCCCCGGGATTCGCGCACAAATTCGCCGTCACTGGCGTTCAAACTTGTTTGAGAACTCCACCCCCGCGGCTTTACCGCTTGGTTAAGTTATCAAATTGCGGCGTCGGGCACAAACAATCTTAAAATCACCGTTTCAGGCCTCTTGGGGAGAAAAAACCCGCATAAAATGCGTTGAATCCGGTGATGATGGGATAAAGATTGGTGCAAGGTCAGATTTGTTCGAAAAATGACCGTTATTAAGAATAATTCGCAACTAGATAGAATCTCGTATGCCCCGCTTCACGCCTGACTTTTTGGATGAGCTGAAAGCCCGTTTGCGGCCTTCAGACGTCATTGGGCGTTATGTGAAGCTTAAGAAGCAGGGCAATGAATGGGCTGGATTATCTCCGTTCACAAAGGAGAAAACGCCGTCCTTTTTCGTTAATGACCAAAAAGGATTTTACCACTGTTTTTCTAGCGGCAAACATGGCGACATCATCTCTTTTCTTCAGGAAACCCAACGCATGCCTTTTCATGAGGCTGTCGAGCGTTTAGCTGAAGAAGCGGGTTTGCCTCTGCCAGCAGAAACACCGATGGAGGCCGAGCGGGCGCAAAAAGCACAAGGATTGGCCGAAGCCTGCGCAGCAGCTGCCGCGTTTTTTGCAAAATCCTTGAAACGAAATCAAGGCCGCGGGGCACTCGATTACTTGCGTGGTCGAGGCGTGACAGATCAGCAGATTGACCAGTTTACTATCGGCTTTGCGCCGACCGGACGGGCGGAGCTGAAAGACTATCTCCTCAATAAGGGGTTTACTGAGGATGTCCTGATAGAGGCCGGTTTAACGATCAAACCGGATGACGGGTCGGCGAGTTTTGATCGCTTTCGAAATCGTGTGATGTTTCCGATAACGGGTGCGCGTGACCGGGTTATAGCCTTTGGCGGTCGCGCTTTGGATCCTAATGCCCGTGCAAAATACCTCAACTCTCCGGAAACTCCGCTGTTTCACAAGAGTTCAGTTCTTTATAATTATTCGGCTGCACGAACGGCCTCGGCTGAGGACAATGCGCCTTTAATTGTCTGTGAAGGGTATATGGATGTTGTGGCCCTTTGGGGTGCCGGCATTCGACGTGCCGTTGCTCCCCTAGGCACTGCATTGACCGAGGATCAGTTAGCATTGTTGTGGCGCGCATCGGATGAACCTGTTTTATGCTTTGACGGTGATAAAGCCGGCACGGGTGCCGCTTACCGGGCTATTGATCGTGCGTTACCTGGATTGAAGCCCGGCAAATCTTTGAACTTTGCATTTATGCCGGAAGGACAAGATCCTGACGACTTGGTTCGCTCGGACGGGCCAACAGCAATGCAAGATGTTCTGGGTGCGGCGCAACCGCTTGTTAACGTCCTTTGGGATCGAGAGATTCAATCCAGACAGCTCGATACGCCGGAACGCCGCGCAGCGCTAAAAGCGCATTTGCGTGACTTAGCCAAAACAATCGCTGATAATGATGTGCGCGGTGCCTATGGCGTAGAGCTGGCGCGTCGCCTTGATGAGCAATTCCGACCAGCACCACGGTCACCGGCGGGCGACGCGCGCCAAAACCAAAGACCCCAAAACCGCGGTGGCAAGTGGTCTGGCAATGCTCGCCAGGGGTTTCGCTACACGGAACCAGCGCAGCCCACGCCAGATCTAAAACGCCGTGGTGCGCCCACAAATCGGGCCCGGGAAGGGGCGCTGGTTTTGGCGGCAATTTACCATCCTGGGCTGATTGAAAGGCAAGAATCGGCGTTTTTGTCACTTGATTTGAGTGATGGGGGTCTAAAGACCCTACTTTGCGAGGTTTTATCAGCAATTTCAGTGGATCCGGCCCTTGACAGCGCCGGTCTTAGAAGCCATCTCACGCAGTCTGGCGCGGTAGGTCCATTGGAGCGGGTTTTGAATGACCCTGAGCTCTCGAAACAGCGATTCCTCCGCCCCGATGCTGAGTTAGACGAGGTCGAACAGGGTTTCAAAAATGCTCTGGCGCACCACTTGTTTGAATCCACGTTCAAACAGGAAGTCGCCCGTTCTGCGTCTCAGATTTTCAGCGATGGCGAAACAGCATGGAAAGCGGCGACGGCGGCCAGGGAAGAAATAAAGAATTTGAATAGGGCAAGCGAGTCGAACACTCGCGACGACACGGACTCACCAGAGCGCTTCGAAGATGCGCTGGAACGAATGAAGGCAAGTGTCGGAAAAAAGTTTAACCGGTAAGGGTTTTAGACGATGGCGAATAAAGCAGCGGCCAAAAAAGCGGACGCAGAAGCAGGTGACGGACCTATCCTCGATTTGACGGATAAGGATGTCAAAAAACTTATTAAGTCGGCGAAAGCCCGTGGTTTTGTAACCTATGACGAGTTGAACAAGGTTCTACCGTCTGAGGAAGTATCTTCCGAACAAATAGAAGACATCATGGCCCAGCTCTCCGAGATGGGTATCAATGTTGTCGAGAATGAGGAAGAAGAAGATGACGACGCGGCTGCTGCTCCCGCGTCTAAATCAAAAGCGGTCGCCACAAAAGATGACAAAAAGGGTGGCCAGGTTGTCACCACAAACACAGGTGCGTCCGCGGACAGAACCGATGACCCAGTGCGGATGTATCTGCGTGAAATGGGCACGGTTGAGTTGCTCTCTCGCGAAGGTGAGATTGCCATCGCGAAGCGTATCGAGGCTGGCCGCGAGACGATGATCCGGGCTCTGTGTGAAAGCTCACTGACCTTTGAAGCGATTACGGTTTGGCGCGACGAACTCCAGGAAGGTCGGGTCTTGCTGCGTGACATTATCGATCTGGACGCCACTTATGGCGGTGGACCGGAAGCACGACCCGATATGACCCAGCCGGATGTCGCCGAGCGGGTCAACCGCGAAGAAGCGGAAAAAGCTGAAAATACAGACGACGACGAAGATGACTTTGATGAAGGCGCGTTGTCACTATCTGCGATGGAAGCAGAATTGCGCGAAGGCGTGATGGTAACCTTCGACAATATTTCTAGTGACTATAAAAAGCTTCGTCGTCTGCAAGATATCATGATTGAAGAGCAGTTGAAGGGCGACGACCTGACGGCGTCACAAACACGTCGATTTAAGAAGCTTCAAAAAGACATCGTTGAATTGGTTCGTTCCGTTCGCCTCAATAATCAGCGGATCGAAGCGTTGGTTGAGCAGCTCTATGACATTAACCGTCGTTTGATGGCGCTCGAAGGCAAGCTTGTGCGGCTAGCTGATAGCTATGGTGTTAATCGCCGTGAATTCTTAGCCGAATATATCGGTTCAGAACTTGATCCTGAATGGTTCCCACGCATTTCTGAAAAGACGGGCAAGGGCTGGCAGAATTTTGTCAACAAAGCCGGTGAACAAATTCAAGAAATCCGCGAAGAGATTGGCTATCTATCGCAAGAGACAGGTCTTACGGTTCAAGACTTCCGTCGCATCGTATCGACAGTACAAAAAGGTGAACGTGAAGCACGCATCGCTAAAAAGGAAATGGTCGAAGCAAACCTTCGCCTCGTGATTTCTATTGCCAAAAAATATACAAATCGTGGGTTGCAGTTCCTTGATCTAATTCAAGAGGGCAATATTGGCCTCATGAAAGCAGTAGATAAATTTGAATATCGCCGCGGTTACAAGTTTTCGACATATGCCACATGGTGGATCCGCCAGGCGATCACTCGCTCGATTGCTGATCAGGCGCGAACGATCCGTATTCCGGTGCATATGATTGAGACGATCAACAAGATCGTCCGTACCTCACGTCAAATGCTCCATGAAATTGGTCGTGAACCAACGCCTGAAGAGTTGGCAGAGAAGCTCTCCATGCCGCTCGAAAAAGTGCGTAAGGTGATGAAAATCGCGAAAGAGCCAATTTCTCTCGAAACGCCAATTGGCGACGAGGAAGACTCGCATCTCGGTGATTTCATTGAAGACAAAAACACGATCTTGCCAATTGATGCGGCCATTCAATCAAACTTGCGCGAGACAACAACGCGCGTGCTTGCCTCGTTGACGCCGCGGGAAGAGCGGGTTTTGCGCATGCGATTTGGTATCGGTATGAATACGGATCACACCTTGGAAGAGGTTGGTCAGCAGTTCTCTGTGACCCGCGAACGTATTCGCCAGATTGAGGCGAAAGCGCTGCGAAAGCTGAAGCACCCAAGCCGATCACGGAAACTGCGGAGCTTTCTGGACAACTAATCCCTGTTTTTTTCGGGTTATTGGATAGGCGTTCACCCACCAGTGAGCGCCTTTTCGTATTGTGCTGTACCGATTTTGCTGAGATAATTCCATATCGCGGGGGCGATTAGGTTTGTTCCGTATGAACACGGTGCTTCATTCGCAACGAAGAGAAGGGGTCGGGATTATGTTCAGCTATTCTAAAAAGGTTTTTGCACAGTTCGGGGCGATTGCAGCCGCGGTCGTACTCGCATCTTGTTCATCCACGGGTGGACCGTTTGGATTGTCTCCTTCACAAGAGCAAGCCATCGGGCAGCAACAACATCCGCAAATTCTTGCAGCTTTCGGTGGCGAAGTTGAGGATCCACGTATCACCGCCTATTCGCAAGGTATATTTGATCGATTGCTTGCAGCATCTGATCAGCCGAATGCACAAATCAAATTCACCGTTTTGGATAGCCCCATCATCAATGCCATGGCCTTGCCAGGGCATGTTTATATTACGCGCGGCTTGTTGGCGCTGGGAAATAGTGAGGCCGAAATTGCCGGCGTGATTGGGCATGAAATTGGCCATGTATTTGAGCGACACACAGCACAACGTGTCAGTCGCGGCAATCTTGCGCAAATTGGTACGGCAGCCATAGCCATTCTGACCGGTAGTGCGGATACGGCGCAACTGGCCGGGCAAGCAGCACAACTATACGTTCTACGCTTTTCCCGCTCACAAGAATATGAAGCTGACCAAGTTGGCGTTCGTCTTCTAGCGCGTGCAAATTACGACCCATTAGCGGAGGCTGCATTTTTAGACTCACTCGGCGCTTGGGCCAATTTGGAATCGCAAATTGCTGGTCGACAAAGACCGCCAGAATATTTGTCCACGCACCCAAATTCAGCAGAACGTGTACGACGCGCAGCACAAGAAGCAAATGTTCTGCGTCAAGCTGGTGCCGGGTCGACACAACGCAATCGTGATCTTTACTTGAATACAATTGATGGCCTTCTTTATGGCGATGACCCCGTTAAACAAGGGTTTGTTCAGGGTCGTGACTTTGTTCATCCAACGATCGGTATCGCATTTCGTGCGCCGTCAGGGTTTGAACTCCAAAACTCAACCCAAGCGGTTTACGGGCGCTCTCAAAACGGTGCTCAGATGCAGTTTATGGGGGCGGGTAGTGAGCAGGGGCCTGCGGCTCTGATTAACGGCCCAATTTCTGAAGGATTGAAAGTTGATATGTCACCGGCGCAATCCATTCGTATCAATGGTCGCAACGCAGCTGTTGGCCGGTCGCGCCAGAATACCCAAAATGGCGAGGTCGATGTGACGGCCTATGCCATCCAGTGGGAAGGCAATGCGCATTATGTTTTCCTTTGGGTGACGCCAGCACAACAATGGGGGCAGATCCAGTCATCCCTGACGCAGACAGCGGAATCGTTACGAGAGATTGATGGCCGATCTGTGAATGTTCCACCGGCACGGCGCATTGACGTGGTCACAGTGCAGCGCGGCGACACGGCAACTAGTCTTGGTCGGTTGAACAAATTCCCGGCTTACCAAGTTGAGCGGTTCCGCGTATTGAATGCGCTCGGCCAAAATTCAACGCTGCAAGCAGGTGAGAGAGTGAAGCTTGTTCGATAGCGGGCGAATTTTCCTGAAATCCGGACGGGGTGGGCGAAAATCCGCCTGCCGTAAGGCAGCCCCCGTCCGCAGTTAAATGATTTAGGTAAAACCCCTTGATTGCACCCACGGAATAGTGGGACAAAAGCCCAGTGATTTTGTAACGTAAAAGGGCTGCAAGTGAAAAATACACTCAGTAGTTTTGTCACCGTTTTTTGCTTTTTAATCAGCATCAATTCCGCCAACGCGGACAATATTCCGTCAACAAAAGATGATGCATTACGTGCGATCCTAGCCGAAGCAGCACAAAGTGAGCATATTGTCGGTCTCGCTGCTGTTGTTGTGCGCGATGGTGAGGTCACATTCTTCGACACCTACGGTGTTCGGGAATTGGCGGGCGATGATCCGATCGACCAATCGACCGTGTTTCGCATCGCTTCTTTGTCAAAGGGTTTTGCGTCAAGTGCCGTTGCCCAATTCATCGAAGACGGCAGGCTTTCTCTTTCCGATGGTGTATCGAGCTATGTCCCAGAACTGCGGTTGAAAAATAGAAGCCAGTTGAAAAACCTGACATTGGAAAATGTACTGAGTCACAGAACGAGCTTACCGCCTTATGCCTATGACAATTTGCTTGAGGCGGGGATTGAGCCTGTTGAGATATTAGGTGAGTTTGGTGGGGTCGATCCGATTTGCCCAGTCGGCCAATGTTATGCGTATCAAAATGTGATGTATGATATCGCCGCGCGGGTGATTGAGCAAACCGATGGGCGTAGCTATGCCGACGTGATTGAGACTGCGTTTTTCAATTCGCTCAGCATGGAGCGCGCATCCTTCGGACTGCAGAACTTAAAGCTAGACGATAATTGGGCACGTCCCCACCGGCGCAGACGGGGCCAAGCATGGCGTGTTGGCGGGGTAAAAGAAGCTTATTACCGAGTGCCAGCAGCTGGCGGGGTCAATGCCAGCATTATCGACATGGCCGAATGGCTGAAAGCACAAATGGGTTATGCTCCCGACGTGATTAGCGCGGATGTGTTGGCGATGACCCATGCCGAAAGAGTGCCGACACCGGCTGAGGTGAGACGTCTTCGCAGTGTCATGAAACTTGATGCTGCACATTATGGCTTAGGCTGGCGGATTTATGAGTATGCGGGTGAGCGGGTGGTGAAACATTCTGGCAGTGTCGATGTTGGGTATGGGGCACAGATCGCGTTTTTGCCCGAGAGGAATGTCGGCTTCGTTTTGCTGACCAATTCCCGGTCACGGCAATTTTGGGAAATTTTGCCGGCATTCCTGGATGCAGAGCTAGAGGAAACAGCAGATCAGTGAATTCGGTGTTGTGTTGATTAGTGTTTTAACGCCTATCGACGCGAATCAGATGAAAAGAACATTCATTTAGAGGAACGACCACACATGACTGCCCCCACAGGATCAAAAGCCAACCCATCACAATTTGATTGCTACAGTGACCTGGCTGACGACGAGCCATATTTCGTCATACGCGCCGATGACCCATTATCGGATTCACTTGTAGAGCTGCACGCCTATATCGGTGCAGGGCAGTCGGGTGCTGCGCACAATAAACTGGCAGAGATTATGGCGCTAACGTCTGATCGTGCGCCGCGCCCTTCAGACTCACCGAAATATCGAGAGACTTTTGCGATTTCTCAAGCCATGGAAAAATGGCGCGATGATAGTCGACGCAATAGCTGATGCATTGAGGCGCGCTTTATCGCCAACGCGGTCCCCTGGTCCAGGCACCGCTCATGGAAACAACTTTTGCTCCAGTGCCAATCTTAAATCGTGCAATTCCAGGATTAAAATCAGTATTGAGACCATCGAGGTCGAGGGTTTTGACGCCTTCTTTTTTCAGGGCTTTAATCGCATGCCACAAGAGTAAGTTGTTGGCATTTAGGTTTTTGCCGTCGTCATTTGTCCACCCAATATGGTAAGTAGCGTTGGTGCCATGTTTTAAAAACAACGCACCACCAACCCGATCAATGCCGTTCTTGGCCTCAAAAGCAAAAAGGCTGCGTTTTCCAACAATAGACTGATAAAACGGTGCTAACGCATTTGCGTGGGTTCGATACCCAACTTTTTGTTGTCGATTGGTTTCTTGCTCCAAGAGCCATGAGTATTTCTCGGGCTTTTTGCTGATTGGCAAAATGCGCAGATCCGATTTTTCTGCAGCGCGCAATCGATTGCGCCATTTACCATTCAATCTTGCGCTGATCTCAGCTTCATCATCAGAAATATCAAGGAGCGCAGTGTGATAGCCCGTCATCACACGTTTGTACCCGGAACCCTTTAGCACAATATCATCAGTACCGTCCGGTACGATGAAGAGTGCGTGGGCACCGCGAATAGGTAGGCCTTTATGCAATACGTTGATGGCTGCGATCTTTGTTTGGGTGTTGGGCGTTTTGTTGTGCCAGATCGGGCCGCGCATAATATGGGCAATTGTGAAAGCGCCCATGAGTTTTCGAACTTCAATAAGGGCAACACCGATCAAATTGTCTCCAGCATAAAGTCGAATATGTAGGGCATTGCGCCCCATTTGATTTAAGGCCTCACCATAGGCAAAGGATTGATAGACCGGGGCAAAGTCACCAGAACCGCAGATTTCGTCCCACTCAGCCTTGGTTGCCCCCTCCCAAGCGACGCGGATCTCCCCATCGCCTGTCAGATGAAGATTAACGACGTCACCGGTTTGCGTTTGCGTGTCGATTTCGCTGGTTTTTAGAGCCGACTTCATGAATGATTGTTTTCAATGCTTCGCAAGAAAACGCAAACCGTCATGGGGCATGCCCTACCAAGCCCGCGCGTCACACGCGACGGGTTTGTTATGATGCTTACCTATTTCGCAGCCCCTCTGATGACTGTCCTTATTGGGATTGATGCGCTTTTGTACCTCGTATTTCGATACGGTTTCGATCAGTGCTACGGGGTTTGGTGCTGGTTTTGAGCGATAATACCTTTCGATAAACCGCCTATTCGGGCTGCGCCAACCAATTCAAAATGAGATCTGCTGTTTGTTCCCAGGCGGGTTCTCCGTCGCGCCAGACATAGGCATCTTCGACTGTCGCGAAGCGATCATTGGAATGCCCAATATTTTCTTGCACCACAAAGCTCGCAGTTCCTGGGCGCAACCGATTGACCATGTCGGCGATGACCTGATGTCCATATTGGGCTTCAAACTGGTCATATTCATTATAGATAACCAACACTGATGCATCGAGTGCGGCCCATGAGGCGAGAAAGTTTCGTTTTGCCGCTTGTTGGTGCCACGCATAAGGGCGCCCATAATGAGCGCCATCCTGCATACCTCGTATGCCTGCTCGTGCAGCGGCTAGTTCTTCACTGTCTGCAGCGATTTCGTCAGGGTCGCGATCATTGATCAAATATTCATAGTGAAATTTTGCGCGACGAATCATTTCGTCGTGAATTTCTGTAGGTGCAACTTCTTCCGGGCGACGTTCCAAGTAGAGCCGGTCAAAAGTCAACATACGCTCTAAATAGGTTTCCGCGCCGCCACCTTGAACCACAATGCCGGCAATATTGTATCCCTTTTGCTGCAAGACATGTGCAACCAACGGCGCGGTTGTCGATCCGAGGCTTGATCCATAGACATAAACTTTGCTGGCATCGAGGCGGTCGTCTTGAAGCATTGCATCATAGACTTCTATGTAATGGGCAACCTCCGTATCGTAGTCGAGTTGATCACATGCAGGGCCTTGGCTATCTCCGTCTGAGGATCGTTCCACGCGAAGGAGCGATAGCCCAGACTGCATGGCGATTTTTCCCAAAATACCCCGAGAACCGCCATCACGATATTCAACCGATCCGCATGAAACCCATTGTGTGAAAATGATTGGGTGCAGTTTTGCCTTTGTGCCTTCCGGTTGCGTCAAAATAGTACGCAAGCGAGCACCGTCACTTGTCTCGACCATGCCGTAATGCGACGTTACACCGGGGATTTTTTCCAATGGTCGGTCTGCATCGCGAGCCAGCCCGCCAATCATGACTTGGCTGTCGGCAGCTTGTGCTTGTGAACATGCGGTTGCGGTAATCGCAAAAAGAGCGCTCGTGCCAATTAATGCAAGGTGGTGGACCGAGTGTGCCATATTTCACGTCTCCATGTTGGGTTGGGAAAAGGCGACAGGAATTTGTAATTCCGTCAAATATTCGTGTTGATTGCGTGCAATCATTTTTGGTGGCAGGCGGTAATCGTCTTGGTCCGCGCCAAAGCGATGATACAATTCACGCAACGGACCCGACGGTGTCAGCCCCGCACAGTAAATCCAACGGGACATTTGTTGGAAAAGTGTTTCCGTTTTGAAATAGCCGCCAGCATAAACAACCGAACAAGCGATATTACTGCCATCAATAACGGTTGCAGTTTGTCGATGGTCGCTGTCAGTCGCGAGGGGAATGCAAACCTCCACCACTAAACTTTCTTTTACGGTTGGAGGATCGTGAAAAATCAAAAAAGGTGCTGTTGGTGCCCGTGCGTTGTTATCAGCGACAATTGCTTCCGCGCGCTCAAAAAGAGCCGTTACCGGCTTCCCAAGCTGCGGCACCGTCTGTTTGATCGAATACACATTTTGGGTGGGTAGTGGGGCCAGCTTGAACGTCGGCAAGGCCGAAGCAGTTTCGTCTTCCAGCGATCGCGCCATTATTTCCGCGAGTTGAAGTTTGCTGGCGAGTTGGGATTGGGCGGTTTGGATATCAAGTTGCTTTGCCGCGATCGACATTTTGATTTCGTCTGTCGATGGCATACCGTTGCAGAGAAGATCGGCTATCTCGGCTATGGTGAAATTGATCATGCGGAGATTGGTGATCACGGCCAATGTCTTTGATTGATCGAGAGAATAGTATCGGTAGCCGGTTTGAGGGTCGACATGAACTGGGCTTAAAAGTCCCTGTTCGTCATAAAATCGAAGGGCTTTGACGGATACACCGCCTAGCCGGGCCAGGTCACCAATACGTAAAAACCCTCTCATGTAGCCAAGTGTACGGCCTCCCCTAAGAGGAGAGTCAATTCCAACTTTTCCGGCAATGGGAATTTTCTTTGGTTTTCAGGGGCAAAATGACGGTGGAATCGCCTGCAACCGACCCTTGCACAGCAAGGCGCATTCGCTAAGGTCTGCCGCGATTTAATAGATTGATCCCGAAGGGGATCCAACAGGAGGAACGAATGGCGATCGACGGCAAGTGGAACATCACGATCAAGACACCAATGGGCGAGCAAAACGGCGTTTTGACGCTGAAACAAGAAGGCGACGTATTAACAGGCGAAATGTCTGGACCGTCAGGAAATGCTGCCATCGAAAATGGTAAAGTTGAAGGCGAAAAACTGAGCTGGCACGCTAAAGTCACGTCGCCTATGCCACTGACCCTAGAATTTGAAGGCCTAACCGAAGGTGATTCGATTTCTGGTAATGTGAAACTCGGTGCATTCGGTACATCTACCTTCTCAGGTACGGCTGCTTAAGTAGGACGAAAAAATGGTTAGACTCGTCGCGGCCATTGCTGCTTGTTTTACTCTTGTTGCTTGCGGCGACGAGCTATCGACCGAATCCGAAACAGACATTCGGACAGATGATACGGCTTCTATTGAGGTCTCATCTGAGGCCGGATCAAATGGAAAACCGCTGGACGAGCTTATAGGGCTCGATTCCATGGGTGAAGCGTTTGTGAAGCTTGCGCTCGCGGTTGGCCAGCATGACCCCGC